>JAUWPZ010000055.1 GCA_030611315.1 Sedimentisphaerales bacterium
AATCTGCTCGGGTCGTCTTTGCTATTTTGGCCGGTTCGGTTGGCAGTGACGATTTCCAGCACGCGTTCGGCGTCCCAGCTAAATATTCGCCACGGGGCGTCGGCGAGTCCACCGCCGGCAGCGCGCCAATTCTTGTTGTCCCAGTCGTGATTGGCGCCGTAATGATTTACCATCATGTAGTCGATGAGATTGACGACGTCGAGTTTCTGCTGTATTTGTTGATATTCCGACAGGCTGATTCCACCGCTGACAGCATTGTTGACGAGGCTATGAAGGCTGTTCCACGACCCCGCGGTGCCGTCCACCGGCTCGCCGCTGTTCAAAGCGTCGAGTCTGTCCTCGTTTTCTCCGTGGTACGAGGCGTAGTGAGATGCATCAGGCCTTTCGTGAACGTTGTACACACCCCAATACAGGCCGTTGAGGTACAGGTGCGCGTATGTGCCCTGCCCGCCGGAAATCTGACCCATATCAAGCAGCGAGTCGCGCATCCACTGGTCCCGAATCATGGAGCCTATATTGCGCTGTGAGGGGCTCCAGTGTATCCAGGAGTTGTTATACATCGCGCGGAGATGGAGAGAGTCGAAAGAGTCCACCGGCGAATTGTCGGACAACAAGAATTCGAGCTGACTCGGCCCATAGCCTCCCCTGAACCGAAGACTAAACGAGTGCTTCGGAGCATTTCTCGGCTTTCTGCTGGCCCCGCCCTGAAGGCGCAAGCCGCAATTCACATGGAACTCTTTGTTGCCGTTGATGCTAAAGAACTCCGCCGAGACAGGTCGCTCCCAGAAGATAGTCGCGTTGTTTTCACTTGTGTTCAGATAAATCCCACCGTTTCTCCAGTCCCCGCTTGAGCTGAACAGATTGCTCGTATTCGTCGCGACCGAGAGCGTGGGGATTGCCAACAAGGCGTTCTTGATAACCGCCCTGGCTTCGCTGGCCGAGTAGCCGGGGTTGCCGGCGACTTTTGCCAGGTCGCCGGGATTGTTTTCAATATCATAATCGGCCGTATATCCATTCCACGAAGTCGGATAGTCAGGACTGCTCGGCTTGGTCTGTGTTACCACGTCGTCGAGGAAGATGTAGGTTTGGGTATCCGCATCTGAAGACAGCCAGCCCGTTTTGAACGCTGCCGCCCGCAGGCATTTGGTCGTATTGACAGGAATCTTGGTGCTGTAGGCCGAACCGTTGGAGAGCGTGGGCTCACTGCCGTCGGTGGTATAGCGTACAGCAGCGCCCGGTGTGGTACAGCTAATGGCGACTTCAAAAGATTCATCATAAAAGCCGCGGTCGTGGTCGAATTTCGTATCGGCGACAACGCCTTCGTAATTTGCCGAATTCTCCGCCCCTGTCCATTTACCATTTTCCTGTGTCCCCGGCGTCGGGGTTTTAAGATAGCCGTACCCGCCTCCACTGCCGATACCATAGGAAACAAAACCTCTCTGCTCCGGGTACTGAGGCGCATACTCATGCACGATGGTCAGGCCGTCCGGTTTGACCAGGGCCAGATAGCCCTCCCTGCCAAGAGCAAAGTTGGTATGAAGGGCCCCATAGTTGTCAATATACGGATAGTTCGCCGGGTAGTCTTTCTTCGTCTTGCTTGATGCAAAGAGCACGAGATATCCGTCGGGACTAATGGTAACTCCACCGGGGAATTTCCACTTAGTCAGCTCATCTTTGTCATTCGTCAGATACCAGCCTTCGAGGTCGATGGTGTTGACCGAGTCCAGGCTGTGAAGCTCAATCCAGTCCGGATGAACGTCACCCTCTGTGTAAATGTCAAGGTTGCTGATAAAGGGCACATAGGAATTGACCGCCATAAACTCGCTGATTACCACCGGGGCATCTGCCAGCTCTTTATAAATCCCGTCGATATTGGTTATCAGATTATTGTTGACCTGGACCTCCCGCTGGGTGCCCGGCTTGACCCAGTCGGTGATGGCCATAAACTCAACGGTGTGCAAGCCGACCGACAGCTCTATGTCGCCGCTGTCCCGCCAGGATCCGCCGTCCACACTCCATTTTGCTCCGTCTTCGATGGCTCCCTGAGGGGAAATTGTAACCTGTAATGTACCTGTCTGCTGTATATAAGTCCCGCCGGCGCTGGTTGTTTGGGCATAATTAACCTGTTTCTGCTGGTTGCTCGGCGTGTCCCAGCCGAAGATTGTCTTAAACTCAACCGTGTGCGAGCCAACCGGCAGGTCACTTTGTATATCGCCGCTGCCTCGCCAGTCGCCGTCAACCACGCGCCACTGTGCTTCGTCATCTCTTGCTCCCTGCGGCTCGATAGTAACTTTCAATGAGCCTGTCTGGCGGTTCTCGTACCAGTTCCGCGCCAGCCACGCAAAATCAACCATTTCCACGCCGTTTTTACCATCGAGGTCCGCCGAGCCGTTCGGCAAGAGCCACTGACCGGCAAGGGTATCAAGGTCCTGCGAATTGACTATGCAGTCTCCGTTGAGGTCGCCCATCGGGCAGATAGACTCGAGGACCGTAATCGTTACCTCGTCAAAGGAAGCCAGCTCGCCGTCGTTGGCATCGAGGCGAAGCACATAATCCCCGTGGCGAACGGGCTCGAATGTTACTGTGGGATTTGTGACAAATGCGTTTGGCTCAAACGCTATCGTGCCCGGCCCGCTGACCTTCGACCACATAAACTCCAGAAAACCATTCGGCTCTCCCAGGCCGTCGTCCTCTACTGTGCCGTCGAGGACGATGGAGTTGTTCGGCAGCCTGATTTCCTGGTCGCTTCCGGCCTCAACCGTTGGCGGCTGGTTGCCTATTGGGCCCATCTGCTGGAGCATAAAGCCGTGGAACGGATACCCATGTCTTCCGTGGGAGCCCGGACTGCTGTCCGCTTCGGCCCGGACTGTAAAATCCCCATCCGGCCCTGGAACAATATTGTCCCAGCGAACCACTATGCCATACATCTCATTACGAACGGCCAGGAACTTCGTCATGTCCGTCCCAACCCAGCTCGGGTTCCCTACCTCCGGATGATATCCGCTGTTGTTGACGTAATCCTCAACGTCCTCGATGGTGAAAAGCGAAATACGGTCCATCGCTGTTGACCCGGTGCGTACAGCCGTGCCCACAAACGTGTATGTCTTGGCAGGGTCCAGGTCATTGAAGTCTATCTCGACCCACCAGCCATTGTCGCTACTATGACAGATGATAGAACCGCCGAGACCCACCTTTCCGTTGAAAATGTCATACGCATTCGTGCCCGCAACAGGTTGGACAGCATAGTCTGTTTGAAGCTTTACCGGAACAGCCTGGTTCATCGTGAATTTTACCGTGGGCATGTCCACTTCGCTGCCGGTGGCAAAATCCTTCAGTTTCCCGGTGTATTGATTGGTGGTACCCTGGTAAATCGTCCAATCGGTTGTGTTCGCAGGTTTATTGTCCTCAGGACTACGGACACAATCGTTATATGCGGTCCAGATTGCGTCGCCCCTGGCCACACCGCCGGCCAGACAAACCGCCGATAACACGACCAGAACCATCAACTTGTTACATTCCAAACATTTCATCGACACACCACGTCGTCAATCCGGGGCTGAGAAATCATCAGGTTAATACAGGGGCGAGCTATGAGATTTTGCATCTTCCATCCCCTTTGAGTTCCCAAACGCAAGGCGCCGGCGTTTGGGGCATTCTTTACCTTTAGTTTTACGCTTTCGATTCGATACTTTATCTTGAGAGCATAAAATCATAATTATCGGTTACATACTCTTTACTCATTTTAACATATACAAGGCAGCCAAGTCAATAGTTTTTGTACATTTAATTCGAGCTTTGGGCGGTTTTTTACACCGTTATCTGCATGTATCTCGGTTAGCTCATCCAATTCGAAAGGCCGCTCAAAATTGCATTTGCAGCCCATCGGTCAAGCAGGTACACTATTTGTCGTAAATACGTGGAGCTAACTTTGACAATTAAGCCGAATATCAGTAGCCGTATACTTCCAGTAAAATCCCGGAATAACCGACAACCTTTTTCAGGAGCACTCTATGACTGTTCGTCTTAAAACAGCGGTTTTCGTCATTGTTTGCGTTGTTCGGCCTGCTGCCGTTTTAGCGGCCGTGCCGCCGATTCCCAGTACCGACTACGAGCTGGTGGACGATTTTTCATATTCCCAGCAGTTTGCCCAAACAGCCTGGCAGCCAATGTCGGGCAGCAAATCCGTCTCCATCGTGGACATCGGCGGCCACAAGGCCTTGAAAATGCCCTGCAACTTTCGCGGCACAAAGATTGGGCGCGCTTCCTGGGACCGCAATCTCAAGCTGGACCTTACGATGTGCAGCGGCGCGCAGTTTCTGTTCTACAGCCGCGATACATCACCCGTGACCGGTTTTAATATGTACTTCCACAGCGGCAGCGGTTGGTACACAGGGCGATTCGATGCCTCCGGCTCGACCGGATGGACCTCGATTAAGGTCCACAAAAAAGCCACCAACATCGAAGGCAATCCGGCCGGTTGGGGTAAGGTCGATACCATCCGAATCTCTGCGTGGCGGGGCAGGGACGTGGATACGGAGTTCTACATCGCGGCCCTTGGCCTGTTTGGCGCGGATGGAAAGATTGTGGTTGTTCGCTGTGATTCGGCTGCCGAGAAGGTATCCGGTGAACTCGAGGCCGTCAAGAAATACACTAATGTAATGACCGACTTTCTCGAGCGGGGCCGGCTGGAGCATTATGTTCTCAGCGACCTCGACGTTACGGCAGAAAAGCTCAAAGGCAGAAAGCTCGTTATCCTGCCCTATAATCCGAGTATGCCGGAAAGGATTGCCGAGGAGATTGTCAAATTTCTCAGGTCCGGTGGTAAGCTCATCACCTGTTACATTTTGCCGAGCCGCCTCGAATCGCTGGTTGGTATTCGAAGGGGCCCGCACGTTCGCCAGAAATACAAGGGCTATTTTGCCTCGATTCGCCCCGGCCCTAAATCGCTGCAGGGAATTCCTGCTGTTACAATGCAGACCTCGTGGAACATTCATCGTGCCTCGGCCGTTGCAGGACGAAGTCGCGTCGCCGCATGGTGGTACAACGACAAAGGCATATCCACCAGCGAGCCCGCCATTATAGCCAGTAACAACTGCGTCTTTTTAACGCACGTTTTGATTTCGAACGACGCAGCCAACAAGCTGCAACTGCTTCTTGCGATGGTCGGCAGCCTGGAGCCGGAATTGCATCGCCAGGCGGCTCAAGGGCGAATCGACCAAATCGGGCGATTCGGACCGTATAACGATTACCTCTCGGCTTCACAGAGTATAAAGAAGTTATCTGCTGAGGGGGGTAATTATGCTTCAGGGCCGCTGAATTCGGCCGCTGAAGCGCGCGAGGCGGCCCTGCGTCATCTATCCCGGTACAGTTTTTCCGAGGCCATTATTTCTGCCGAGAAGGCCCGGAAGGCCATGGTCGAGGCCTATTGCTTAGCCCAGACGCCCCTGGCCGGTGAGCACCGCGCATTCTGGTGTCACAACGCCTTCGGAGTGGAAGGTATGACTTGGGACCAGGCCGTTAAGCGGTTGGCCGACAACGGATTTACCGCCATCCTGCCGAACATGCTCTGGGGCGGTGTGGCGTTCTATAAAAGCGATGTGCTGCCCGTGGCGTCATCTGTCGCCGAAAAAGGCGACCAAATCGCGCTTTGCCTGGCAGCTTGTAAAAAGTACGGCGTCCAGTGCCATATCTGGAAGGTCAACTATAACATGGGCTGGGCGACGGACAAACAGTTCATAGCCGGGATGAAAAGCCGGGGCCGAACACAGGTCAGCTTTGACGGCACATCAAACGAGAGATGGCTGTGTCCGTCCCATCCGGACAACCAGAAACTTGAGATAGAATCGATGCTCGAAGTGGCCCGCAAGTACGATGTCCATGGGCTGCACTTTGACTACATCCGATATCCCAACAGGGACGGCTGTTTCTGCAAAGGCTGTCGGTCGCGGTTCGAGAAGGTCATCGGCAGGAAGGTCGGCGACTGGCCCGCCGACCTGCGAAATAATGAAGACCTGAACGAGAAATGGCTTGACTACCGACGGCAGCAAATCACGACCGTCGTGGCCGCCATATCCCAACGCGCTAAAAAAATCAGGCCCGGCATCAAGATTTCCGCGGCAGTTTTTAGAAACTGGCCCAGTGACCGAGACTCCATCGGACAGGACTGGAAGCTCTGGTGTGACCGCGGGTATCTCGATTTTGTCTGCCCGATGGATTACACACCCTCGAGCAGTTACTTTAGGCACATAGCTGCTCAGCAGCTCACCTGGGCCGGCAAAGTTCCATGTTATCCCGGAATCGGATTGAGTGTCTGGCCCGACCCGGCCGATATCAGCAAGCTGATAGAGCAAATTAACATAACACGCGACCTGCGCACGGGCGGTTTTACAATATTCAACTATGGGCCTGTCGAATCCGGCGAGGTCCTGCCGAAGCTCGGAAAGGGAATGACGCGAAGCCGGACGTCCATAAAACCATAATCGTTCACAAAGGAGATTACTATGAGTAGAGGCAAACTCAATAGACGTGAATTTCTGGGCCTTATGGCGGCAGGAGCCGCCGGTTTGGCCGGTTGCAGTGCATTTGCAGCCAAAAAGAGGCTATCCGGCCCTAACATCGTATTCATCCTTGCGGATGACCTCGGTTATGGAGACATCGGTTGTTACAACGGCGAGTCAAAGGTTGCTACTCCAAACCTCGATAAGCTTGCTCGAGAAGGGATTCGCTTCACCGATGCACACAGCTCTTCGACCGTCTGCACTCCGACTCGCTACAGCCTGCTCACGGGGCGGATGGCGTTCAGGACGGGTATGCGCGGCGTGTTCACCGGAGTAGGCGGCCCCTGCATGATTGAAGAAGGCAGGTTGACACTGCCGCAGATGCTGCGCGACAAGGGCTACGCCACCGCAATGTTCGGCAAGTGGCATATCGGGATGACGTTCTTTGACAAGCAGGGCAAGCCGATTAATCAAAACGGGCTGGAGCCGGTCAAGCGAATCGACTACTCGCGGGCGATACCCGATTCCCCGATTCATCGCGGTTTCGATGAGTTTTTCGGAACGGTCTGCTGTCCGACAACGGACTGGCTGTATGCCTACGTCCGGGGCGACCGGGTTCCCGTCCCGCCCACGGGCATCGTTGACCGCACGGACCTGCCCAAGCATCCTTACTCCCGGGACAACCGTCCGGGGATGATTGCGCCGGGGTATAACCTGGAAGAAGTCGATTTAGTGTTTTTCGAAAAGAGCCGGCAGTTTCTCAGGCGGCACGTCAAGGAGAATCCGGACAAGCCGTTCTTTCTGTTTCATTCCGCTCAGGCTGTTCACCTGCCGAGCTTTCCGGCCGACCGATTCAAGGGCAGAACCAAAGCCGGTCCGCACGGCGATTTCATTTTCGAGCTGGATTACATCGTCGGCGAGTTGATGAAAACGCTCGACGAACTGGGCGTTGCGGAGAATACGTTGATTATGTTCTCCAGCGACAACGGCCCGGAAGTTACCTCGGTTATCAACATGCGCAAGGACTACCGGCACGACGGCGCTCGGCCGTGGCGGGGCATGAAGCGCGACCAATGGGAGGGCGGGCATCGAGTTCCGCTGATAGCTCGCTGGCCGGGAAAGATCAAACCGGGCACCACAACGGCCCAGACCGTCAGCCTGACGGATGTAATGGCGACCTGTGCGGCGGTTGTCGGCTCGAAATTGCCCGACGATGCCGCCGAGGATAGCTTCGATATGCTGGGCGTGCTGCTCGGGACGCAGGGCGACAAGCCGGTTCGCCGTTACACGCTCCAGCAGACCATCTCATTGGCGCTCGCGATCCGCCGGGGACAGTGGAAGTATCTCGACCACAAAGGTTCCGGAGGTAACAGCTACCGCAGCGAAAACATGAAACCGTTCGCCCTGCCCGAAAAAGCCCCCGATGCGCCGGGGCAGCTTTATAACCTCGAAACCGACCCCGGCGAGACGACTAATCTTTACTTCGAACATCCGGAAATCGTCAAGGAGCTGAAGTCGCAGTTGGACAGGTATGTTGCCGCCGGCCGCAGCGCACCAGAACGGAAATGAAAAAGTTGAGCAGGAATCTGCTGAATCGCTCACGAAGATAGTCCAATACTCCCTGGCACTGCACTGTCGTTTTCTGAGAAAAAGGGTTGACAGCTTGTTTCGGACGTTGTTACATTATTGAGCTTTAGAGTTTTCCGGGAGTGTAGCTCAGTTGGTAGAGCAACGGCCTTTTAAGCCGTAGGTCTTGGGTTCGAGTCCCAACACTCTCATTTTCCTCTCTGCCGCCTCGTGTTATTGGGGTCAACAAGGTCTTTTTTCTCAATTCTTCTTCCGAAGGCATCGTCGCGCCGGAGTATCAGATTGGCCAGGGCGCGCGCATCGCACGGCAGAGCAGGCGGTTGGCCATATCGTCGTCGGGGAAGACTTCTGCGGCCGGGTCCCACTTCAAGGACCGCTGCAGCTTGTGCGCAATGATGGTCAGATGTCCCAGCGATGCCGAGCGATGGCCAATCTCCTCGTCGGTACTCGGCTGCCTTCGCGTTCTAATGCACTCGAGCCAGTTCGCGTGATGGTTGTTGTCCCCGATGTTAACCTGGCGAGTTTTTAACTTCATTTGGTCGAATATATTCTCAGGGCCGCCCTCAACGGGCCCTCCGGTAGACATAGACGTTACCCAGCCTTTCTCTCCGACGAACACACCTCCAAAGCTTCCCGCTAATCGGGCCGTTGCAGGGACTGCCTTATAGACATTCTTGACCATCGGCCAGTTATCAACCAGGTGAAGGAGCGTTCCGTTGGCGTACTTGCAGGTGAGCGTTGGGTACTCTCCGCTAGCTGGATGGATGAATTCCACCGGCCCGCTGTTTTCGGCGCCCAACGCATACTGAATCACATCGGCGCTATGAGAATGGTGCCAGGTTACTGAGGCGGCGCCGAAATCCTCTTCGAACGACCAGGGGACAACGCCCGGAGACGGATTCGTGTGGTAAAGGCGGTTGTAGGGATGCCAAAGCGCCGGACCGACCCACAGGTTCCAGTCCAATCCTTCCGGCACCGGTTCGGCCGGCAAAGCAAAATCCAGCGGAACATACGAATTGCCGGACTTCCCGGCATCAATCATCTTTGCATGGGACTTGAATCGTACAGCTCGCATGAAGCCCGCCAGGCTGCTCCACAACGTGAAGACCTGCTTGACTTTGCCGAGCCCGCCTGCGCGGACGAACTCGCAGACCCGGCGGACCGTGGGAATCGAACGGTACTGGGTTCCGGTCTGGAAAATCCGGCAATACCTGCGCACCGTCTCGGCCAGCCGGCGCCCCTGGCGAACCGTTATCGAAATCGGTTTCTCGCAATAGATGTCCTTGCCTGCCTTGGCCGCGTCAATCGCCTGCAACGCGTGCCAATGGTCCGGCGTGACAATCACCACTGCGTCAATGTCCGGTCGAGCCAGGAGTTCGCGATAGTCATTATACGCTGCGCAGCCGTGATACGTACCGCTGGAGCGGTCTGCGGCGTAGGTCTCTTCCACGCGGCGCTTGCCGTCCTCGCACCGCAGACGGTCCACATCGCAGACGGCCAGCACTTGAACGCTTCGGTCGCCAACCAACCGGCGCAAGTGTCCGCTGCCCATCAGCCCTTTACCAATCAAGCCTACCGTGATGCGCTCGCTCGGCGCCACGTTTCCGTTCGCACCCAGCGCCGGGGAGGAAACAATCCACGGCGCAGCGACGATTCCTGAAAGTCCGGCAGCACGGCCTAAGAAATGTCGCCGCGTGAGCCGGCGAGAGTCTGTCCCTTTAGAATTATCTGTTCGTGTCATTGTTCACCTCGCTTTGCCAGTTGCACGCAGGTCTTGTTGAAGAACTCGATGCACTTTGCTATCTGAGGCATCGACTCGAAGAAGTTGTAGGAGTATTCGAGGCCGAACATGGTGGGCCTGATGCTCAGGCGGTGGATTTGGTCGATGAACTGTCGGGTCCTGCCGACGCCGGCGCCCCAGGGTACATCGTGCCCTTCGCCGCTCAACTCGTTCAGGTCATGCATCTGAATTGTGAGCAGGCGGTTCTTAAGGGTTTTCACTGCCTTGACAGGGTCGATACCGCTTCGCATCCAGTAGCCCATATCCCCGCAGGCCCCGATTCGCTTGCTTCGTCCCCGACATACTCTCAGTACCCCTTCCGGATTCCAATACTGCGGCGAGCCTTTCCGGTCGTGGTTGTGAATGGCGACGTTGATGTCGTATTCGTCACAGAACTTCTCAATCGTATCCAGCGCTTCGGGCAGCGGCTCGGATATGAAAGTTTCGATGCCCATCTTTCTTGCAAACTCGAATATCTTACGGCAGCCGGTTTGGTCGCCGGGAATCCGGCCGAAATAATAGGTCAGCAGACAAATGCCGGCTGAGTCTAATTTCAGGCGGATTTGTTTCATCTCGTCGTCGGTCAGTTTATCATCGAAGTTCCCGGGGATTTCCTTGCTGACCTTCTGGAAGCTTAATCCGCCCATATAAGGCAGGCCGAGCCGGGCGGTTTTATCGATGGCCTCAAAAAGCGTGTATTTATGAAAAGTATAGGCTTCTATGCCGAGTCGCCAGCCGAGCTGTTCCTGCGCGCGAATGGCCGGCGTCAACTTGGCGCTTGGAATCGTCGGCGCCGGCAGGTCGCCCAGGGCAAACTGGGTTGCCGCGAGATAAAACTGCAGCATCTTTGGGTCCCAGAAGACGTAGGGATTGTGTGCAATCGTAGAGTAGAAAACGCGTCCCCGGCCGTACCGCCGCACCCATGCCAGTGCGTAGTCGTTGTCCTCGCGGAAGCAGTTGCCGCGCGGTTGTCCCTGGAATTTGGTTTTGTCGGTGTCGATGCTGAAAAGCACGCGGACCCTGTTTCTCGAATAAGGCCCGTGGACACGAAAGAACTCGTCCCTGTACTCGAAGCCCTTGCCGCCGAAAGGCTTATTGACAGGGTGGTTGGGGTCGTCGAGTTTGATGAAGACGTGCTCGTCGCTGTCATAGTGGTTCGCGCCGCGTGCGCCGAGCATTATGCCGAACTCCGGCCAGTCCTCATGAGCGCCCGGCCAGCGGGTAAAGGCCACCGAAGTGCCATGAACCCCGAGCAGTCCGCCTCCGCCGTAAACAAATTCGACCAGGCTTTGCCTCAACCCGGAATCTTCAAAGAGATTGCCCACTGTGTTGTTCAGAAAGACGGCGTCGAATCGTCTCAGATTTTCGCCCTTGAAGACGGATGGGTCTTTGCTGACCACCGTCTCAAAAGCGCCTGTCTTTGTGCCCATCAGTGTAAAAGCCAGGTTGGCGGTAGGGATGGAGCGGTGCCCGCCGTATCCGACATTGAGGTCGAAAATCAGGAGTTTGCGATGTCTTCGAGGCCGAGCGAAGGCTTTGCTTGGAATCGCCGCCTCAATCCGTTGACGCTCCTTAGGCTCGATGACGACTTGCGCTTCCGCAGCGATAAGCCCGGGCCACGGCGCCGCGAGCATCCCGGCTGCGCTGCCCAGAAAATCGCGTCGCGTTATGTCCGGATGTTGCGTTTGCATGGTGAGATATTAGCACGAATCCCTGAAATTGCAAGGATACGTGATATGCTATCTTCTGTTCAGATGCCCTGTGAGTACAATCACCTTTCTTTGGCGGCGTCGATGAATATGATTTGTCCTCCAAATGCAGTAGGCGCGAGCGCCGGTAGAAGTACTAACACTACCAAACAGATACTTAGCGGTGATTCCCCATTTACCATCAGTTTCGTTTCTTTCTTCCATATTTAGTGTGCTGGAGGGCTATACCAGTGGGAACGCCAGTAGGCCTTGTCGGTTTGATAGACGTCGATTGCGGAGACGGCAGTATCGTCGGCAATGACCCCATATCTTCGCATCTCACGGACATACTGTAGAGTTGGCATAAAACCGGGCATGTCGAAGCGCTTGATATTCTCAAGGTAATCCCTGCCGTCTGTGCACACCGCCAGTATCTTTTGATAGTCCGGGTCGTTCGTATCTGCGAAAATACTATGCTCCTCCGATTTGTCCTTGTTCCTGCTGCGACAAAGACCGTAACCGCCGCTGCGGCGAGACAGCGGCGCGAGCAGGAGCAGGGATTTCTCGGGGCGCGTCAGATTGAACATTACGTGGCGGGACATCTTGCAGCGGACGTCGTCAAAGCTGGGGTTCGAGAGCACAAGGTCGAGATTGTCCGAGATAAATCGCGGCATAGGCAGGGACTTATTGTGGCAGCCGAGGCAGCGGCGCTCGATAGCTTTCGCCGCGGCAATCGAACTGGGCCAGGCCCTGTCGGATGTATCCAGCTTGCTCTTTGGGAAACCGCCTATCATCCCCGTTCCCAGCGCGGCATAAGTACCGGGATATGGTGCGCCGGCCTCTATCCAGTATCGGAACATATCCTGCTCGCGGGCGGTGAGCTTTACGTCGTGATGGCCGCCGTCGAGCTTTTTCATCAAGGGACTGGCGCTGGTGCCGACTGTCCGAGGCGCAAGATTCGTTCGCTTTCGGTCGCGTCCGTCGATAACCTGCTGGTTGCGTACGGTAAGGGTATAATAGCTGTGCGAGTAAATCGGGCCGCGGTCGCCGCTGAGGATGACACCGCCTCGCCGTTTGTCATAGTCGTGGCATTTGAGGCAGTGTTTGTCGAGGATGGGCTGAATGTCACGCGGATAATCGAATACATCCGGGATGCCCGGTATCGTGGTTATTTTCTCGGCAGGTCGCCGCAGCGCCGCTATCGATTTGCTGCCGACGTTTGCCGGCGCTCGCGTTCGCTGCTCGTGACAGCCCAGACAGCTTGTCGTCTCGCCGGGCATAACCGTTAGAAAGCTGTGCATACGTTTGACGGAATTGTTGTTTTTGTCGAGGGCGACGAAGAACAAAGGCCGCATCGCGGGCAGCTCCATATAGGCCGAGCCATCCGGCTCGACGGGGACCGTCCCCAGAATCCTGACCAGGGTGTACGTGCCTCCATAACTGACGGGGGGCATTTTGCCGCTGTAATTGACCGGCTTCGGGAGCGTTTCGATAACGAGCAGTTTGGCGATATCGCCTGGCTTGACTCCCTCCATTCGCCGACCTTTGTAAACGTTAGTGAGGATAAGCCTTCCCGTTGCAGTCCCGGGCGCAATACGATGGGGAATCAGTTTCTCACGTTTTCGCCTGCTCAGAGGTCGCGGCTCGTGCACCATTACTTTAGCTTTCGCAAGCTCCGCAGACAGACGGAAAATTTCTTCTGTTTGTCCCTGCCCGTTCATCACCACAAGTGACGGTCCTTTGGCTACGAGGAAGCAATCCTCGGAAAAGGCCCAGGGGTCGCGAAACTCTGGTTTTTGGGTTATCCGCCGGGCCGAGCCCAAATCATCCGGACCGGTTTTGGGCGTTACGATGGCAATGTCGCCGGTGTGCTCGGCCTTGCCGTGCCCAGGCGAGAAGACCGCCACGACCTTGTTGCCGGCCCCGGGGATGGGCTTGGCGTCTATCATCAAAGTTCCGGGGTGCATATTGCCATAGTAAACCATCTGGCCGGTACCGTCCGGATTGGCCGTCCAGAGATGTTGAAAGGCTACTCTGCTGCGATCTACATACTCCCACCGCTGATAGAGGACACGGCCGTCCGGCAGAGGCCAGGGCGTGTTGTCGTGCTCGATGTTGGCCGAGACCGCTTTGATATTGCCGCCGTCACCGTCGCAGCGATGGAGAATTGCAACCTGTGTGTACCAGCAATTGACCCACCTTTTGCACCTGCTCGAACAGAACATAATGCCGCCGTCACTGAGGTATGTCGGTTCGATATCGTCGTATGGTCCGCCGGTAAGCTGCCGCAAGCCGCTTCCGTTGATGTTTATCTCGTATAAATGGAAATAGTCCGAGCCGGCTTTTCGATATGAGAAGAGAATTCTTTCGCCGTCGTAATGGACCTGCGGGTCACGAACCGAACCATCTTTGTCGTCGAGCAGGACGCGGATTTGTCCGGTTCGGATGTTCAGTTTGCACAACCGGCCCATCGCGCGATAGACCTTGCGGTTCGTATCCTGGACGTAGTAGCCGAAGTTCTCATACCAGTGGCTGCCGACGCCGTCTTGACGGGCTGCGAAAATGACCTCATCAACTTCCGCCATTGGCCCCAAAAGGAATTTTTCAAACATGCCCGGGGAAACGGCGTTCCTGGACACACTGCCGAAAACGCTGCCGGTAAAGATTGCGACAGCAAATAGCCCGATTGCCGGATAGAGTGTTTTTGTTTTATACTTGAGCGTTCGCATTCGAGACTGTGCACCTGTGTCACTAAATATATACCTTGCAGCCGTTTGTACAGAAGTTAGCGTGAAAAAACTTCTCTCATTGCTTCAAGGCAAGTGGGACACAGCAACTGGCCGGAGTCGATTCTGGACAAGTTGTTGCTTGGAATGTCTTCTTTGCCGCAACATTCACATGCAACACGCATTTCGGAATCGCCGAGAATCCTGCTTGGCTTGGCCTCGGCTTCGGCCCTTTTGTCAGCCTCTACCTTTGCCTTTTCCTCCGCTCTATTCAGAGCATCCCTATAGGCCTGGCTCTTTTCTTCGAATTCTGCCTTGGCCCTCTCAATCGTATCCTTGACTTTAGCCATTTCTTCGGCATAGAGTCTGTCCTTTTCATCCAGTTCAGTTGTGAGTTTTTCCTGGACTTCCTGCATTTCTTCCGTTTCCGCTCTTGTTTCTTCCTCTGCTCTGTTTAGAGCGTCAGTGTAAACTTTCAACTCTTCTTCAAATTCCGTTTTGGCTTTTGCAAGGGTCTCTGCGGCTTCAGCCTTGACTTTGGCTATTTGCTCGGAGTAGTATCTGTCTTTCTCCTCGGCCTGGGCTCTGTATTTTGCTTTAAGTTCCTCTCTTGCTTCGGCCTGGGCCTTTGCTTTTTTTTCTGCTCTGGCCAGGGCTTCAGTATGGCTCTTGACCTTCTTTTCGAATTCTGCCTGGGCTTTCGCGAGAGCATCTGCAGCTTGAGCCTTGACTTTAGCTATCGCCTCGGCATGGCGCTTATCCTTTTCCTTTGCTTTGGCTTTGAACCTCGCTTCGGTTTGAGCCTCTATCGCAAGTTCCCACATCTCACGAGCAACCTGTTCAGCTACCTTACGACTTGTCGCAGCAAACTGTGCTCCCGCTGCCTTGAGTGCTCTGGCTCTGGTTCTATTCTCGCCCGGCAGCTTGACTTTCCACCACCATCGTTTATTCTTCCGATACATGTTGCCGGGCAGCATTACTCTGGGTGATATATTGTCCATTTGACACACTTTCTAATATTTACTCAACTTGGCTAGTTTTTACATAAGTATAGCTTTGACAAGATTATACACAAGTTGTCATTCCTTCGCTTCGCTCAGCATGACAGTTTAAAAAGTCAGTTTAATTACCGCAAAATAACACAAAAAAAGCGAAAATCAAGATGAAAATTTCAAAAAACCGCTCTCTCCGCTCTTTACCCGCGTAGGCGCTCCTAAAGTCCAGATATGGCAAATGAGCCTTGTCCCGCACGAATCAGGCATGGCAGGTTACCTGGTTTTTTCGAGGACATTTTGGAGGGCGCCGAAGGCGTCGGGGAATTTGAATTCGTAGCCGGCCCGGAGGAGTTTTTGGGGGACTGCCTTTACGCTGGGCAAAAGCAGCTCGGCGGCCATTTCGCCGAGGACGAGCTTTAATGCAAAGGCGGGCATAGGAAAAAAGGCAGGGCGGTGCATTGCCTTGCCGAAAAGGGTATAAAAATCCTTCGACAAGATGGGCTCCGGGCAGGTGAGGTTGAAGGGGCCGGTGCAACCGGTATTATCAAGCAGGAAACGAATTACGCCTACGACGTCGTCGATGTGGAGCCAGGGGAACCACTGTTTGCCGGAGCCGGGATGGCCTCCGAGGAAGAACCGAAACGGTAGTATCAGGCGAGGTATGACCCCGCCGTGCGCGCCAAGGACAACAGCGAGCCTGATTGTGGCGAGTCTTAAGCCTAAGGCTTCGACGGGCCGGACAGATTTCTCCCACTGAGCGGCGACATCCGCCAGAAAGCCTGCGCCGGCGGAAGAAGCTTCATCAATTAATTCATCGCCGCGGTCGCCATAGTAGCCGATACCGGAGGTCTGGATGAGAAGTGATGGTTTGTTATGTGCTTTTTTTACGGCTTCGGTGACGGCGAGGCCGGCGTTTAATCTGCTCTGTAAGATAAGATGTTTTCTCTTTTTAGTCCATCGGCCGGCACCGATATTCTCTCCTGCGAGGTTAATGACAGCCGAGGCGCCATCTGCGAGGTCGGCCCAGCCGGCAGAAGATGCTGCATCCCACCGGACAACGCGGATATCGTCTGTAAAGAGGACTTTGGCCTTATCGGGACTGCGTGAAAGAGCAACGACCTCAAAGCCGGCGCCGGCAAGCTCGCGACTGAGGGCCTGGCCGATGAAGCCGGTCGCTCCGGTGATTAAGACTCGTCGAGAATCGCTCATAATCAGTAATTATAGCCAAGCTCATCGAGAAATGAACAGCGTTTTTTGCGGGGAACGCGGATATTCACCGGGAAAACGCACTTTTGGCAAGGGCGAGTCGCAACAAATTAAGGATTTCTCCAACGGACAGCCGGGCGTTTCGAGAAGTCAGGGGGGGATGGAGCTTTTTCGGGCGAAAAAGACAACTGAAAAAATATAAAATAACTTGAAGAAACTACAGCTCTGGGATGTATATTACTTTGAAAGCTTTTGTTAAGTGACCATATTCGAGTCGTAGCGATTTATTTTGGAGCAGGAGATATTGGTGAGCTTGTGCCAGGAAGAAATATTGGCTATGCGACGTTGTCGGCGGGGGTCGAAGGGGGCGTTTGAACTTTTCGTGAGAAAATACATGAAAGAAGCATACTTTATTGCACTCGGCCTCGTGGGGAATCGAGAAGACGCGATGGATTTGTCCCAGGAGGCCTTTGTCCGGGCATATCGGAACATTAAACAACTCAATCCACAGCGAAGATTCTTTCCGTGGTTCTATCAAATACTGAAGAACCTTTGCTTCAGTCACCTCAGAAAAAGAAGGCGCAGGCAAACCAGCTCGCTCGATGCGACCGACTGTCCCGAAGTCGGCGCCGTGGACGACAGCTTTGAGCCGGAGGTGATTGCGGACAGAAACGAAACCAAGAAAGCAGTGTGGAAAGCAATCGCCAGGCTCGATGATAAGCATCGGGAGGTGATTATCCTGCGGCATTTTCGCAACCTGTCATACGAACAGATGGCGGAGGCCCTTTTCTGTAACAAAGGCACTGTGACGAGCCGGTTGTACTACGCTCGCAAAAGACTGAAAGAATTATTAGGCTCCGGGAAAGGGGGTTGCATAAATGAAGTGTCATGATTATAAAGACCTTATGATGGGCTATCTCGACGATGAGCTGAGCATGGAACAAAGAGGACGGTTCGAAGAGCATATAGCGGGATGCGGCGACTGCGCGAAAGAATTCGAGGAATTCAAGAAGCTCAAGGCAATAACGGACGAGGTGGCGCTGGTCGAGCCGGAGGACAAGCTGTGGGAGGATTACTGGGGGAGCATTTATAATCGTATAGAGCGCGGAGTCGGGTGGATTTTGATGAGCGTGGCGGGGATTCTGCTGCTAATCTACGGGGGATTCAAGCTGATAGAAGAAATCGTCAAAGACCCAAGCCACGTGATGACTTTGAAGCTCGGCCTGTTGGGGCTTATCGCGGGATTAGCGATTATGTTCGTCTCGGTCCTGCGAGAGCGATTATACTTCTGGAAAAAAGACCGGTACCGGGATATAAGGAGGTAAAAAGAATGCACTTGTCAACTACGGACAATATTGTAGGGAAAAAAATTGTCAGACAGATAGGGCTTGCCAAGGGCAATACGATTCGAGCGCGGCACGTCGGCAGGGACATTATGGCGATACTGCGGCATATCGTGGGGGGCGAGATAAAGGATTATACGAAGATGATGGCCGAGTCGCGCGAGCAGGCGCTTGACAGGATGATTGAAGACGCCCAGAAAATGGGCGCTAATGCGATTGTTAAAATGAGCTTTTCGACGTCGATGATTATGGGTGGGGCATCGGAGATTTTAGCGTACGGGACGGCGGTTGTGGTCGAGTAATTACTCAAATTTGAAATGTAATGAAAGGTTGGTCAAATGTGGGATTCGATAAAAGATTATCTTAAACCGGAGCTGATATGGTTCTTGGTAGGCTTGGCGCTTTTAGTTATGGAGTTTATGACGCCGGGGCTGGTTATCTTCTTCTTCGGGGTCGGCGCCTGGGTTGTGGCGGCGATTTGCCTCTTCACGGACATCGGGATAAACGCCCAGTTGGGGATATTCATCGCGGCTTCGGTGCTGTCGCTGCTGCTGCTTCGCAAATGGCTCAAGGGGATATTCATGGGCCATATTGTCTCCAGGCAGAACACATCCGAGAACCTGGAAGATTTTGTCGGTCAAAGGGCCACGGTGGTCGAGAAGATTGTTCCGAAGGCCGGGGGGAAGGTGGAATTTCACGGGACCAACTGGGAGGCACAAGCGGACAGTGAAATCGCAGAAGGAGCTGTGGTCGAGATAACGGGCAAGGACAATATCACGCTCAAGGTCAAGGCATTGTAAAGAGAGGAGCTTATAGATATGGAATGGATGATAATAATACCAATCTGGCTGGCGGCAGCAGTCGGATTGTTGGCGCTCTGGATATGGACGCTTATCGACTGCATCAAGAACGAATCGACGGAAGGCAACGAGAGGATTATCTGGGTTGTGGTTATCGCGGTAACAGGCTGGATAGGCGCGCTTATTTATTTAATCGCCCGAAGGCCGAAGCGAAAAGCAACACTCGGGCGATAAATGTAAAAAGAGAACAGCAAAGAAAAAACAAGGTTATTCATAACCGGAAAGGAGAAGCAAAATGTTAGCATGGGCACCGGACGTAACAACAATCATTTTAGCAGGCGTATTATTTTTGGCGTTAATCATCTTTATCAAGACGATAAGGATAGTGCCTCAGAAGAAGGCGTGCATTGTCGAACGACTGGGTAAGTATTTGACGACGCTCGAGGCGGGATTTCACATACTGAAGCCGTTTATCGACAGGGTCGCGTACAAACACACGCTCAAAGAGCAGGCGGTCGATGTTCCGCCGCAGGCGTGTATTACGAAGGACAATATCGCGGTCGAGGTTGACGGGATACTGTATATGCAGGTTGTGGACGCGAAAAAGGCGTCGTACGGCATCGACAATTACAGGTTTGCTGCGACGCAACTGGCCCAGACAACGATGAGAAGCGTTATGGGCAAGCTCGACCTGGACAGGACTTTCGAAGAAAGGGAGACTATAAACAGCGTCATTGTCGGTGCAGTGGATAAGGCGTCTGACCCGTGGGGCGTGAAGGTGACACGATACGAGGTCAAGAACATTCTGCCGCCGCAGAGCATCAAGGACGCGATGGAAAAGCACATGCGCGCCGAACGAGAGAAGCGTGCGACGATTGCGGAATCCGAAGGCGACAGGCAGGCGAAGATAAACAGGGCCGAAGGTCTCAAACAAGAGATGATAGCCACGAGTGAGGGCGAGAAACAAAAGCGGATAAATGAGGCTGAAGGCCGTGCAATAGAGATTCAAAAGGTCGCCGAGGCAACGGCAAACGGAATCAAGGCGATAGCCGCTTCAATTCAGGAAAAAGGCGGTATCGAAGCGGTCAACCTGCGCGTTGCGGAACAATACCTCCACCAATTCGGCAAACTCGCAGGGACCAATAACTCGATTATCGTACCCTCGAATCTGTCGGACATAGCAGGGGTGATTAAGATTGCGACTTCCGTGATTAACCAGCCAAGTGGAGCTGAAAGCAAGAGCGCGTAGAGGAAATGAAAAAGTCAAAATGTAAAGTGTAAAACCACAGTGCAAAACTTAAAAAATTAGATTGCTTCGCCCCCGTGCTTTCTTGCGAAAGCAAGAACGTGGGCTCGCAACGACCCCGCACCAAATTACGGCAGGAGCCTGTTTGGTGCGGGGCTAAATATGTAGATGGAAACCGACATAGAATGTGACGTATCGAACGTTGTGTTAGGGTCGAGGTCAGTTACCCGACCGAGTGCATTCCAGCGGCAAAAGTATATTGCGGCTGTCGAACGAAATCGGATGAGCGCTAGAAATGACTTAAGAGCGGATGTTTGACATATAGTTATTGTTGCGCTGCTTAGTTTTGGGAGCAGCTCTTTAGAAAAACATTTAAGATAAAGGAGTGTTTGATATGGAAAAAAAGATTCACTTATCCAAGGGCTTTTATTTGGGTTTGTATTTTGGCGGTGTGGTCCTCGCAACAATAATGTTGTTTGTCGGGATAGCAATGGTTGCGAACGAAATCATGGCGGGAATTGCGTTTCTTGTGCTGGCTTTCCTGCTGTGGTTATTTATCATGTTCATCATAATGATGTTATACTACAAGATGTGGGCGGCCATTCAGGACGGTCATGCACGAACAACTCCCGGCAAAGCTATCGGATTTATGTTCATTCCGTTTTTCAATTTTTACTGGATATTTCAGGCAATATGGGGTTTCTCGGTCGATTACAATGCTTATATCGAGCGCCATTCGATTAACGCTCCGCCTCTGCCGGCGGGACTGTTCCTGACGTTTTGTATTCTCAGCCTGGCCGGGGCAATTCCTTATATCGGAATCATTGTCAGCTTTGCCAGTATTGATGCTGGCGTCAAAAGTATATGTTAGGCTGCCATGGGGACCGTGTTTAATAAGCTAACATAGCTCCAGATTGGCCTGTAGTTCCACTTCGGGGGTCTCTGGCGAGGCTGGTGAGC
>JAUWPZ010000089.1 GCA_030611315.1 Sedimentisphaerales bacterium
GGAACATCCTTTTTCCCTCATAAAAATAATATTCTTATCAAAAGCCATCATACAAAATTCACTATGAAAATCAAGAAAAAACAGCTCCAAAACACAATATCTTTAACCTCTTGCATGCAACCCTTTTTAGAGTGGACTCATAAAAGATTGCTGGATATATCCATACCCGGAAAAAACAGTACCAAGCTTGATGTTGATTTAGAGAAGATTATTCACCTGACTGCCCCCCAGGACAATGGGGACATAATGGACCTTTGGGGCGAAAAAGGTGAAGGTAGGATTGCATTTAAGAGCCCAATAGAATTTGCATGGGAGTCTTTAGGAGATAATGTTCAATATCATTATTTAATAAATCGTATAACGGAACCGTTTAAGAACATTGTAAACCATATAAAAGAAACAACAAACCAGACCTCTCTATCTATTGAACTGCCATTGAGCAGGGAAAACGAATTCTACCTGTTTCATCTATACGCCACGAAGGGTCAGCAGCGTATAGGGGAACTCAAAACGCATGGAAAACATGGTTATGGGAATGATTTACGATTCCGGGTCAAATAGGGCTTAATTAATCTACCTTTGGAACCGCACGCTTTAGCAGTTAAAGTATATATGGGGATCTCGTCTAAATTACCATCAAAATGATTCTGTGGCCAACTATACAAAAGTGAGAACAAAAAAATGAAAAACAGCGGTTCAAAATCCAGGTGTCTTTTGTTTGGCATTGTACTGTTGGCGCTTCTCGCTCAAAGCGCAGCGGCCCTAAACCTGTACGTCTCGCCCAAAGGCAGCAACGTTTGGTCGGGGCGCCTGACCAAACCAAACTCCGCGCGCACGGATGGGCCGCTTGCATCGCTGGCCGGTGCGCGGGATGCGATTCGCAAGCTCAAGGCGGCCGGGCCGCTGGCCGAACCGGTGCGAGTGCTCGTCGCAGATGGGACATATGCACTAAAGCAACCCTTTGTCCTGATGGTAGAAGACGGTGGGACGAAAAATTGCCCGATTACGTACGAGGCGGCGGCCGGTGCAAAGCCGGTATTTTCCGGCGGTCGTGTAATACAAGGTTTCGAGCCTGCCGGTAACGGCTTATGGAAAATCCGCCTGCCCGACGTCGCCGCCGGCAAATGGTATTTCGAGCAGTTGTTCGTCAATGGCCGCCGTGCCGTCCGTGCGCGAACGCCCAACAATTTCTACTACTATATGCGGGACATAAAGCAGGAAATACTGCAAAAAGGCCCGGGCAGAACCGGCTCAACCGCCCGCCAGACGGTAACGGCCAGGCCCGAAGACATAAAGCCGCTCATCGACCTTGATAAACAACAGCTCAACGACGTCATCATGGTCGTTTACCACAAGTGGGACAATACCAACAGGCACATAGACGCCATCGACAAAAAGGCCGGCCAAATTATTACCGATGGGCAGCAAATGAAGTCCTGGAATCCGTGGCGAAAGAATACACGCTACCATCTGGAGAATTTCAAAGCAGCTCTGGATGCGCCGGGCGAATGGTTCCTCGCACGCGACGGCACGCTTTATTACAGACCAAGGCCCGGAGAAGTTATGACCAGGGCCCACGTTGTAGCCCCGGTAGTGGAGAAATTCGTCATTATCGAGGGCGAGCCAGAGGCCGAACGCTATGTCGAACACGTCACAATTAAAGGGCTTACCTTCCGTCACGGCCAATACCTCACGCCCCCCGAAGGCTTCGAGGCAAGCCAGGCCGCCTCGCCAATCGACGCCGTGGTCATGGCAGACGGCGCAAGGAACGTTACAATCGAAGACTGCGAAATCGCCCACGTCGGCAGGTACGCGGTATGGTTCCGCAAAGGCTGCCGAAACTGCCGCCTCGAGCGGTGCTACCTGTACGACTTCGGTGCCGGCGGAGTACGAATCGGAGAGACAAAAATCGCAGCCAACGAAAACGAACGCACAAGCCATATAACCGTCGATAATAACATCATCCACTCCGGCGGCCGTATCTTCCCCTGCGCCGTAGGCGTATGGCTCGGCCAAAGCGGCGACAACACCGTTACGCACAACGACATCGCCGACCTTTTCTACACCGGTATTTCCGTCGGTTGGCGCTGGGGCTACTCGGACAGCCTCGCCAAGCGCAATACCATAAGCTACAACCACGTCCACCATATCGGCTGGGGCGTCCTCAGTGACATGGGCGGGATTTACACCCTCGGCCCATCCGAGGGCACCGTCATCAGCAACAACATCTTCCACGACATCTACGCCTATTCTTACGGCGGCTGGGGCCTATATACCGATGAGGGCAGCAGCAACATCGTTATGGAGAACAACCTCGTCTATAACACCAAGACCGGCGGCTTCCACCAGCACTACGGCCGGGAAAACATCATTCGCAACAACATCCTGGCCTTCAGCAAGCTCTACCAGGTCCAGGCCACGCGGGTCGAGAACCATCTGTCTTTTACGTTCGAGAATAATATCGTTCACTATGACCGCGGCGTTCTCTTGTCGGGCCCGTGGAAAAAAATCAAAATCAAGATGGACAACAACTGCTATTGCGCTGTCGGCGCAGACGTCAGTTTCTTAGGCCAATCGCCTCCCGACTGGATAAAAGAAACCGGACACGACAAAAACTCTGTCATCGCCGACGCACTTTTCATCGACGCCCAAAATTACGACTTCCGTCTCAAGCCCGACTCCCCTGCCCTCAAGGTCGGCTTCAAACCGTTCGATTACACTAAGGCCGGCGTCTATGGAGAAGAAAATTGGCTCCACAAGGCCGGAAGCCCCCAATACCCACCGCTCGAAATCGCCCCTGACCCGCCGCCGGTATCAATCAACGACGATTTCGAGTCGAGCGCTCCCGGCTCTCAACCCGCCGGCGCCGAGGTCCACGTCGAAAATAAAGGCGACTCCGTTGCCGTTACAAACGAAACCGCCGCCGCCGGAAAGCACAGCCTCAAGATTCTCGATGCGCCCGGCCTGCAGCACCAGTTTAATCCTCACCTCGTCTATTCGCCGAACCACTCCGCCGGAACAACGCACTGCTCCTTCGATATGCGTCTTGAGCAGGATGTGCAGTTCAATCACGAGTGGCGAGACTGGCGCAGCTCGCCTTATCGGGTCGGGCCGAGCTTCTGGGTCGATGGGGCGAAACTAAAAGTCCGCGGCAGGGTCCTCACCGCACTGCCCGTCGGCAAGTGGATACACTTCGAGATTACCGCGGGCATAGGAAAACAAAGCAATGGAACGTGGGAGATGAGGGTGAATCTGCCGGGACAAACGGACCAAATATTCAAAGGGCTAAAGAACGGCAGCGAAAATTTCGAGAAGCTAACCTGGCTCGGCTTCACCAGCAACGCAACAAAGAAAACGGCCTTTTATCTCGACAACCTCCAACTGACTAATAAGACATAACGGCAAGTGCTCTTCTCGCGATTCCACTCCGCAACTCAAAACCTTGTCCTGAGCGTAGCCGAAGGATCGAAAATCCCTTAACTTCGACATTCCTTGTTCAATATTCTACATTCCCTCCCTCTGCCCCTTTTCTGTTTCATCATTCGAAATTCCTTGTTCCGCCGTAAGGCGTCCTGCGGAGATATTCGATATTCGCCTATCCGCTCTATGCTCTACGCTCTACGCCATCTGTTATCGGCAATCGAAATTTATCCCCAAGGGAATCGAAATTCTCCATTCTCAATTCTACTTATCGCCCAGCCAGGTTGGGCCATAGCTGATATCGACCTTGAGCGGGACATCGAGCTTTATAGCTTCGGTCATCAGTGGAGCTATCCAGCCGGCGTGCTGCTCGGCTTCGTCGGCTGGCAGCTCGAATACAAGCTCATCATGAATCTGGAGAATCAGCTTTACGGGCAGCTTCTCGGACTCGATTTTCTCCTGTATATTCACCATTGCTATCTTTATTAAATCCGCTGCTGAGCCCTGAATAACGGTATTGACTGCAAACCGCTCGGCCTGGGCACGCTTGTTGGCGTTTTTGCTGCTGAGGTTCGGGATTTGCCGCCGGCGGTGGAGAATCGTCTCGGCGTAACCGGTTTTCTTCGCCGTCGCGACAACGGTATCCATAAAACTGCGAATTGAGCTGTAGCGGGCGAAGTAATCGTCGATAAACTCTTTCGCCTCTGTTCGGCTGATGCCGATGGAGCGCGAAAGCCCGAAGGCGCCCTGGCCGTAAATGATACCGAAGTTCACCGCTTTGCACCGCGAACGCATCTCACCGGTAACCTCTTCGAGCGGGACATTATAAATCTGCGAAGCAACGAAGCGGTGGATATCCGCATCGGCCGCAAAGGCATCGGTCATAGCCCGGTCTTTTGAGAAGTGCGCCAAAAGCCGAAGCTCTATCTGCGAATAGTCGGCGCTGAGAATGCAGTCGCTTTTGCTTTTCGGAACGAAGGCCGAGCGGATTTTCCGGCCCAGCTCCGTACGAATCGGAATATTCTGCAGATTGGGGCTGCTGGAACTCAGCCGACCGGTCGCGGTGATGGTCTGGTTGAAGGACGCATGAAGCCTCTCTGTCCGAGGACTAATTAACGAAGGGAGCTTGTCCAAATAAGTGTTTTGCAGCTTACTCAAGGTGCGATACTCAAGAATATGCTCAATCACGTTATGCTGGTCGGCGAGCTGCTCCAGAACTGCGGCGTCTGTGCTTCTGCCGGCCTTGCCGACGCGGATGGGGGTGAGGTTTAGCCTGTCGAAGAGGATTCCCGCGAGCTGTTTCGGCGAGTCGATGTTGAAGGCTTCGCCAGCGAGTTCGTGGATTTTGTCGGTGGTGGTTTTGAGGGTTTCGGTGATTTGGCCGGACATTTTTCTCAGCAGCTTCGTATTGAGCGAAACGCCGTTGTATTCCATAGCGGCGAGGACATTGACCAGGGGCATTTCGACTTTATCGAATAATTTTCCGAGCAAAGGCTGCACTTCAAGGCTCTCCCTGAGGTAGAGATATAGCTGCAAAGTGATGTCGGCGTCCTCGGCGGCGTACTCGCAGGCAGCGGCGGTATCGACCATGTCGAAAGTGAGCTGGTTTTTGCCCTTGCCGATAAGAGCGGAAATCGGGACACATTCGTAATTCAAAAAATCCAGTGCCATATTGTTCATCGAATGGCTTCTCGCCGGCTCGAGGCAATATGAAGCGACCATCGTATCAAAGTGAACTCCATTTACCGGTAAATCGGCATTTTGCAGAACGAGCAGGTCGTATTTGATATTCTGACCGATTTTCTTGACGCTCGCATCTGCAAGAATCGGGGCCAGGCTGCTTCGGATTTTTGCAAGGTCCGGATGTTTCGCCCCGAGCGGGGCCATTACCGGCAAATAATAAGCTTCGTGCTCCTTCCAGGAAAAGCTAAGGCCCACAAGGTCTGCCCGCATCGCGTTAACGGAAGTGGTCTCGGTGTCGATGGCGAACAATTTTTGCTTTTTGAGCTTAGGTAAAAACTGCTCGAACTTTTTCTGCGTGTCTATAAGGACGTAATCATGTTCGACTGTCCTGGTTGAATCGGGCCTGTCAGGGTCCGTGACCCGTAACTCGTTACCCGTAACTCGATGAGGTTCGGATTTTTCGGCAGGCCCAGAGCCTGTGGCGGCCGTCAGGCCCAGTTGCGTCAGCAGGCGATTAAAGCCCAGCTCGGTGAAAATCTCAACCAGCTTAGTTTCGTTGAATTTCTTCATGGCAAAGGAACCGCAGTCCATTTCAAGGGGGACGCTGCAATCGATGGTTACGAGGGTCTTGCTCAGGTCGGCCTGGTCCCTGTAGTTTCTCAGGTTGTCGCCCCGCTTGCCCTTGATTTCATCGGCGTGCTCGTAGAGGTTGTCGATGGAGCCGTATTTTTGTATCCAGGCCAGTGCGGTCTTCGGGCCGACGTCGGGTATGCCGGGGACGTTGTCGGATGTATCACCCTGCAGGGCAAGGCAATCGATGAACTGCTCCGGCGCAATACCTATCTGCTCGACCATCGCGGCAACGTCGGTAACGGTATCTTTTTTTATGCTAAAGGCGCTGATATGCTCATCGAGCAGTTGAAGGACGTCCTTATCGTTGGAACAGATAAGAGTATCGTGCCCATCGGCGGCGGCCTTTTTTGCCAGGGTCCCGATTATATCGTCGGCCTCGTAGCCGGCCAGACGCAGAATCGGTATATTCATCGCTTCGAGAATCTGCTCTATTCTCGCTATCTGCGAAGGCATATCCTCGGGCATCGGCGGGCGGTGGGCCTTGTATTCGGAATAAATCTCGGTCCGGAAGGTCGGCTCTTTGCTGTCCATAGCGACGACGAGCATATCGGGGCTGCGCCGCTTGATTAGGCCCAGTATCGCCGCGGTGAATATATACGCCGCCTTGGTCGGCTCACCCGAAGGGCTGGTAAGCTGCTGACGCATCGGGGCATAGTAAGCGGCGTAAATATGTGCGTGGCCGTCGATTATGTATAGCTTCTTCGCCATCGCAGCCAGTTTATGCACTGCGGGCGTTGCTGTCAAGAGTTGGGTAGTTGTTAGAACTGGTTTCAGAACTCCAATTGACTGCAATCGGCTGCAAAGTCCGTGGTCGGCGTTGTCGGCGAAAAACATCCTCAACCCCGTTAGAGACTTTTTCCGTTGGGTCTCTAATGGGGTCAACGTGCAGGAAGTACGCCTCCGGTCATTTTCCACCTCCAGCCTTGACCACAAACTTTTCGCTCGATTTCGCCACAATCCGAGTTCTGAAACCAGTTCTATTTTATAGTTCATCGTTCGTAGTTGTTGCGGGAGGGTGGGCCTGAAGGAGCCGGCAATCGCCCTATACAGAAAGCGGTTCAGGTAGTTCAGGAGTATGAAAACAATGACGATGAGGCTATAGAATCGTGATGGTTTGCGGGGCGTGAAGTTCAGACATGCGAATTCGCCGTGATATTTCTTTGCCGCTCGGTCGTACGCCTCGGCAGCCCTGATTTCGTCGTTGAAGTATCCTAAGAATACACTCCGGCCATCGGATTGTATTTTCGCCTTCCACCGCTTTTTCCCTTTCCCGGTGTAGTGAGATACTCCCTTGTACTTAGATACATACGCCCGATTGTCACATTTGGGGCGGTTGCGCATATTCTGCGCATGTGTTGCCGGCCGCAGATTCTCCTTTCGGTCGTCGAGGCCATTGTGATTGATATGGTCAACGAACATATTCTGTGGTGCTTTACATACACAGCGGTGCATTTGAATGTTTTTTGGGCCGGAATCGGTACAAATCGTACGGACGGCATAATATGTATGGTCTTTTTTGGCGGCATGCCATTTGTATTTGACCAGGTGTCGATAATCAGCCGGGTCAACGATTGCGTATTTGCCCTGAGTGAGCGGGATTCGCCGGAAGGTATAGCCGAAGCGCAGCCACCGATACAAAAGAATCGGCAAGACCAACAGCTCATCGAGCCATAAGGGAATGTTGATGACAATCTTAATTTACCGCTCCGCGTTAAATTATAATTTCAAATTACAAATCTCATATTTCAAATTCGTTCTTTGCCCTTCGCTCTTCGTCCTTCTTGGTTTTGCCGTTGGCAAAAACAAGCGCCTCTATAATTGGGTGAACTTGCACGATTGATGCGAAAAACGAGTAATTTTTGACAGGATTGACAGGATTAAGTTGTTGTTAAAAAAGGAGTTAAAAAAAAATCAAAAATTTCGATTTTTGTTCTGCGCTACCGTCAGTTTTGATTGATTGCTTTACCCAGATTAACAGCCACAAAGACTCAAAAACACGAAGAAAATTAACCGCAGATGCCCCATTTGGTAGGCACAAGTTTACTCAGATTTTCTCAACTCAACACTAAAAACTAAGCACTCAGCACTGATTCCTCTGTGGTTTTGTTAGAGCCCCTTAATAATTCAAGCTTTACGGCTGCTTTCTTGAAAATTTACACGAAACAATTGTTTTTTATGACTCGGATCTCTTCCAGCTCCTGCTTTTGTACAGAACTTGACCACGAAATCAGTTGACTTTTCTGATGAGGCTGTTTACTTTATAAGAGTATTGGCGGGCTTTATTCGACCAACCGGGAAAAACGCAGGTCGAATACCGGGTTGTCGGAATAAATAAATCTGTCGAGGCCCAGCCGAGCAATACGGTGATGGTGGCGTTGTGATTGGAACCGGAACAAATGCTAACAATAAATAATCGACAAATGATGAAGGTTGCTTTTTAATATGGCTAAAAAAATACAAGGCGAAAAGTTCGAGCAGCCTGTCCAGGTTTCTGCAAAGGATGTCATACGTGATCCAGAGATAAGCATGGAAACTAAGGTATATCCGGTAGGCGAACAAGCATACGCTATTTTGAAACAAGGGGACTGCGTTGATTGGCTAAGTCCAATTGCATTTGCAAGCCTTGGTTTATTCTTGACACAAGTATGTAGTCTGATCGCTTATTTTTTTCAGATATATATTCATTTTGAAGATACGGAAGAAGTGGCACAATTAAAAGAGAGCCAGGAACATGGAATAGGTATGACAATGACAATACTATTCCTTTCATTGGCTGTTTTTGTTGTTCTTTTGATAATTAGCAAATTTGTGCCAACGAAGAAGAAAAAGCTGCTTAAAAAAATACGGAAAGTACTAGACGAGGACCCAAGTATCATTGCAAGTAAATCAAAGGGGAAAACCAGTGACTAAAATAGATTTACCAAACGAGTTTGTTGAGTTTGAAGAATTAAGCTTCTGTAGTAATATTCTTCAAAATTGTAAAATACCTATAGCAATTGATGATAGACCAATCGTATTAGTTGGTAAGGGTGACCAGCCACAAATATGGCTATGGGGGGTTGTGGACCAAAAAACAAAAGAGTTGTTTCAAATAGTATCTTCTAATTCTGTTAGAATATTCACGGCACCAATTAAAGTTAAATCGGAGAATGATTCTACATGTGTGAAATTGAACGACACAATAATCATCAAAGCAGTCAAACTTTCGGACGAAAAGGCAACGATTGAGCAGATTGATATGCGGCCTCTCGGATTTAATATTTATGGGAATTCGAGCACTCTTAATGTTGGAACAAAGGTTATGGTAGGAAACCATATAGTAGGATCAAGAGCTTTCATTGCTCTTAGTCTTTGAGAGTAGAGCGAATCCATATCTAACCGCTATACGCGATCTTTTCCTTTAGCGGCAATTGCAGGGTTTATTTCGTCACTCGTGGCTCGGGGCACGTGCACCGAAAAACGAAATATGGCCACCTAGGGCACTGCGAGGCAGAGCCGAGGAATCTATTTTTTTGCCATAGATGAACACAGATTAACATGGATTTTAACAGTTTTTTTCAGAGCAACACAAGCTTCCAATTTACGAAAAATACTTAAAGCCATATTGACTATTTAATTGCTTATGCCATAATTGCAGCAGTACCTTTAAGAGATTAAGATGGCAGTTATACCTAAAACTGATTTGCAGGGATATGAGGCTTTACAAAAGCGAGTTGATGCAACATTCCAATTGCTTCAAGAGAGCCGTGCTGTTGATTTTAAGCAGAGCATCAAATGGGAAGTTTATAGGATAAAGTTTGCAGAAACAATAATGGCAATGTCCAATTTGCGAGACGGTGGAATAATCATAATAGGCGTGTCCGAAGAGAATGGCGATTGGAAACTAACAGGAATTACAGGTGAAGACCTTGCTACCTACGATCCAGATGACATGATTGATTTTGTGAATAAGTACTCATCTCCAGTGGTAAATTTTGATGTTGTTCGGCACGAGGTGGACAAAGTACAATTTCTAATCATAAGTATTCACGAATTTGAAAGTGAGCCAGTTATCTGCAAACGTGCTTACAATCAAGACCTCAGAAGGGGCACAATTTACATTCGGCCTATTGGTAAGCCTGAAACTCGTGCAATTCAGAACGCAGAAGAGTTACGAGAACTGCTGGATATAGCTGTAGAAAAGAAAATGAGGCGATTTGAAGGACTAATAGAACGGGTATTTGAGTCGAAGCCCACAACACACCAACAAGACATGAAAAAATTTGACCAAGAACTTGAGGGGTTGTAATGGAAATCCAAAGCCTTCCAGAAAAAATAGCTAAATTACCGCATTGGAGGGTAACTTACAGGCCGTCTACATATAAAGAACGAATTACAGATTCCCAGGCAGCATTTGATTTAATCAGGAAATCTTTAGTTCGTCGACGAGGATGGGATTACCCATATGTTAGTGAAGATAATGTTGAACAGATCCGTGAACGGGAATACGTTGCCTCTGGGTGTGATTGGAGTGGCCTTGTCGAATATTGGCGACTTTATTATAGTGGCCAATTCGTTCATTTATTTGTTCTTCGTGAAAATGTAATGTATGACAAGCCGGGATATATAGATATTCCTAATACCCTTTATAACATCGCGGAAGTAATTGAATTTGCAGCAAGACTTACTGAAAAGGGCATTTATCAGGATTCGCTTCAAATATCCATACAGATCAAAAAAGTAAAAGGCTTTAATTTAGCAGCCAAAGATAGACGGTGGCATGGTCATTATTCTACAACTGCAAATATTATTGAAAAGAGAGTTGAGGTTAATGCTCGCGATCTTCTCGGCCAGACAGCAAATATAACTCTGGATACTACGATTGATATACTGAAGTCATTTGGCTGGGATAATCCACCGAGAGATATTCTGGAAAATGACTTGAAAAAATTCCTTACCGGAAAGTAAGCTTTGTTTTTTTGAAGACGCCACTTCAAGCTGGATTAGCTCAAATGAAACTATCTATTTTAGCCTTACAAATTCGTTCTGTTACTTCGTGCAGTTTTTTTACGCCGAGTGGTTTCTCCAATTTTTCCTTACCCGCGCACCAATTCACGGCAGGAGCCTAATTGGTGCGGGACTTCGCTCAATCAAACGCCTTGTATAAGCTCTATTATAACACATTTTATTTGTTTTGCACAACTTAATCCGAGAAAACTTGTGCCTACGAAGTGGGGGAACCGGGTTTCAAGTCTCGTATTGCGTATCGTGTATTGCGTTTTTTTAGATTGCTTCGCTCAGAGCTTGCCCTGAGCTTGCCCTTGAGGGGCTTGTTGAAGGGACATGTTTACGATTCCCTTGGGGATAAATCCCTATGGGACAAGTTTCGAATCCCTTAGGGATAAATTTTGATTGCAAGACAGGCATAATTTTAGTATTTTTTCTGCAATAAAGCATATTTCATGTGCGTCTTAACCGCCGCAAAGCTCCGCAGCGTGCGGAGAGACGTTTGATTAAACCTTTTTAAGGGTAACTGTGATGAATAAGAAGATGTTGGTTTGCAGTGCTGCAGTATTGGCCATTCTACTTGCCGGCTGCACAGGCAGACAAGCCGACCGTACTGCCGTCCGTTTAGAGGGTGACGATAACCCAAACTACACCGTGCCTGAGTCTGCTCTCGACGTCACCGAGCCGCAGGAGAACCAGGAGGACATCACATCACAGGTTGACGATGCCCTAATCTCCTTTGTGCGTGAAGCTGCTGTCGCCAGCACCGGACCGCAGGAGAATAAAGAGGAGCCCGTAAAGGAGCAGGTTCCGGATGTGATATATGTTCCTACTCCTCAAGACGTGGTGGACAAAATGCTCGAGATGGCACAAGTCAAGAAGGATAATTTGGTCTATGACCTCGGCTGCGGGGACGGCCGGATAGTAGTAACAGCGGCCATGAAGCACGGCTGCAAGGCGATAGGTTACGATATAGACCCGGAGCGAGTGAAAGAGTCGCTGGAAAACGTTGAAAAGAGCAAGGTCGGAAACCTCGTTACAATTGAACAGAAGGACATCTTCACACTCGACCTCAGTGAGGCAGACGTTGTTACTCTTTACCTTCTTCCGAGTCTTAATGTAAGGCTTATCCCGCAGTTGGAAAAGCTCAGGCCCGGCTCACGGATTGTCTCGCACGATTTCCGAATGAAAGGGGTCAAGCCGGACAAGGTCGTCAGGCTTACTTCCACTGAGGACAATAGCAAACACAAGATTTACCTGTGGACAACTCCGCTCAGGAAGGCAATTAAAAAGAATAAGACCTCGGCTGAAAAGATTGATTAGTCCATGGTTCGTTGTTATTGGTTAATTGGCGGATAATATTTGACAAAAATGATGTGGGTGTGAGTGACTATCTGTAAACGGCGGAGCAAAAGTGTACCACCTGGCGGGCGGTCTGAAAATGTACCACTGTATTGACAGATTTTTATCGTTTCAAGTCAGGGTCTTCTAAACTTTATCCTCAATTAAAACCAGTTGTAATCAATATCGTTATGCAGCCCTATTATAGTTCTTTATAATCCTCCATGATTCTTTCAGATATTCTGCTATCAATATTTGTCGTCAAATTACCCATTTGGAGTCCAAATTTTCAATTTTGCAAAAGTTCAGGTATTAACTTAAAACCGGGTCTAAAGGCCTAAAAAATCTACCTACAAACTTGACGGGCACCCCCCTGGGGTAGGGTGCGACAAATTTTTCTGGCGCTCAAAATAGGCAATCTGTAGAATATGGGAAATATAGTTTTTGTTTCATTAACCACATTTTACAGGAGATACTTATGCACAAGATGAAGTTGCCGGAAATTGACGACAGGAAGTTAAAGGAACTATTGAAAAAAGATTTTGAAGATTGCATAGCTGAAGTTGTCGAAGCGATAAACACAGCTAAAGCAGGTTCAATTATTGATGACAGTGAAGAACCTGTGCGAATAGCAACGGGTAAATTAAGGCAAAAGATTTTTGAAAAAGCTTTGCAGATGAAAGTGGATGCGGCCCAGGCCGCTTTTTCCCCCTCAGAAGAGAGCACACGCAACAAGTAAATTTCGGCACAAAGGCAAACAACCAGTTGAGCACAGTACCGTTAACGGAGTTGTGAATGTGAATCGGATTTACTGGTGGTCTGCCAAAGAAGGACGCGATGATACAATTGACCGGCTCATTGGTATAGCAGCAGGCAAGGTCAGCATTGGCGTTCGCCAGATGTGCTGCAGAGTGGCGGTTAGTCAACAGGGATTTGCCAAAGCATCTGAGCATCTTAAACACCTGGCTCAACTTAGCGTTAGTTACGAGCGTTTGAGACAAATAGTCGAATCAGAAGGTCAGTTGTTATTGGAAGTTCAGCGTAAAGGATTATTGGCAGCAGACTTTAGTGCTGAAGACTGTAAAACTTCTCCCAAAGGGCCCAAACGCCTTTATGTGGGCACAGATGGTGTTATGGTTCCTATGGTGACAGAAACGGAAAAGAACAAGAGACGGAAAGCTCGTGGGCCTAAACGCACCGGCAGCAGACGCAGGCGAATGCACAAAGGTGCGGATAATGCTTACAAGGAATTTAAGATAGCTACCTTTTATAATGAGTCAAACGAACATCGGCAGGTAATTGCCACAAGTGGTAATCATGAGGTTCTTGGCAAGCTGCTTCGACGAGAGGCAAAACGCTTAAAGATAACTAATGCAGACCAAAAGGTTGCGGTAGCTGATGGAGCCGAATGGATTCGCAAACAACTGGAAAGTAAATTGCCAATGCTGGATGCTCAAATACTTGACTTTTATCACCTTGGCGAGCATGTATGGGCAGCGGCGAATACTTGCTTTAATCAGGGTAGTGACAAGGATAAGGAGTTCGAATCAGATATTTTACATATCGAAAAGAACAAAGGACAGACGGGGGTATTGTACAAATTGATTGATGAACGAAAAAAATATAGAAGGAAAACAAAGCGAATGTCACTGAAAGAACTGATCCGATATCTTGCTCGCAGATTGGAACTGTGTGATTATACAAAATTCATCGAGAAAGGATGGCAGATAGGTTCTGGCAATAACGAAGAAATGTGTAAGGTTATGACGTATAGAATTAAAGGTGACGGAATGCGCTGGGACAGACCTGGTGATGATGCAATAATGGCATTGATTGCTTTGGAGCTGTCGAATACGTGGAAAAGCTACTGGAATGTGCGAAAACAGGCTGCATAGCCCTGCCAGAAAATCTGGTCGCACCCCACCCTTCGAGGTTGAAAGGCGATGTTGACGGGACGAATCCGTTTAGTTATCCTCGCTTGGTTCAGCCGGTTCTTGAGAAACACTGCCTCGGCTGCCATCAAAAGAATCCCGATAAGGCACCGCTACTGAACCGGGAGGTTGTCGTCAAGGGCAGACAGAAGTGGTATGCATCGTACTTTAGTCTTGCCCCTGAGTACGGATTCTGGAAATATGGCCACAGGCATCGCACGATACCGGGCAAGTTCGGCACCCGCGCTTCGAAGCTGTATACGATGCTCCGGGAAGGCCACCACGAGCTGGAACTTCCGCAGGAAGATATGCATCGAATCGCCGTGTGGCTTGATTCATGCTCGATATTCTACGGTGTCTATGAAAAGGAAGGCGGCGAAGCCCAGCTTCGCGGCGAAATCGTAAGGCCTACACTTCAGTAACCCGGTAACGTTCTTAAATCGGAGAATGCAATTGAACGGCTAATTCGGGTATTATGATGATTAGAGAACGCTGTTTGGATTCAGGCTATTTGAAGAAAAACAAATGAGTCCACTCTAAAAAGGGTTGCATGCAAGAGGTTAAAGATATTGTGTTTTGGAGCTGTTTTTTCTTGATTTTCATAGTGAATTTTGTATGATGGCTTTTGATAAGAATATTATTTTTATGAGGGAAAAAGGATGTTCC
>JAUWPZ010000219.1 GCA_030611315.1 Sedimentisphaerales bacterium
CCCACAGCCGAATATACAACCTGTCATCATCAGCGAAGAGCAAATCCGACCCCTGCCCACACCCCAGCCGATAATACAACCGGATTCCCAGTCGCCGCCACAGCCGAATACACAACCCATCATCGTCAGCGAAGAGCAAAGCCAACCCTTGCCCACGCCGCAGCCAACAATACAACCGGCTTTCCAGCAGTCCCCACAGCCGAACGTACAGCCCGTCATCATTAGTGACAATCAGGCTCAGCCGGATTTGCCGAAGTCACCGTCCGAGGAAGACGAGCCTGCTCGAACCGCTGAAGACCAGGACCAGCCTCCAATACAAATCAAATCGGTCTCCAAACATCCTGAGAAACCCACGGAATTGTCACAAATAACGACCGACGAAGACACACCCAAATCACAATGACAGGGAATCTCAATCTTGTCCTAATCGCAGCGTATATCCGGCAGCTGCAAATACGGCTATCTTATTTCTTCTTGCCCTCTGGCTTTTTTCTCTCCAGCAGTCCCCTCCCTCGCATCCAATCGGCGCAGCGAACCGGCCAGCTCGATACGGCATCGGTTTTTTTGCCAAGCCCGAATCCGTGTCGGCCTTTTTCGTAGATGTGCATCTCGGCCTCGACCTTGGCCTTTCGCAGCGCAAGGTAAAAATAGATACTGTTTTCGGCAGGCACACCTTTGTCCTCGTAAGTATGAACCAGAAATGTCGGCGGCGTCTCAGCCGTTACCTGCTTCTCACTGGATAAATTCTCTACGAGCTTCTTGTCGGGATTGTCGCCCAATAAGTTTCGCCTCGAACCGGAATGGGCGCACCATTCGGACAGCGAAATTACCGGATAGACCAGCACCATAAAGTCGGGCCTGCAGCTGACCCGCTCGATTGGGTCCTTTGCGTCGGCCTTGCCCTTGTCGAAGTGCGTGCCCGCCGTCGAAGCCAGATGTCCGCCTGCGGAAAAACCGAGAATACCGATTCGGCCGGGCTCGATATTCCACCGTTTCGCACCGCCGCGGACCATCCTGATCGCCCGCTGAGCGTCTTGCAATGGTGCCGGATGACCATAGCCGGCGCCGCTGTTGCGATGGCAGTACTTGAGAATAAAACCCGCAACTCCGAGTGAATTGAGCCACTGTGCTACCTGGCGCCCCTCATGGTCCATAGCTAAATGCCCGTAACCGCCGCCGGGACAAATCACCACCGCGGCGCCCGTGGCCTTTTCCTTCGACGGCAGGTAAATCGTCAGTGTCGGCTTATCGCCGTCCTCATCGCCTTTAGCGCCCGCAGCGCCGTTAGGCCAGAGCAGCTCTATTTCTTGTAAGGCCGCCGCTTTCTCAGCAGCAGCCGTTGCAGTTAACACTGTCGCTAAGATAACACAAACCAAAACGACTCCAGAATACCTCTTCATCTTTCTTGCTCCCTTTCAAATTAACCGCTGCGGTTCCCGCAACTGCTCTGTGATAAAGTCTAAAAACCGCGCTGCATAAACTCCGTCGGTAATCCTGCCGTCAACCGCCAGAGACAAGCCGGCGATTTTACGCACCACCACCCGGCCGCCATCAGGAACGAGCATCCTGACTACGTTGCCGACCGCCAGGATAGTGTTTGCCGGCGGCGGCACAATCCCTAAAAAAAAGTCAATGCCGTACGCACCAAGATTGCTCAACGCCACCGTTTCGCCTTCCATATCCTCGAGCGTCAGTTTATTGCTGCGCGCCTTCTCGGTAAGCAGCTTATCTTCCAGGGCTATCTGGGCCAGAGTTTTCTCGTCCGCGGCCTTTATCACCGGCACTACAAGGCCCTTCGGGCTGCTTACCGCAAAGCCCACGTTAATCCCCTCACCCGGCCTGCTCACCATAACAGGATACTTTTTCGCCCCTAACGCCAGCGCACGAATAAAGAAGGCGTTACTCGTGATTTTGACTCCCAAAGATTTGCTGAGCTTCCGCCGAAGAACCATCAGCTCGGTTACGTCGGCTCTCGAAGCGATGTAGAAACAGGGCTTGCTGAGCTTCGATGCCAACATCCTCTCGCCGATGAGCTTCTGGATTCTCCTCAGCCGGATATGATTTCCTGGCCTGTTCTTCAAAGACGCCTCTGTCATTATTCGTATTTCGTATCAATAATTCCTCTGCAATATAATGCCAGACAACAATTTTACCAAGGATTTTTTGCGCCTCTCCGCCGCAAAGCCAATTAACCAATTAAATAGTAGTCTGTCATGATTGAATATGTAGCTTGTCATTCTGAACGAAGTGAAGAATCTCAATTGTACATTGAAAGTAGTTGTATTGCTAAAGCCGCATGCTTGAGATATTGTCAAATGTTGTGGATTGAATTTTTTTCCGGCTCAATAGCGGAGCCGCTTCGCGGGCTGTTTTGATCTTTTTATCAGCCCAGCCTCCAAAGCCAGATTCATTAAAGCGACTGCCTGCAACGCTGTCACATATCTGGCTTCGGCTGGGGGGTGATGACATAAAAACAGCCCGCCTTTGGCGGGGCGATTCCATTTTCCTTACATCCGTTGCTATTGAGCCGTTCGTGATTCAAGCGGCGATCTCCTTGATACCATTTACAAACTTGATTCCTTCAATAACCTCGGCTATCAGTTCTTT
>JAUWPZ010000096.1 GCA_030611315.1 Sedimentisphaerales bacterium
TTTTCGGAAATTGGCTTTGGGATTTTTAGGCCAAAAAACGATGTCATCTTCATAACCCTTTGCTAAGACGGAATTTGCGTTCACCTGATTTTCCTGTAAATTGGGTTTGTTTTGCATAAAAAGGGTTGATTTGTAGAGCTCTCTCTACAAGTGTAGAGCGCAATTTCGTATTGCGTATATCGTATTGCGTATTGCGTGATTTGTATTTCGTCGCTCGGAGAGCGACAATTGCCGGTTGCCAGTAGTTCATAGATAATCCCCCTAAGGATTTTCCGTTTCGCTCCAAGGCTATTTACTAACGATGCTTTTTGGTGTGTATCTGCTGATACGAAGACGTGCGGTTCTCCGCTGTATCTTCCGCCGTCGGGCGGTTAACGTTTACCTTCCGGTAAACATGTGGGTATTTTAACATATTTTCAAATAATAGTCAACAAAAAAACGAATAAAATTTGCCACAGAGGGCACAGAGAAATTAGACACGAATTGCCACGAAAAGGCACATGCGATGTTAAGATGGGTGAGGCATAGTAGTGCCAAGGGTATCTCGAAGGATTCATTGAGGGGCGCTCGCGGTCCGAGTTATCGGCAGAATATGGAGATTTTGGGGCAAGACGTATGTCCATCTTTGCTTTGAGTAGTCAGGACAGAATCCAGTAGAAACTGACGCCAGAATGACGCCGGAGTATGGCTGAGAACAGACTCGGTACGGACTCTCAGCAAGTACATTTAGATACTGGCTTAGACACTGACAAGACCAGTCTATGGGCCTCGGATTGGGTTTGGGGCCGCTCTTAATGTAGTTTTCGCACAAAACTTGATAGTATAGGAATTTGTTATTTTAGGTAGTTTAGTAAATATAGGCTATCTGCTTGAGTCCCCGGCGAAGCCGGGATAAGTTCTATGGCATTTGCATAGGAAATAGGCTGGGAAAGCGTATTTTCGAGTTTTCTTGTGAAATCAGCCAGCTACATACAATGAGTTTTCACGCTTTCGGACAGCGATTTTCTTGATTTTGTTGTGGCTAATTTGGTATAATTAGTTTTAGGAGATACGATGAAAATTTTGGTGTTTCATCTAAGGTTTTCCCACTTTCTCCTGGGAAAAAATAACTGCGTTCTTGACTGTAAAAGCCATAGAACTCTTAAGCTACATTCGCGTACTTTTTAGTGTATGAGTATTTTTTGCTTTGCATTCACGGATGAATGAAGAGACTGAATAAGACCGTGAAAGGACGCAACTTGGCCTGTATTATCACAAGGATATGTGTAGGGTTTACGCATTGGGCGTGCTCGGTGAGTAAGATTTGGCCAAAATTTTCGATAAAACGAGTAATAACACCAATGGAAAAAAACGGAATTTTTACAGTCCGAGAATATCATGTTTTTAACTTACTGTTCTTAAAAGACTTATGGAACAAAAAGTCCCATAAGAATCTACCAACAACAACTGGCTTGCTTATTTCGTTGCCTAATTTTTTCAAAAAAACGGCCAAAAAACATTTTTCGCAATAGACAATATGCCAATCACCTAATAAAATTCAACCCATAATATTTGGAACATTAAACATACAAGTCTTTAAGTGAGATGATGTATTTGCCGAATTTAGAAAGGAGCTAAGATGGGAAAGGACGCCATTGTAAAGAATGAAAGTTCACGGACAGGGCCAAGAGCTAAGCAACTTGTGGAAAAGTTGGAAAAGTTAAAAATAGGCGATTTTATTATGACAGAACGAGATGACGATTTGTATACTTTTGTTTTGAAGCCGGAGCATCGTGGCAAAATCCTCGCTGTGGTCGGTGGACGGAACAAGAAAGTCGTTGCTTTTGGAACACGTTACTGCCGCGTTGTCAAAGAGGCCAGGGAACTGGTGGGAAACAACTTTGCCATTATGCCTGCTCCTAAAAAAGGCGTACTGTACACCCGTTAAGCAGCCCCAATGCCAATCCGCGATTATCATTTTACTTTCGTTGATGGAGTTTCTAGACCCATGTTGTGGGTTAGGGTATCTAACCCGCAAGACCCCACAAAGTGCTCTCGTCCGATACTGGCGAAAGTGGATCCTGGCACTGATGTTTCTATGTTCCCATCCGATGTTGCTGAGGAACTTGATATTGACCTCACATATGCGGAAGAAGCGAACGTGACAGGGGTCCTAACGGAAGGACAAGGGCGTGTGTCCAAAGCAAAGATAGAAAGCCTTGAACCAAACTACTCTCTTATTAGTGGAGCAACTCAAACAAGCGATATTTGTTTCATTGAGGGTAGTGGCCTGTTTCTTCTTGGAGCAAACTTCCTAAGACCATTTGTTCTTATTATTGACTATCCTAACGAAGTCTTTTCAATTACACGTCCGTAAAAAAACAGCCGAAGCCTACTTCACCCGTAACAAGACCAGCGCTGTTGTATCTCTTACTGAGTGCATTGATAACCTTTCGGCGAGTTAGCAGGCGCTACGGTTACTTCTTTACGAGGCCAGTGTGTCTTTAGGATGGTACTAATGTGTGAACCGTTGAGACTGCAAACCGCATTTCAGTTAGCGCTTATTGTATAATCCCATTATGCGTATCCTCAAAGCTCACTATCGTCTAAAGCCTCAACTTGTCGTCTGCGGGCCTTGCTGTTTGTTTTGGCATATATGGCAGTTGTCGTAGGGCTGGCATGGCCTGCCGGAGTATATCAAGCAGGCAATTATGGTACTTGTTGCAGAAGACATTGACTATTGAAATGTAACAAGGTATTGTTGATATTATTGCATAAGGCAACAGTTTGATTAACTGAATTTCGTTCAAAACGAGAAGGAAAATATTTATGTTGGGGAGATGTATCTTTGAAATTCCTGTCTACCGGTGTCGGATAAAACAACATACAGATGAAACGAATAGGGAAAGAAAGCATTATATTGATGATGCTTTAGAATTGTGCCCTGTAGCTTCAGACATACGCGAACGCACATATGAAAATGCCAAGAATCTTTACGATTTACAAAAATGGTATCCATGGCGTTATAATGAGGTAATAGCTTGGATTCGCCTTTATCAGGACGGGACGCGGATACTCGGACAACCGTGGTCTATACGAGCAAAGCGAATCCGTCGAAACTGGGCAAAGAAGAAATTCTATTGTGGTACTTATAACATTATTGAGTTGACATTTCGCCACGGTGATTCATCAAATAAAATACTTGAAACAATCTGTAGTGAACTTAGGGGACTTTCCAGCATGAAATTCTTTAAGAGACGATATATAGACCTTGAGTTGCTTGAAACAGTAGGGGCCTATATTGATTGGCGTCAGTTGTTAGGTTTTGGGCCTGACTGAAATATGCCAAAGTCCAACTTCTAATTGAGCGGGCTTACGACAGATTAAACATCGGACCCGTCTTGGGGAATCTATTCTTTCGGCTTATTGCCAATGGTCTGGACTTCTTTCGCTTTCATTTGAATTATTCTATCCTGCCATACTTGCAGTTTTTTGTACCAAAGCCTAAAGCCCATATATGACATAAAAATGCCACATCCACAAAAACACATACCTACATAAAACTCACGACTTAATTCGGCATTAAGATATTTCAGTTCTTTGTTCCTTGTTTCGAGTTGCAAGTTGGCAATTGCATATTTTTGGTTAATTTCACCGATTTCTGCCAATCGGTATTCAATTTTGAGTCTCTCGTCAACAGTATCTTGCAAATCTTCTCCTATTTCTTCTACTTCTTCTCGAATCTCAGACGCACTTTTTTCGGTAGTTGTTGCTGAATCTCTTTCAAGAGCACGCTCTTTGAGTTTTTCAACACGCTGTTTCAGACTCTGCGACTCGTGTTGTAATTCATTCATGTCAATTATCGTCCAATCCACTTGCTGACGAAGAATTGAAACATCCCCTTCAAGACGTATGATTTCCAATCGGAGTTCATGTGCGTGCAGAAATGGAAGCAGAGAAATAGCTACAAGTATAATACCCGACAATGCCATGAACTTGTATAGATTGTCTGTCGGAAGCTGAGGTAATTCCATTGTTCGACTCCTTAATTCGGAACTTGAGTATTTTCGCCATATACTGTTGTTCTCCAGAAGATTGAAAAAGCAGTATGAGCCAAGAACCACATTCCGTCAAGTGATAAACCGTTGTAATTCGTGTTTATCACCTATAGGTTGGATTGGCAATATCGTCCTATTGGGCCAAAACTCAATCGTTATCTAAAACCTCGACCTGTCGTCTGCGGGCTTTGCTGTTTGTCTTGGCATATATGGCAGTTGTAGTAGGGCTGGCGTGGCCTGCGGTGAAATGGCAGGTTAAATATGGTCGGCGTGGGGTATGGCGATATTGGGTAACCCCTTAACGCTGCCTTATAGGCAGGTAAGATCATGGGGTGGGGGCGAAGAGATTTTAGATTTTCGATTGCCGACTTGCGATTTGACGATTCCCTTAGGGATAAATTTCGATTGTTATCGTATTTCGTATGTCGTATCGGGTATTGCGGGACAAAGAGAACCCACCAATAAATTGGTGGGCTAAATACTCCCGGCGTTGGATGCCGAGTTTAGGGTGAGGGGAAAAATATTCGACGGGCTTGACGAGCTCGGCAAGAACAGGTAATCTGTCGCAAAACGGTATGTTTGTTATAATTTTCAGACTAAGTGAAAGGAATTCGTAATGTTCACAACGATTGTTGATGTAACGGCAAGGGAGATACTCGATTCCCGCGGGAATCCTACTGTTGAGGTTGACGTAATGCTTGAAGACGGCTCCTTCGGCCGGGCGGCCGTGCCCTCCGGGGCCAGCACGGGAGCATACGAAGCGGTAGAGCTTCGTGACAAAGGGGCAAAACGCTATCTGGGCAAGGGTGTCGCCGGCGCGGTGAAAAACGTGAACGAGATAATCGCGCTTGAGGTCCTGGGTATGGACGCAGAGATGCAGGAGGAGCTTGACCAATTGATGATTGAGTTAGACGGCACAGCCAACAAAGGCAAGCTCGGCGCAAACGCGATATTAGGCGTTTCGTTAGCGGCGGCAAAGGCGGCTGCGGATTCGGCGGGGCTGCCGCTGTACCGCTACTTAGGCGGATGCAACGCGAATCTGCTCCCCGTGCCGATGATGAACATTCTCAACGGGGGAAAACACGCAGACAACAACGTTGACTTCCAGGAATTTATGATTATGCCGGTCGGGGCGAAGGACTTCCCGCAGGCCCTGCGAATGGGCGCCGAAGTATTCCATGCGCTCAAGGCGGTGCTTGCGAAAAAAGGCTACTCTACTTCGGTCGGCGACGAAGGGGGCTTTGCGCCCTCGCTGAAGAGCAACGAAGAGGCGCTCGAAGTTGTTACTACCGCTATAAAGAAGGCCGGTTACAAGCCGGGCAAAGATATATCAATCGCATTGGACCCGGCTGCAAGTGAAATGTTCGACAAAAAGACTAAAAGCTACAAGTTCTTCAAATCCGACCCTAAGAAAAAAGTCTCGTCCGAGGCAATGGTTAAGCACTGGGCCGGGTGGGTCGATAAATATCCCATCATCTCCATCGAAGACGGGCTCGACGAGGACGACTGGGACGGGTGGAGACAGCTTAACAAAAAGCTCGGCGGCAAGATACAGTTGGTCGGCGATGATTTATTCGTGACCAATACCAAGCGTCTGGCAAAAGGGATAAAGCTCGACTGTGCCAACTCGATACTGATAAAGCTCAACCAGATAGGCACGCTGACGGAAACTTTCGAGGCAATCAATATGGCAAAAAGGGCCGGCTGGACCGCGGTCATAAGCCACAGAAGCGGCGAAACCGAGGACACGACAATTGCGGACCTGGCGGTTGCGACGGGCGTCGGGCAGATAAAGACCGGCTCGCTGTGCCGAACAGACAGAATCTGCAAATATAATCAACTGCTTAGAATAACCGAAGACCTCGGCCCGGCGGCGCAATATGCCGGCTTTACCTTAGCCAAAAGCTAAAGGCGAAACACTATCATTGTTCATTGTTCGTTGTTCATTGTTCGTTGTTCGTTGAGCGCCATCTTTTGCCTTTTAAGTTTTAACTTTTTTCTTCTATCCGGGTTATGCAAAACGTCATCAGGATGCTTTTGTTTGTTGTCTTTTTCGGCATCGGCGCCGCAGCGCTGGGCGGAGCGGTACTCTATAACGACCTGGTCGGGTACTATCAAAACTCACAGCTATTGAAGCGGGCACAGGAGTCCTTAGACCGGCTCGGAGCGCTGAACGCCGACTACGAAGCACTTCTGGACCAACTGGAAAAGGACCCCAATCTGATTAAGCGCCTCGGCCCGGCGACGCTTGGTACCGAACATGAGGACGCGAATGCGGTTTACCCGAAAGTAACACCCGAGCAATTGGCCGCTGCGAGAAAGGCTCTGTCGGAGGACCTGGACCAGCAGGCGGCCGAGCCGGTGATACCGGAGTGGCTCAGCAGGTGCAGCGAACCTCGATGGCGATTAGTGCTTTTCTGTTGTGGTGCGGCGCTGATTCTTCTTTCGTTTGTATGTTTCAGCCCGGCCAAACTTAAAGACAAAGAAGAAAAATAATTACTCAAACCTCAGAAGGTTCAGACCTGTTTTTTCATCGTGTTTTCGGCGTGCTTTAATCCCCTCTATTTCAATTATCGTTACTTCCAGAATGAGGAATGTCTTGGTATCATCCCGGGGGCAGCCGACAAGATTGTCGCCGCCTTTACCGATTGCGGTATGGAGGTGCAGCTTCGGGCCTTTATCGTCGCGGTATATCGTTCCTACGCCGAGCACTTCGCCCGGGCCGGTAAAATCCATAAATCTTGGGACGATTTCGGGCGTTTCCCGCTCCGGGCCCACGACGACATTTGCCTTTCTAAAGCCGCCAATAATCAGCACCGCGGCAGACGTAACGTCCTCCTTGACTGCGATTTGCTCGATGGATTCGTAGAGGTCCTCGCCTTCGAACAACCTTGCCGCGATTATTCTACCTGTTCTGCCAACGGCGTATTCCATTTTGTGCTCCTATGGCGAATAATAGTTGTAACATTGTTTCAACCGACGGTAATTCCTGTCGGTCCATAAACGTTTTCGATTGGGGTTCGGGTTGCTGTCGCTGTTCGCATATATATGCAGCTCGCTGCCGTTTAAGACGATTATCTCCTCTCGCCAGTCGCCGGTGACGTCGGCGACGTACAAGCGGTCGGCCTTTTCCCTGAAGCGTTCCACAAACCTGCCCGTGAGCGGTTCGAAGAGGCATACATCACCGCTTGTGTGTCGCTCTTTGGCGCAGGCCAACTGCCGGCGCCGGCCGGTCCAGTCGATGGTATGAATTATCTCCACCCCGCCGGCCGTCCAGCCGGGCGGAGCGACATCGTCCATCTTGTAATCGAAGACCATACGGCCGGTCGAATCAAAAACGAACGGCTTTTGATGCTCGTTGTAGCGCGACCGGCACCAGATGAAAATCTCATCGCTGCCCTGCTTGAACCGGCCGATGGCGGCATTCTGCGGCTCCTGGCGTTTGAAGTCTCTGCGCCAGATAGGCCCGGCTGCGCCGATGACCTGCACGTAGTTCGAGCCTTCCTCCAGGAGAATCACCTCCAGGCCGGGTTTGTCCGGGAGAACGTCGGCAACGAATACACTGTCCATGTGCCCGTGCATGCCAGCCTCGCGGGAAAGCAGCCTGCCGTCAGCCGAGAAAATCGTCGCACCAAGCACCTCGTCGCGTCCGTCGGAGTTGATGTCGGCCAAGCGGGCGGCATTGTGGGCACAGGAGACAAACTTATCACTCTGCCAGAGCACTTTGCCGCCGGCAAGCAGTCGCTCCACAGCGTAAGCGGCAATGAATCTGCCCGTCCGGTAGCCGCTGTTGTTTGTGGTTTGAAGCAGGATGTCACGGTCGCCGCCGGTGCCGCGAAAATCGGCTATCATCGCCACTTCCCAGCGGTCGGTCCCTTTGGGGTGAGGCGGTTTTGCATAGGCTTCTTCGGCTCCTGTTGCCCCGTCCAGGATATGAACGACGGAATCCTTAGTCAGGAAAACGACCTCGCATTTCCCGTCACCGTCAACGTCCCCCGCCGCCACGCCGGGACCACAGTGACCCGGCAGGCCCTGCCTCTCGCTGGAACCGCCGACCACGATATCCTTTTTAGCTATCCACATTTTTCTGCCGCTGCCGCCATAGACGGCCAAATGGCCGGGCACAGTAACCAGATAGTCCATTCTGCCGTCGTTATCGACATCGGCGACAATTATCCCGCCGGCAGAGTCCTTCGGCGCCGGGACGGCAAGCTTGATAACAAAAGGCTTGCTCTGGGAGCTTTGCACCACCGCGCACCACAGCAATACGACGACCGCCGCGTTGAAAATTATTCCACGAACACCCATAGCATTTCCTTCCATTGAGCAGACAATTGATTGAACGAGAGGATTGTAACCGATAAAAGCCCCGGAAGGAATGATTTTGTCCGTCCGTTTAGCAGAGGTGTGAGCGGGCAAATCGCAGAAGTCCGGCGGGTCCTATTAGCGTACAGACCTAATGCAGGCCGCTACGCCTCGGCGGCCAGAGCCACCCTGAAGATAGCTCCGGTCGGCCTGGCGGTGAGGATTTCCACGAAACCGTTGTGCGCCTGGGCGAATTTCTTCACCAGGGCAAGGCCCAGTCCGGTCCCGTTCGTCTCGCGTGTAGCCTCGGCGCCGGAGCGATAGAACTCTTCGAATATCTTTTTCCGCTGCCTCAGAGGCACGCCCGGGCCATGGTCCTCAACCTCAATCAGGAAAAGGCCGTCGTCGCTCCTGGTACGAATTGTAATGGTCTTGTCCTCGGCATCACGTGCGTATTTGATGGCGTTGTCCAGCAGGTTAACGACTATCTGTGTAACGGCGTCCCCGTCAAAGGTCGTTTGCCCGGGCAGCCCAAGTTCCGTTTTTATCGAAAAGCCGTTCTGCGCGGCGTAGGGCGTCATCATCTCGACCACGTCGGCAATATACTCATTTATGTCACCCAGATTGAACGTGTATTTCTTTTGCCCCCTCTGGATGCGCGAGAAGTCAAGCACGTTCTCTATCAGCCGGCTGAGCCGCTCGCTTTCCTGGCGCATATTCTTATAATATTCGGCCTTTTTATCCTGTGATTTGACCCAGTTCTTCTCCAGCATCTCCGAGTACATTCGTATCGAAGTCAGCGGAGTTCGCAGTTCATGTGAGACGGCCGATACAAAATCATCCTTTTTCTGGGCCAGCTTCAACTGCGCCCTGGCGTTGCGCCACAGGCTGGCCAGGCCCAGAATGACCGCCAGGAAAACAATGGCGGCGATACTGAAGTACCAGATTTGCAGCAGGCTTATCTCCTTGCTTATCCAGGCCGGGTCAATCTCTTTGAGGTTAAGTATGATATCGCCAAAACCGAAATCCAGCACGGCGGCATAGGCAACATTTTCCTTTCCCGCCGCCGAATGCAATGCCTCTCCGTTTTGAGGGCACTGCAGCAATTCAAAGCTCATGCCTTTTCGCGTAGATATGGCCCTCTGTGCGGATTCATTGAGCTCCTCAATTAACTTCTTTTCGTTGAGCTGAAAGCCCTGCAGAAAGTGATTGTCTTCGATTTGTACATGCCTGAGCAAAAACACCTGTCCGCCGAATATGGACTGTTGGCCTTCCTGGGCAGGCACAACCAGAGGCACAAACGGCTCGATTCGTATCTTAACGGTATCGTCCTGGGTACCAAGCTCTTGCTGCTGTGCGGGTGCAGAGACAACAGCGGCCTCGTACATATCTGTATCTATCGCAACCTGCGTAGTTCGAGGTCGTCCCTGTTCTGCCTGTTTGTCTATCTGCGTTATCTGGTCCTCGCCAACCTTCTCGCTGCCGTAAAGCGAGCTTGTTGCTTGAGCATTCGACCGGCGATATCGCTGCTCACTCACATCCGAAATAGCCGCCGATTTTTGTTTTTGGACGTCCTGAAGGCTGCGTACTCCCTGAGCTTTCAGGTTTACCTGCGCAGCCGCAGATTCTTTCATCTTCAATTCCAACTCTGTGTAAACATTGTCATCGCTGGTAACATCAAATAAGTCCGGAGCTTTCACCTGTTGATGCTCCAGTTCAAGAGAATCCGACTCGGTTGCTGTTTGTTGCTTTTGGCTTACCTGGCTGTCAGAGCCTGAGTCGAACGTTTGTTTTGCGGGCGCATCTTTTTTTAAGTTGCTATCCTGCAAAGCTTCTTCCAACTGGTTTTCCACTTCCTGTGAACTGCTGCGGGAAAGCCCTTCTTGTGGCGGAGCAATAGCTACGTTAGAAGCGACATTGTACTCAAGGACAGAGCGGCTTTGCTTTATAATTCTGGCCTTCTGGTCGGGATTCTGCAGGCTCTCGATGGCCAGCTCCTTACCTGCCTGGTTTCTGAACTCCCTGCTTTTGACGCCTTTCTTTTGAGAATCCGCCCGGGCAAGGAGGGTGATTTGTTCAGGCGCTATCGACCGGACCTGGCGCCAGAGCTCGCTTTGTTGTTCAGTTCCCGTACCGACCGGCCCCGGGACGCTTTCATTCAGCACAGGCAGAAGATTGCTTTCGATGTTTTTCCTATTTAGCCCGGCCCTGGCATATAGTTTATCATCAAAGCCCCCTCTATCCCTGCGCTGTGTGATATCATCGTTCGGGGTGGTGATGCTGCCGTCCGGCCCGATTTGGAAATTACCGTACGCAAAACTGTTGTCGAGCTTGCCGGCCAGGGGTGAACGCAACAGCGCCAACTGCTGCCGGCCGTCCATCTGTTCCTCCGGAACATAGTATTGCTGGTAATGCGTGTAGGGCCGGTTTTCCTCTGTCTGCATGAACTCGTCGAGCTTGCGTTTAACGTCCTGCCTGATTTGTTCGGCGACCGAGGCAAATTCGCCCAGGCGCGCACCTTCCATGCCCTGCGCCCACATCCGGACGGAGAAATATCCGAGCACGAGAAGCCCGCACATGGCCGCGAGAATTATCACCGATAAAATTATAATTCGTTTATACATCTTTAGTTTTGAGTTGTTAGTTTTTAGTTTTCATATTTATAGCCGGCGCCGCGGACGGTCTTGATTATCTGCGGATTGGCCGCGTCTAATTCGATTTTACTTCTCAGCTTGGCGATGTGCATGTCCGTCGTCCGTGTGCCCAACTCGGTCATCATCTCTCCCCAGACCTCTCGATAGAGTTCCTCTCGGCTGACGACACGGTTCGGGTTGGCGGCGAAGTACTGTATTATGCCGGCCTCACGCTTGGTGATTTCTATCCGGCTGTCGTTACGTGTCAGCTTTAGCGCCGCGACATCAACGTCCAAATCCGCAAACGTGAAATTTTGTCCGACCGCCCTGGCCGGGTCCGTCCGCCGAAGCACGGCATTCATCCGGGCCAGCAGCTCCTCGAGCGAAAACGGCTTGGTGATATAATCGTCGGCGCCGATGTTCAGACCCGCCACTTTCTCTTTTTCCTGCCCCTTGGCCGTCAGCATAATAATGGGACTTTGCAAGCCGTTCTTACGCCACTGGGAGCAAAGCTGTTCGCCGCTGATTTTCGGCAGCATAAGGTCAAGCAGGATCAAATCAAACTGTTTCTCAGCCACAATCCGCTCGGCCTCGAGCCCGTCCACAGCCTCGGTAACGCGAAATCCTTGAAACTCCAGAAAGTCCTTCAGGGCATCTCGAATCTTCTGCTCATCTTCAACTACTAATATCGATACTTTCTGTTCCATACTAATACCTTCGGTTTCTATTATATTATAAGCTAAATTTAAGCGCCGGGTTTGTAAATACTTTGTAAAAAACGCCGGCGCTATTTTACCTGCATTTTACCGAATCTTCAACCGTTCCTATCGTATTATATATTTATACTTAAAAACCTATTTTGTAACCTTTTTCAGGAGAAACCAAAATGCAATATGTAAACCAAAATCACAAGCGGATTGTCGGATTTAGCTGTCTTATCGGAATCTGTGCAGTGCTTTGCCTCCAGGGGGGCGCAGCGGCCGAAACGGGCGAATCGGCCCTGGCGAAAATGCCCGTCAAAGAGGTTACCGTCTTCAAAGATGGCCATGCCTTTGTGCTGCACGAGGGCACAATGCCGACCAACGCCGACGGTAACGTAGTACTCGACTACCTGCCCAGGCCGATTGTCGGGACCTTCTGGGCCTACTCGGCCGAATCCAAAGCCGAACTCACCGGCGTGGTCTCGGGCAAGCACGTTGTAACGGTTAAGAAAACAGCGCTGACCGTCTCCGAACTAATCAAGGGAAATATCGGCGCCAAAGTCCGCATTACCGAGGGCTCTCTGGCCCCCTACGAGACAACCATCCTCGGAATTCCGACTCGAAGCTCCGCAGAGCTGGCCCGCACCAGCCCTGCGGGAACTCCCGACAGACTGCCTGAGCAAGGCAGTATCGTCCTGCTAAAGTTCGAAGGCGGTATCAGGGCAGTTCCTATCAGCCAAATCCAAATGGTAACTTTTCTCGACGAACCCAAGCCCCAACTGCACGATGCCGAATTTAGGGATATAATGACGCTCAAGCTCAACTGGGACAAACAGCAATCCGGCCGAACGGCGAACGTCGGTATGGTCTATGTACAGCGGGGCATCCGCTGGATTCCCAACTATCGTGTCGATATCGACGGCAAAGGCAATGCTGTCGTCAAACTCCAGGCGACACTCATCAATGAGCTGACGGACATCGAAAACGTCAAGGCCCATCTCGTAATCGGGGTGCCGAAGTTTGCTTTCGCGGAAATACCGGACCCCATCTCGCTGCAGCAGACAGTCGCGCAGCTATCGAGCCATTTTCGCAGTGACAGCCAGACCGCTTACGCCTTCTCCAACGCGATTATGTCGCAAGTGTCGATGCCCTCGCGCAGGACTACAACATCCAGCCCGGGCAGTACGATTGACCTCGGCCCGGACGTCGGCGGCTCCGGCAAAAACGAGGACCTGTTCGTCTTTACCCTCGAAAATGTAACCCTGAAAAAGGGACAGCGAATGGTCGTGCCCGTGGCCGAATATAAGCTCAAGTATCGTGACGTTTACGTGCTGGACCTTCCATTCGGCCCGCCGCCGGAGGTTCGACACCGCTTCAACAACGACCAGCAGGCCCAGCTCGCAAAGCTCTTCCATGCGCCAAAGGCAATGCACAAGATACGCCTTGCCAACAGCGCAAAGTGCCCGCTGACGACGGCTCCTGCACTGATACTCCGCCAAGGCCGCCTCATCGCACAGGGTATGATGACCTACACCGCCATCGGCGCATCGAGCGACCTCGAGCTGACCACCGCCGTGGACATCGCCGTCGAAAAACTCGACAAGGAAACCGAACGCATACCCAACGCGGAAAAATGGGATGGCTATACTTATGCAAGGAGCAACCTTACCGGGACCATCCATCTGACAAATCGCCTGGCCGAAACGGTCCAACTGGAAATCCGGCGTTCCGTCCTGGGGAATATCGACAGCGCAAGCCACGAAGGCCGAATCGAGCACCTTGGCAGACACGAAGGCGGATGGATGGCAGACGGCTACCCGTTCTGGTGGAGCTGGTATAATTGGCCTTACTGGTGGTATCATTTCAACGCCGTCGGAAACGTAACCTGGAAATGCGAGCTTAAACCCTCAAAGAGTATCGAACTCGAATACGAGTGGCATTACTTCTGGCGACGGTAAGATTTGTCTTTTCGGCCGTATTTCAGGACGTCCGAACGGGTGCACGTCATCTTTGTAGGTAAAAAACCTGTGTATTTGGACTTATTCGTATGTCGATAGTCGCTTTAAGGCTTGGATTCCCGCTTTCGCGGGAATGACAGAGAGGTGATAGCTATTATTGACGGAAAATTGGAGTTG
>JAUWPZ010000076.1 GCA_030611315.1 Sedimentisphaerales bacterium
AATCTGATATGCTCAAGGGTAACGCTTTTCAAGGTAGTACAACGGCCAGAAATACTTATAACAGTCTGTTACAGCAGGAGTTACGGACAATACAGCGGTCCGCCGGGTTCAGAGAAGTGTTACCCTGTTTTGAACCATGCCCAAATTTATGTTTTTTTTGCAAATAATCCCCCTTTTCAACCCAAGAGGCACATTTTCACCCTAAAAACCATCTGTTGCCATTTTTTGACTTGAAAAAATATAAAATCCCCATTAGAGTAATGAACTTAGCGTTTTTTGACGAACTAAAAATATAATGTTTTTTAATTATTAGCTGTAGTAATTTTTTTCAGTTAGCAGGAAGGTTCTTTTTTTTTATGTTAAGAGTTAGATCGAGGGCAGGCGAATCAGTACAACAAATGATACGGCGCTTTAAGAAGCTGTGCGAAAAAGAGGGTTTGATTAGAGATATGAAGCGCACGGCCTATTATGAAAAGCCCTCGGTCAAGAACCGCAGGCGTATGCGTAAAGCCCAGCGAACAATCAACCGTTGATACAAAACCACTTTACAATTCAATTGCCCAAGCCTTTAATCCGAGCAAGGAGCAATATCGTTTCTCATTTTTTAACGAAAAATTTCGCTGCAGAGCGTCCAGACGCTTTGTACTCGACGGTATCAGACCACCTGCGCTTCAAAGTTGCACAATTTACAGAATTCAACGAGCCGGCGTTTATAATCACCATAGAAGAACACCTGATGGAAGCCGGGGAAGCTGAGCACATCCTGGTCGCCGTCGAATTTGACTTTGACGGAGACCACGCATCCGCCGGACGGCGGGACGTCCATATTCTCAAGTACCGTGCCGGCTGAGATGAGGAGCTTTGTCTTTCGACCGGTTTTTTCGCTGCCGGGGAGCACATCAAGGCTGGTAACACGCCGGCCTATTTTCCAAAGCGGCCGTGGTACTGCATCGCGGTTGCCGTGGTGATGCATCAAATCGAAGGGCTCCGGCGGCTTATCGAAACCGTTCAGACGCGTGGCACACGTACAGTGCGCCCCGATGATTGCATCATCCGCCGTATCAGCGACGGGGTCCTGCTGGAAACCGGGACGGTCGAACAGGTACTGGACCATAATGTGCGAGGCGACCGCGCCGGAATCGGCCTCACAGGCGGCGGGGATGCGGTCATCGTTCATCCGCGACCATGCTATACAGGGCAGGCTGACTTTTGTCCTTCCGAGGGCGCCGAGGCAATCCATGGTTATGGCGTCGGCGGCCTCGGCCTCGAGAATCCTGCCGGCGACGAAGTAGCTTTTGACGCCGTTGATGACATCGCGGCGTGTTGCGCCGGTTTGCCGGCGGGCGCGGCGGATATAGTCGTCGGCCATAGCGAAAATCTCTTTGGTATCGGGTGTGCGGTTGTATTCGTCGATAAAGGTCCCGGCCGGGACGTGGCGCAGTGTAATTCCCAAATCGGCAAGCGGGGCATCATAGCGCTTATTACCCCTGATGACGACGCAGCGGGCTCGGCGCATCTTTGCGGCGGCAGTGAGCATCTTCATACCGTAGGCGGGCTGCGAGAAATCGTTTGTGGCATAGACTACGCAGCCGGGCGTCTCGGCCAGATGTACCGTGTTGGTGGTGAACGAGGTGCCCAGAGGCGAAAAGATAATCGATGGGATGGAACTTTCGGCGACCTTGCGGGCTGTCGGCCATGAGTGCTTCTGGCGGTCGAGCATGACGAGCATCAGGCCATCAGTCCCGTCGGCCTGAGCCTCGGCGAGCCAGGCGTCGGCCTCGGCCAAGCTGTAGATGGGCTCGGGGCGGATGTTAAGCTTTGCCCCGAGTTTGCCGGCGGTACATGTTAATTTGTCCGTGTACATTTTTTTGGCGGCCTTGCCGTCATAGACGGCGCCGGGCCACCACATGCCATAATCTTCTTTTCGCCGGACAAACGCGGCCCTGATGGTTGGCACGTACTTCGAGGCCGGGCCGCAGGGGCGTATCGGACTGTGGGCAATAACAGGCCGGTTTGCAACTGAGGAACAGCCGCTCAACAGTGACGAACCGGCAAGCAGTACAGTCGAACTCCGAAGAAAATCCCGCCTCGTGCACTTGCCGCCGGCGTTATGGTGTAAAGGGCATCGTCCTGAACTCATAGGTTACCTCCCGTAAAAATAAGCGTTTCGAGTGCCAGCTCCGACATCTCCCGCTGGTCCCGGGCGATGCGAGCTACGTTTCTTGCGCGTATGATATGGACTGTATGATGGAATTTCAAGAACTTTTTCACCAATTGATTTGCAGAGCAACCGGCGTGTGGTCAGTTGACCGGGTTCGTCTGGCCATATCTGCGTGAACCGGCGCTATTGTTTTACTTTCGATTCTGCCACAGGCCAGAAGACCCAATCGCCATCATCCGCCCACATTTTGGGTTTGCCGCTCCTACCGCGGCCTAAGTTTCCCCCATCGTCTATAAGATTTGTACCAAGGCTATACAGCAAAAATCCATCATCCGTCCCTTTGTAAACCAAAGGGCCATCACTATAAGGATCCATCGGTAATTTCTTCAAATAATCTGCCTTGACCAGTTCATCCAGGCTGGATGGATAACACCCTTTTTCTTTCTCATAGCACATAATTGCCAGAACCGTCAATAAGGCCTCCCTGCCCGTTTTCATTCGCCAGGCGAGTTGACTTACTCTTCTGTGTGCAGGGAGTAATATTCCCAACATAAGAGGTACTGTATCTGCTTCTTTCGCTGCCTGGTCGTTTATTTCCTCATTGTGTAAATCATAGGGCGTTCGAGCAAGTAGTTCATCGAATTGTCCAAAATTATAGTCAATTGTCTTTACTATCTCCCTCCTGTCCGGATAGTCGAAGCTGACAAATCTCCACAGGTTATCCTTCCAATCATCGGTAACAACATAGGCCAGGCCGCGCACCAGCACACGACCACTACCCTGCCCATCATCGGTAAACGCCCGCTGAATCCCATCATACCAAAACACTTTTTCCGATTCCATAGAGATAATCGGCTCTTGCGTGCCGAACTGCTTGTCCAATTGTTCCTGAGCGTTTTTCAAAATATCCGCCGGCACGTCAACCCGTTCCAGAAGCGTAAAAATTGTCTTATTGGCGAGGCCCTCGATCGCAATGCCCACTAACTGCTCAATCAACAAACCGTGACCCTGTAAATGACTGCCGAATTTCGCCAGAGCAACGGAGTTACTCAAGGCTGTGTCAATGTCTCCTTTGTACGCCTCATATTGAATCTGCCATCGCATAGCAAACGCCAGATGTCTGTATTTCGGCAAAATTTCCATAACATCAGCCATGATGGCACTAGCCATTGAGACAGTAGACAGAGGGGCTTTGCTCAATTCAGTCTCATCACTGTGGTATTTGCTCCAGCAGCCAGGGCATCGCGTGCCTTCCCTGAGCGCTTCAATGGCCTGTTTGTTATCGTCCAGCCAGGTCGATAAGGAGGTTAACTGCACATCGTTCAAGTCTGTTATCCGTATTGCCCTGCTTTCACTTAGCCACTGTGGCATTTCCACATATAGTTTAATGGCTTTTTCATAGTACGGCCTTGCATTATCCTGTTCGTCCCTGCCGGACTGGACAAGTTCGTTCAGCCAATCAACATAGTTGACGGTTATGGTCGGCTTGCCCACAAGCAGTGGACTAAGACATACAAGCAAATACAAGACGATGACTCCCAGCGCCTGAAAGCTGCGTACAAGAGCTGTTCGCCAGAGCGGTCGGCAGCGTTTTTTGGCTCGGCGCAATAGAACAGCGAGCAGTTTTGCATCACCAAAGCCGGCTATTAACTGCTCGGCTTTCTCCTCTTTCTCTTGGTTACTCTGGCAACGGCTCAATTCATCTTCAAAATGCGCTGTCAGCTCGGCCTGCACATCCAGCCGGGCCTTTCTGGTGTACCGCATCTTCTTGATGACAAGCCGGATAAACTCAGCAGCGCCGGCCGGTAGATTTTGTAAATCGTCTCTCTTATTTTCCCTTGCCATAATATCGGCCTCCATTTCATTTTACCGCAGAGGTCGCCGAGAAATCCAAATATCAAAATTACATATCAAAATGTAAAATGTCATTGTGTTCTCAGCGGTTATTTTTTTACACCGTGACAAGCGCTCCGCCGAAGACATAATTCAGGCCGGCGGTCAACTGCTTGAGCTGTTCTTTTTGCCTGGCCAGTTGAGCTTTGCCTTTGCCGGTGATTGAGTAGTACCGTCTCTTACGGGCCGATTCGGACATATCCCACCTGCCTCTGATAAGTTTCTTCGCCTCGAGATTGTAAAGCAGCGGGTAAAGCGTCCCTTTGCCGAGGCTCAGTATCTCGCCGCTCCTCTGCTCGATTGCCCGGCTCAACTCGTAGCCGTACATTTGCCCGCCGGACAGAATCTCCAGAACAACCACAGGGGCGATCCCTTTTAATAGCTGACTCTCAAATTTCATATAAATCTCCATTTCTCATATTGCATATATCGTATTGCGTTTTGTTTTGCTATACTTATTATGTATCGCATACTATGTAATGTCAACTAATAAATCGAAAAAATCAATTTTTTTTGTTTCTCGACCTTTCTACCGTGAATTTCGCTGAGAATCTTGAGTTTTATCTTCGATTTCAAGCTCATTTCCCGCCATTTTGAGGGTTCTCCACGGCTAACAGGGCTTTTGGGCTTGCGAAACCGCCCTTTGGCTTATACTATACGCTATACGCTGTCTGCTATGCGCTAATGGAGCAGTGGCCGAGCGGCTTAAGGCGACGGTCTTGAAAACCGTTGTACCGAAAGGTACCGGGGGTTCGAATCCCTCCTGCTCCGTTAAATGTCAGAGGATGACAACACACGGGCCATGAACGTGAAATTGACAGCACGTGGGAAAAACCCGCTACGGATACGTACATTGCCCCGGGAGCTGCCGAGCGGCAAACGCACCGACTCCAAAATAAAAGGCGGATTTGTATCTGGGGAGGCACTATGAACAGGATTTCAAAGGTACTGGTCGTATTAACGGGGCTTCTTGGTCTCTGGCAAGCCGAGGCCCTGCCCCAAAACCGCGAACGGTCGGAAATTCCAATCAAGGACACATGGAAACTGGAAGACCTCTACGCATCGGACGAAGCGTGGAACAGGGCAAAGAACAAGCTGGCCGCTCAGTTCGATGAGGTTTTGAAGTACAAGGGCAAACTCGCGAGCTCGCCGGACGAATTATTAGCCTGCCTGGATTTCAGCAGCCGGCTCTCCAAAGAATTCGGACGTCTGCACGGCTACGCCGCGATGAAGGCCGACGAAGATACGCGCAATTCGAAATACTTAGCGATGAGACAGGAAACCGAGCAGCTTGCCACCGACTACAGTTCCAAAGCGTCGTTCATCGAACCTGAAATTGCAGAGATGGACAAAGAGAAAATCGACCGGCTCATTGCCAAAAAGTCCGGCCTGAAAATCTACAGGATGTTTCTGCACGACATACAGCGAATGAAGGCCCACACGCTGTCCGAAAAGGAAGAGAAAATCCTGGCCGAAACGGGCCTGTTGGCGAACGGCCCGTCTTCTATCTATGCGATTCTGAGCAACGCCGAATTGCCCTACCCAGAGGTCGAATTAAGTGACGGCGCCGCCGTCAAACTGGATAAGGCCGGCTATGCCCGCTATCGCGCCGTGCCCAATCGCCGGGACAGGGAAGCCGTGTTCAAGGCCTTCTGGGACGTGTTTAACAATTTCAGACGGACTTTCGGAGTACAGCTTTATGCAAACGTCAAGAAGGATATGTTCTATGCCCGCACGCGAGGTTACAAAAACTCGCTGGAAAGCTCACTGGACAGGGACAACATCCCCACAGAGGTATATTCAGCCCTTATCGACAACGTCAACAATAACCTCGACTCATTTCACCGCTACCTCAACCTGAAAAAGAAGATGCTGGACGTCGAAACACTGAAATACTCGGATGTTTACGCCCCTGTGGTTAAAGGCATCGAACTGAAGTACACATTCGAAGAGGCCGGGAAGCTCGTCATCGACGCGGCGAAACCAATGGGCAAATCTTACGTTCGCATTGTTGAGAACGCCCTTGCGAATCGATGGGTCGATGTTTACCCGACACCGGCCAAGCGTGCCGGCGCCTATTCCAACGGCAGCGCCTATGATGTCCACCCATACATACTCTTGAACTACAACGGCCAATACGACGATGTCAGCACCCTGGCTCATGAAATGGGCCATGCGATGCACAGCTATTACTCAAACAAAAAACAACCCTATCCGACAGCCGACTACTCCATCTTTGTCGCGGAGGTGGCATCGACTTTCTACGAGGCCCTGCTGATTGACAAGATGTTGAAAGAAATCAAGGACGACGACGTTCGCCTGTCATTGCTGATGAACTACCTGGACGGAATTAAGGGGACGGTGTTCCGACAAACACAATTTGCAGAATTCGAGCTTCGCATACATGAAAAGGCCGAGCGGGGAGAACCATTGACCGGAGATGTCCTGAGTCAATTGTACGGCGAAATCCTCAAGAAATACTACGGCCATGATAAAGGCGTCTGCCGCATCGACGACCTCTATACTGTCGAATGGGCGTATGTCCCCCATTTCTATTACAACTTTTACGTGTATCAATATTCGACGTCTTTCACTGCGTCAACAGCCTTGTCTGAGAAGGTGCTCAGCAAAGAAGAAGGCGCCGTCGAAAAGTACATCGAATTCATCTCCTCGGGGGGCTCCGACTATCCTATCGACCTTTTGAGAAAAGCCGGCGTCGATATGACAACCGCTGAGCCCTTCAACAAAACTATGGCGGTAATGAATCGGACTATGGACGAAATCGAGGCCATTCTGCAGAAAAAAACCAGGTAATACCGAGTTTACAGTGCTCACGATTGAAATTTCCCCCGCCGCGGCGGGTTCGCGGGCAAGTAACCTTAAAACAATAATTTACAATCCCAGTCGCGGGAATTTATTACCCTTAAGGGTATAGTTATTAAGCAGAGCAAGGAATATCGAACACAAACGGCAAGTGAACTAAAGTGCCTTATGTTCAATATTTAATGCTCCGAGTAGTAATTGTTGCGCCTTGAGGGTAAATAGTCGTGTCATTTCGACCGAAGCGATGCGGTCCGTAAGTCCCGTGAGGGACGCCTGACGGCGGACTCCATAGGAGAGCATCGCGAAGTGGAGAAATCCAATAACTCAACTTGACTGACTTTGGCATAAGTATTGTGTTGACAAGAAGATACGTAACTTGTCATTCCTTCGCTGTCGCTCGAGGACAGATCTGAGCGAAGCGAAGAATCTCACGCTCGCAATCGGCCCAAATCTTATGTTGAGGCCAGATGCTTCGCTGCGCTCAGCATGACAGTTTTTAAAATCAGTCAAGTTGAGTATATGTCAGTTTAGGTTCCGTCTAATGACAGCGGCGGTTGAGACGGTTTGCTGAGTATTGCCTCTTTCGACCGTCATCGAAATCTGAACGCTCTTAACCTTTGTCTGCCCGCAGTCGGTTACCGTCTCCTTCGTGAAAGTCATCGCAGCAACATTGTCACAAAGCACATAATCGCTGTCGGACAAATCATCGTTTGTTACGAGATAAAGTTTGTTGTCTGCGACGTTAAACCGATAAGTTATATCATCTGAACCGGTGGTAATCAACGAACATTCGTTGTTCGGTGTGTTCGGGTCAACCGCATTTGCCGTGCGGAGCTGACTTGTTATCCGAAACAACGCCTGCCTGGCGCTGTTGGTTGTTTTAAAGATATTTTCGTTCTCCCGGTAATTTATTATCGAGGCGTTGAATGCCACAGCCACCGCTGCAAGCAGCATACCCGTAATTGCCAGAGCAAGCAGTGCTTCCACCAGGCTAAAACCATTTTCGTATTTCGTATTTCGTCCCTTCGCTCTGCTCGAGGACAGGATTGCGTATTGCGTATGTCGCATTTCGTGTCTCGTATATCGTATTGCGTATTGCGTATCTCGCATTTCGCTTCACGCTTTTTAGTATCGTGCGCGAATCCAGCTCACCGAGCTGAGCAGCCTTGAGTTCAAAAAGACCTCTACCGTCACCCGAACAAAAGAGCTGCTGTGGTCGCCGACAACCAGTTCAAAATTCGACGCGCTGACGTTTTCAACTTTAATCTTTTGCGTAAACGCTGCGAAATTGTTCAGGAGGCTTTTGTCGCAGCCGATGGGCGGAGAAAAGCTCGCGTTATCAAAATCATCCAGGTCGTCATAGTCGGCAAGGGCCGCCTCTTCCGGGCCGAATGTGTCTTCGCCGCTCTGCGGGTCAATCACCGGTAATAATGTGGCAAGCTCTCTTATCTGTTCGATGAGGAACTCCGAGGTGGACAAATTCACTGCCGCGCCGTTGGCCTTGGTTAATGAAGTGTTTGCCGCAACCAGCCCGGCAATTGCAAGGCCCACCAGCAGTATCGCAACCAATACCTCTATAAGTGAAAAACCGCCCGTTTTGGTCGGGGATTTTCGTTTTTTGATTTTCAATCTTCACCGCCCCTATTTGCTCATAACAAGACTGGACATTCTGAATATCGGCAAAATGATACTCATCGCAATAAAGCCGACCAACACACCCATCACAATTATCATTATGGGCTCAATCATCGACGTCACCATCTTGATAACGGTCTTCAGCTCTCTTGCGTAGTAATTGGAAACATCTCTCAATACGTCGCTCATCGTCCCTGAATCCTCGCCAGCTTTTATCATTTGCACCACATTCGTCGGCATCAGATTATACTGGTTGAGGCTGGAAGCAATTTTTTTGCCCTGCCGCACCTCCTCATAGACCCCAAGCCACATATTCTTATACAGCACGTTGCCTGCGATGTGTGCGGTTATTGAAATGATATTGAGTATCGGCACGCCGGCTTTTGTCAACACGCCCATTGTGTGCAGAGACCTTGTTATATACAAACTTCTGCACAGAGTCTTTATTAGCGGCAAGACGAGCTTTGTCTTGTCCCACCACTTTCGTCCGGCGGCGGTTCCTATAAAATACCAGAAGGCCCAGATAAAAGCTCCGATAGCCGGCACGATAAAATACCAGTAACCGCGCAGAAACGCGCTGCTCGCCATCAAGGCCTTCGTAGGCGCCGGCAGCAGGTGCTCCTTGCCTGAAAATATTGCCGTAAACCTCGGCAAAACAAATACCAGCAGAAAAATCGTTACCGACACCGCCATAGTCGCTATGATAACAGGATAGACCATAGCGCCTCTGACCTGTGACCGGGTTTCGTCTTCGGCGTCGAGATATTCTGCCAGCTTTTGCAGCATGGAACTGAGAGAGCCGGAAACTTCCGCCGCGCCAACCATATTTATATAGAGGTTGCTGAAAACATCCGGATGCTCACCGAGCGCCTGCGAAAAACTCTGTCCCGCTTCGATACGGTCTTTTAAATCAGTGATGACCTGCTTGAATTTCTGGTTTCTGTTTTGCTCCGATATAGACTCAAGCGAATCTTGAAGGCTTATCCCCGCCCGTATCATAACGGCGAGCTGATTCGTAAAGTTCAGAATGTCCTTTCTGCTCGGACCAAACTCAACTTTGAAATTCCTGATTCTTTTCCAGGTGTTATCCTGCCGGTCCTCGGAGGAATACCTGGTTGGGGAAACAAAATTATCCGCTTCTTCGACCTGTTCCCACGAACTCTCCTTTTGCTGCTTTGGCTCGGCAACAGCGGTATCACCCTGGCGATTTTGCGAAGATTCTTCAAACATATCCACCACCCTATACATATGTGTTTGCTGTCTCAGGCCTCTGGACAACGTCAAATTCATTCATAGGCACAAGTACCTTCTCCATCTTTCCCGGATTGCTCGAACGCGTTATTGCTTCATCCCGGTCTATGTAACCCTTGAAATACATCTCCGAAATGCTGTTGTCGAGGTTCTGCATACCAAGTCTGCGGGATGTCTCAATGATATTGGGTATCTCGTAGATTCTGTTCTCACGAATGCAGTTTCTCACGGCCGAGGTGCAAAGCAATACTTCCGAACAGGGTATCATGCCCGGCTCATCTATACGCCTGAACAGAGTCTGCGAGATAACAGCCTGTAAGGTATTGGCAAGCATAGTTTGAATCTGATTTTGCTGCGCGGCCGGATAGATATCGATAATACGCTCGATGGTTTGAGCGGCATTAATCGTGTGCAGAGTGCTGAAGACAAGGTGTCCTGTCTCAGCGGCCGTAATCGTGAAACTGGTTGTCTCAAGGTCTCGCATTTCACCGACCATTATGATATCAGGGTCCTGCCGGAGCACGTGCCGAAGCCCTGATGCAAATCCCGGACAGTCGGAGCCGATTTCGCGCTGCTCTATCATACAGTTCACATTATCTATCACGTATTCGATAGGGTCTTCAAGCGTAATTATGCGCTTCTTGTACTTTTCATTTATCACGCCTATCATCGCGGCGAGAGAGGTACTTTTCCCCGAACCCGTATGGCCGGTTATAAGCACGAGTCCCCGGGGCAAATCCGTCAGCTCTCTGGCAATTACCGGCAGGTGGAGGTCGTCTATCGATAGAACCTGATTCGGGATTACTCTGAACGAAATGGCAATCGTTTCACGCTGATAATGAGCGTTAACTCGGAACCGATGGCCGTCATCGATGCTTGTCGAAAAATCGAGGTCCTGGTTTTTCTCAAACTTTTTGAATCTGTCAGGCCCGACCATGGAGATAACCATTTCTTTGGCATCTTCATTACTCACGGGCGGCAATTCGAGAGCGTTCAATTCCGTATTCTTTCGCAGCACCGGAGGCATGCCAACGTTGATATGCACATCGCTTGCCTCGACCTCTATCGCATTTGCTAATATACTTTTAATACCTACCATAATACAGTCCCTTTAAAAAGAGCTCATATTTTGCCTCGCGCCCCTTTGTCCGGCGGTTTCATTCCGACAACTTCAATACTATTTCCACACCTTCCGCTTTAGTTTCCACAGGCTCCTCAGAACCATCTTGGACCCACTCAAGTTTCACAAAATTCTCTTCTATTTGGCTGACTTTGAAATCCCCCACAGAATCTCCCTCATAGAGAATTTTATTATCAATCATACAGCAATTGCCCTGGCTCGATTTCATAATGCTCAAAAGCTGCAGGTCCTTTGCCTGTTGTTTTATCCGCTCTCGCCTCATCGCCTCAGCGTCAAAGCCCTGGTTTTCAGATTTCGCTCTTAAACCGGCCAGGAACATTTCAAGCTCAAACGGATTTTTCACAAGTTCATCGACATCCACCTGGAACACGTCGGAGAACTCATAAAATTTCTTCACTATCTTACCCATCCCGCTGAATATTTCCGACTTGGCTCCAGTCAACCTCGTAATGGCCGTCTGAATCCGGACCGTCTCTTCCATATCGGCATTGACCGCCGAAGCTGTCCGGGGCGCGGTCTTTTTAATCATAAACAAAAGGCACAACATCCCCATAACAAACAGAATCCCAAGCACCATCGTGCTCTTGCGAACCTGTTTGCCCTGAGTCGCCACGGTCAGATATTCCTTCTCTTGCAGCTTCTTGCCGTCAGCAGAAGAAGAGCCCGACTTCTTGGCCGGCAAATCGTCAAGGCTTTGCTCACGCAAAAATGACAACATAGCTACGCTCCCTTAAAGCTGTAATTTGTGATTGCTAATTGGTAAACATTTAACCAATAACCACTTAAGTGCTTTCATTCTGGAAAAATATGCTCACGATAAATTCTGCCGCTACCTGGCCCTCGCCATCCCTTTGCTTATTCAGCTTAAGCTCACGGACCTTCATTATGCGGGGAAGCCTCTCAAGCTCCAGAAGAAACGAATAGAACGAATTAAAATTCCCCTCCAACTCAATCTTTAAAGGCTGTTCTATATAGCCGCTGTTATCTTTTTTGCTTAGCGTTCGAATCGTTTTGGGCTTCAGGCCCTGCTTCTGCGCGATTATCGTCACCTGCTCGAGAACTTCGTGAATCTGGTCCGTAGGCGGCAGCTTGCTCTCAAAAAAGTTTATGGCTTCCTGAAGCTCATCGAGCTGCTTTGCAAGGTCCTCAGTCGCAGAGGAGGCTTGTTCAAATTCGGCCAATTTGGCCATTTTCATCTGGACCCGCCCTTTGGCCTGTGCCAGATGTCTGTTAGCCGGCTTAATCATATACTGGTAACCGATAAAAGCTACACCCAAAAGCAAAACGAAAAACACGGCTTTTCTTAATCCGCTTGTCATAATTCTGTCCTCAACTTATGTTAAACTGTTCCGACGCCCCAATCGGGGGCCGGTCATGATACCGTGACTAAAAATTGTATATTGACTGCTCACCTGCAACCCTGATATTATTTACATCTTCGCTGGTCAGATGGACATCCTTCCTGAGCATCGCCGTCAGCTTGAATTCTCTGTATGTAGTATCCTCTATGGTGTATTCTTTTGACTCCACCAGCGCTACGTTGTCCAGAAGGCTTGAATTTTTGAGCCGCTCGATATAGGCCGAAAGTTGAAGGTCGCTCGGAGCCATACCTCCAATATCAATATATGTCTCCAGCAGCTTCTCCGGCGCCAGCTTCATCTGGTCCTCCGCCGACTTCACGGCCCGCGCTGCCTGGTATTTACTCGTCGCGGCGGGACGTCTGGACTGCTTGGGCTTTTTTTGAACCAGCTCCAGTTTTAGAAGTGACACGCCGGTCGGAAGGTTGTTTGTCAGCGATGCCAACAAAATACTCCTCGGCACCGGCTCGAGCAGTTCTGCCGTCGTAAGAGCTGTCTTCATCATCGCCTTTCGCTTTGTCTGCAGCTCTTCGAACTGCTTTATCGCCTCCTGCATCTTGGCCATTTTTGTGTTTGCAAGACTTTCCTTTGCGTTGCAGGCCCGCTGTCGAATCTTGATTGTCATAAATGAACCGCCCAATGCCGCCATCACTACTGCAAACAACACGAGGTACATCAGGTTTGTTCTGCGTGATTCGCCGTTCTGAACGTAATCATCGGGCACAAAGTTTATATTCAGCATTTTTCAACCCCATTATTATACTGAGCTCGATTGAATTTTCCCGTTTATCCGCGGGTAAGTAACTTAAAAATAACCAATTACGGTTTTATTCGCGGACATTTACTACCCTTAAGGGTATAACTTTCTCGTATTTGTCTTATTTACTAATATTTCTGAGGAATCCATCCGAATAACCGCCGCGATTACTTTCGCGTCCTTCCACCCTGTTTAGTGGGGTTCTTATTCTGAAGTTACGTTTTGTTAGAACCCCTTAAGCATAGTTCTTAGAACAAGCTCAGCCCAAAAGCCGTAGCCCAGTTAACCGTCTCCTGCTCCTGCAGTAGTCCCCGGTCATCCGACCGCCTCGGCTCGCTTTCGCCCGGCGCCGTCATTCCGGAAGAAGCCGAAGTTCTCCTGTCTATCCCCAACTGATACGGATTACTTATATGCACCGCCGCCAGACAATCCCCCATCTGCGCGGGTAGTTCCAATTGCTTTGCTATTGTTGCGCATGCCTGCCTGTTCACGGCTCGGCCCGAAAGAAAAATCAGCCGCTCTATCAAGGCGCCGCGGTGTATCGAACTGAAGTGTCGTCTGCAGCCGGTCAGCTCCATAACCAATCTCGTCACTACATTCTCATCGCTGAACTGCTTGGCTCCTATCGATATCGAACGGGCAAAAAGCAGATTTTTATGACGGCAAATCACAACGTTCGTACAGTTCTCCTCAATACTCGCGAGCATCACTATCGATTCAATATCGGATTTGCGTCTGCCGAAAAAACGCGTATAGCAGTTCATAAGCGCCATCGGCCAGACCCCGATTGACTGAATCTGAAGATTGGCCTTTTCATATATCGCCAGGTGCCTGTCGATAATCTTGCGCTCCGCCGCTATCACGAGCATATTGTCCTGCTCCGTCTTGATGTATTGTAACATCGCGTTCTTTCTGATGGGTTCGAACGGCAGCTTCTGTTTTATCTTGGAGAAAACGGCGTCCTCCATTTTGCCGCTGCTTCCCTTCGAAATCCTTATATGGTCGATAAAGACCTCTCTCGTGGGTATCGACGCGGTCACTTCCCTGCCCTGAAATTCGCCGGTCGCCGTGAGCCGGTGTATCGCCTCGATGGCCCATTTCTGCCAATCCGCGCTGCCCGGCTGCACATCGTCGGGGCGTTTTTCAGTGTTGCCCGCAAGTAAGCTTAAACCTTTTCCATTATCTGCAAGCTGTACCAGCTTGAGGTCGTCGTCTCCTATATCGACGCCAATCGGATACGCCCGGTTTATCAGAAGCCCAAACATCGTTTTATATAGCTCCATCCAAAAAAGTGTCTTTTTATCCGGCCCGTTGCCTTTGACAGTTGTGCGGGGGACCATTTTGCCCCGAAGTGCAGCATGGCGCCCCGCACATAATCACATCATCGTTTCAACTTACTGCCTGCATTAAATTACTTGGCCGACGAAAAATCAGGCCCCTCGGCGAGAAGCGTAATACCAAATAAAATATATGAAACAGAACACCCCTCAGCCAAACGCAGAGGTGAATATTGAGGCACCGTTTTATAAAGGTTTGCACACAACGGATTCTACGTCCTATAAAATCCGCGCTGGGTATCTCCGTTCAGGCCCTTGACCTGCAAAACAAGTGAGCGGCTTTACAATTTGCCCGCAGCAAAGAACTTTCTTGTCCCGGGAATTTTCCAAAAAATAATTTTCTCTCGAAACAACCTGTACAAAATGGCGGGACTTGTCTGTAAAAGAGATGGCCCGAGAGAAGTTTATAGGACGGACTTTTCGGCGGAAAATTTACTCGTGATGCGGATTGCGTCGTGCGGGTTCTCCTTCGACGTTGCTCAGGATAAACGGGTTACGGGTTGCCGAGCCAGTGTAAGGCGATGAACCAAAAGTCCTTGAAGTTGATTTCGCAGTCGCCGTTTATGTCGCCGGCGACTATGGTCTCGCAGACCGGCTTGCCGAAGTATGATTTGCTGGCCTCGCTTGTGCCGCCGTATGCCCCCATATTGATTATGCCGCCGTTGGGGAAGGGTTCAAGCCCGATGGGACTCATCGGGTCGCCCGCATCGATGCAGGGACTTGTTACCTCGTCTATCGTCCCTCGTTTGCATCCCATCTGCCCGCCTGGGATTTCAAATGATAATCGCCGTTGTTCGGGTTGGCAAAACAGGGGTCTGCTACAATATTGTCCGCTCCGTAAATATAGGGTTTGTCCTGCCAGTCACCTTGTAAAATGCAGTAGTCCACCCACATCCACTGCCAACCATTCATGCCTTCGTACAAACCATATACCCCCGGGTCGTCATTCGGCTCGTTGTCCCAGACTATGCAGTTACGAAGCAAAGCACCATAAATCCATGAGTAAACCGCGCCGCCGGCGTAGCCGGCAGTATTATTTTGGAAGGTGCAATTGACAACCTGCCAACTGCCACCGCCAATGGCCAGACCTCCGCCGCCGTAGCTTGCATAGTTATCACGGAATATGCAATTGATGACCTTTGCCGAAGAATCAAACAAGACCATACCCCCTCCAATCCAATCTGTAAAGCCGCGGGTAATCGTAAATCCTGCAATTACTGAACCTGAGCCCAATCCGGAGTGGAACTCAAATGCCCGATGGGATTCACCAGGGCCTCCGTTGCAATCTATAATACAATTGGTGGGCCCGTTTTCGCTGCGTACCGTTATCGACTTGTCGCCAATGCCAATGTCCCGATTGCCGGGGCCGGTATATGTGCCGTCGGCAACAAGGACTGTATCGCCGTCATTGGCGTCATCGATAGCGGCCTGGATGTTATTGAAATCGGCAGGGGGGTTGTTGCCGACAGTGATTACCCGTGCCTGGCAGGGAACGGTTAGAAGCAAGAAGACTAAGATTATGTTTATTTTTCTCATTTATTTACCCTCAGGGAAGTTCATCCCATATAATGTATTATACCATATTTTTGCTCCAATTCAAGGCGAAAAAATGGTTTATTGACAGTTTCTGTCGTCCCTACGGGCAATTCTGGCAGTCCGGGGGGACATTGGCATCAACATATATAGTCTTGGCTCCAGCCGAGGATGCAATTGCCAAAAGGACCGCACATACTGCCGCTATTAAAACTATCCGCCTATTCATTTCTTTCTTCTTCATCTATCCTCTGTCATCCGTCATCCGTCCTCTGACTTCTGTCCTCTGGCTTCGCTCTTCGTCCTTTGCTCTTCTAACCTCCATCCCCCCATATTTAATCCGTAAAGACTGTTTATATATTGATACGACACTTCCTGCCTGCACAAGTGTTGAAATATCCTCAGTTGTTATACTAAAAACACTGTATCATAAATCAAGAGGATTGTCAATAGGGAAAACCTCGTATCTGGAAGGTAGTTTTGCAAAAAATCCTTGATTTTTGTGTTTTTCTTTATCAAACTGTATCTGAGAACCCGAGGGCGGTTAGCTCAGTTGGCAGAGCGCCTGCTCGACACGCAGGAGGTCACTGGTTCAAGTCCAGTACCGCCCATTGCCAAAACTATAATACTCCCGGTTTTTCGGACCAGTGGATAAGATAGTATTGCTGTGGTATGGTAGCGGCAATCATGGAGGCTATTATGGCACAGCGAAAACGTTATGGAGGTCAGTTCAAAGCCCGTGTAGCGATCGAGGCTATCGCGGGACCCAAGACAGTCAATCAGATTTCGGCTGAACATGGCGTTCACCCCACACAAATAACTAAGTGGAAGTGAACTTTCGCACTTTTTTGAATCATCATGAAAAACGAGACTGTAGCAGAATAACCGGGCAATATTTTTCTAACCCTTTATAAATGAGAGTGTTATGTGCAAATGTACTCTGCATTGTCTTCACAGAAACAACCTTGTCATTCCCGCGAAAGCGGGAATCCAGTTTTTAGGCCGTAGACCCCTGCTGCCTGCTTTTGCAGGCACAAGTTTACCCCCGCGAAAGCGGGGGCAGGGGTGACATCGTTGGTTCTCGGTTTCCACAACAGTGACGCCTGCGTCAAAAGTTTGCTCAGGCGGCTTTGCTGAGCTCCGGAGTATTGTCCAATTGTTGAAGATGCAATCTAATTTGCCTCTTCAGACTTATACGAATAGTTCCCAGCCTCTTTGGCCATCTCAAAAATACAA
>JAUWPZ010000010.1 GCA_030611315.1 Sedimentisphaerales bacterium
GTAGCTTGTCATTCTGAACGAAGTGAAGAATCTCAATTGCACATTGAAAGTAATTGTATTGCTAAAGCCGGATGCTTCGCTCCGCTCAGCATGACAGCTTAATTGCGTTAATAACAAATACAATTTTGACAGAATACTAGGTAGATCGGTCCATCCTACATTTTTTTCTTTATATGTTCGAGCAGTCCGCCGTCGTTGATTATCCCAAGTGCAAAATCCGGCAGCGGATTAAAAGTAATATCAATACCAGTAGTTTTGTCTTTAATCAAGCCGGTTTTGTAATCAATTTCCAGCTCGTCGCCGTCGTTGATTTGCCCCGGCCCATCCGCCGACTCAATCAGGTAGAAACCGCAGTTGATGGCGTTACGGTAGAAGATTCGCGCAAAGGATTTAGCAATAACAGTCCCGACCTTCGCCCCACGAATGGCCCAGACCGCGTGCTCCCTGCTCGAACCGCAGCCGAAGTCTTCACCTGCCACGATTACATCGCCTTCTGCGACCTTGCTGACGAAGTCCTTATCCAGGCCTTCCATGCAGTGCTCCGCCAATTCCTGCTCATCGTCTGTATTGAGGTATCTTGCCGGTATTATCTCGTCCGTATTAATGTGGTCTCTATTGTATACATGCGCCTTGCTCATCTTTATAACCTCACTTTTACAAATCCTAAATCCTAATTTCTAATCTCTAAACAATATCGAAATCCGAATAACAAATGTTCAAAAACATTATTTACTCTTTGTTACAATAGAGCCGAATATGTGCGTAAGCTCACGGGCCTCACCTTCTAAAGTTTCTCTTTCATGCTCAACTTCTCTCTGGCCTGCTGTATCCACCAACCTCAACCAATACCGACTTTCTTTTGCTTCCTTGCGACATATCTTAATTCGCATAATGAAGTCTTTCTTGCTCAGAGCCTCATTCGCCTCAATATAGTTTGCTCCGATTGAGCCGGATGACCTGATAAGTTGTTTGTCGTCCTCAATATTTGCCTGTGTTTTATTCAATCCAGCAACGAATATCCTTATACGCTTTGCGAATTCAAGCGTCCTATCTTCCAGGTCATACCGTTTTGAATTTTGTTTTTTGGTCATTATAATTTGTTTAGTATTTAGGATTTAGATGCGCCTTAGCGTACGCCTTTGGCGTATTTAGGATTTAAATATATTTTCTCGGGTCGGTAATCTTGCCTTCGACCGCGCTTGCCGCCGCCGTGGCCGGGCTGGCCAGATACACTTCGCTCTCGGGGTGTCCCATTCTGCCGACGAAGTTCCTGTTGGTGGTGCTGATACACTTCTCGCCTGCCGCTAATACGCCCATAAAGCCGCCTAAGCACGCCCCGCACGTCGGCGCTGCTATCACGCAGCCGGCCGAGTAAAATATATCGAACAGCCCCTCGTCCTTGGCCTGCTTCCATATACTCGGCGTAGCGGGTACTACTATCGTGCGAATGGCTGCTTCTTTGCCTTCGAGTATTTTCGCGGCGACCCGCAAATCCTCGATTCGCCCGTTCGTACAGCTCCCGATATAGGCCTGGTCCATTGCTCCGCCGCTGCATTGGCTGACAGGCACTCCGCCGCTCGGTAAATGAGGCAGCGCTACCATAGGCTCCATCGTCGAGCAGTCGAACTCCTCAATCCGCTCATACTCGGCGTCGCTGTCGGATTCGAAGATGGTGTAATCCTTTTTGTCCTTTAGATGTTCGTCGAGATATTGTTTTGTAATATCGTCGAACCCGATTATGCCGTTCTTCGCACCGGCCTCGATGGCCATATTTGTCATCGTCATTCGCGCTTCCATCGACATCTCGGACAGGGTCGAACCGGCAAATTCCAACGCCTTATACAGCGCGCCGTCAACCCCGATCCTCGCGATTACCGCTAAAATGACGTCTTTGCTGTAAACGCCCGGCGCTGGCGAGCCGTTGAGGACCAGCTTGATTGAAGCCGGCGCCTTGAACCACAGCTCACCTGTCGCAATCGCCGCCGCCAAATCAGTCGAGCCGATACCGGTACTGAACGCCGCAAAGGCCCCGTATGTACACGTATGCGAGTCGCCGCCGACAATCACCTCGCCAGGCCGGATATGCCCCTGCTCGGGCAAAAGAGCATGGCAGACCCCGGCCCTGCCCAGCTTGTAGTAATACTTTATATCGTGGCGTCTAGCCCATTCGTCTAAGCGCTTGTGCAGCTCGGCGCTTTTGACGTCCTTGGCCGGCTGAAAGTGGTCCGGCGTAACAACTATTTTTGCACGGTCGAATACTTTATCTATCCCTTTTTCGACGAGCATTGAAATTGCCGGCGGAGTCGTAACGTCGTGACACATTATAATGTCGATTTTCGCGTCAACAAGCTCACCGGCGCCAACAGATTCCTTACCCGCCGCCTTTGCCAATATCTTTTCTGTAATGGTCATTCCCATATTTTCTATCTCTCTTTCCACAACTCATTTATTCATCTACGCATCATCTTTATCCCCGCGTCTTACTCGCGCCAGCGAGTAGCGGGGACTCATCTGCGCAATACGCAATACGCACGCTTGTCCCTTCAACAAGCTCAGGGCAAGCTCTGAGCGTAGCCGAAGGGACGCAATACGAATCACAGTTCCACTTTCACCTCGGGCTGGTCGCCTTTATTTTTTGCCGCGACCATTCGGTTGATGGCGTCAATATAGGCCTTGGCACTGCTTTCGATAATATCGGTGGAGATGCCGCGGCCGACAAAAGTTCGACCGTCGTCGATGATGCCGACTGTCGCTTCGCCCAGGGCCTCTTTGCCGCCGGTAACGGCACGAATCGAGTAATTTTTGAGCTTGGGCGATTGGCCTGTGGCCTGCCTTATCGCCTCGTAAGCCGCATCGACCGGCCCATCGCCGCAAGCCGCCGCCGTTTTGACCTCGTCTCCGACCCGCATCTTGACGCTTGCCGTCGGCAAAGTCCCCGTTCCGCAGGCTACGTGAAGATACTGCAGCTCGTAAGTCCGCTCGACGATACGAATTTCATCATTTATTAAGACCGCCAAATCTTCGTCGAAGATCTCTTTTTTCTTGTCGGCTATCTCCACGAATCTTTCGTATGCGTGCTTGATTTCCGCCTCGGTGAGTTTGAAGCCGAGATGCTTGCATCTATCCACGAATCCGGCCCTGCCGGTATGCCGCCCGAGGACCATCCGCGAACCGCCCAGGCCGATGGTCTCCGGCTTCATAATCTCGTAGGTTGTTCGCTCTTTTAATATACCGTCCACGTGTACGCCGGCCTCGTGCGCAAAGGCGTTGGCGCCGACGATGGCCTTGTTGGGCTGGATGACAAAGCCGGTCAATTGCGAAACCAACCGGCTGGTGCGGTGGATTTCCGTGGTTTTGATATTGGTTCGCACCTGCGAGCCGCTCTGCGACGAGAAAAAGTCCGCTCTTGTATGGATGGCCATAACGATTTCTTCGAGCGCGGCGTTTCCAGCGCGTTCGCCAAGGCCGTTGATGGTGCACTCGACCTGCCGGGCGCCGTTTCGCACGCCGGTCAGCGAATTGGCTACCGCCATACCGAGGTCGTTGTGGCAGTGCGTGCTTATGATGCATTTGTCGATACCGGGCACGTCGGATTTAAGCTGAGCGATGATTCGGCCATACTCGTACGGCAGGATATAACCGACCGTATCGGGTATGTTCAATGTGGTCGCTCCGGCCTCGATGACCGCAGCCAATATCTCGATGAGGAACGGCATTTCACTTCTGCAGGCGTCTTCCGGCGAAAATTCGATATCGTCCACGAATTCCCTGCAGCACTTGACGGCCTCGACCGCCATTTTCAGCACTTCGTCGGGCTTCTTTTTGAGCTTGTGTTTCATATGGACCGGCGAGGTCGCAATGAAGGTGTGAATTCGTCTCTTTTTGGCCGGGGCGATGGCTTTTCCTGCCGCTTCGATGTCGCCTTTACTGGCGCGGGCCAGGCCTGCAATCACCGGGCCGGTGAGCTGCTCGGCGATGAGCTTAGTGGCCTCGAACTGGGTGGGCGAAGAAACCGGAAAGCCGGCCTCGATTACGTCAACGCCCAAAACCGCTAACTGCCGGGCAATTTCGAGCTTTTCATTAATCGAAAGAGAGGCGCCCGGCGATTGTTCGCCGTCACGTAAGGTTGTGTCGAAAATTATAACTTTTTCTTCAGGCATCTGTTTTTCTCCAATTTTAGACAGGATAAACGAGAAAACGGTGTAAATCCTGTCAAAAAGTTCTAAGCTGATTTGGGCTAATTATGCCGTAAGCAGCGTTAGAATGCTACGAATTTACGAAAAAAACGGTGATTATACCCTTGAAGGGTAGTAAATTCCCGCGAGTAAGATTGTAACTTATTGTTCTAAAGCCATTTACCCGCGAACAAACAGGAAATTTCAACTGAGAGCACTATACAATGGATTTTTGTTGTTGAAGTGTATTTGCGCCTAACGGCGCAGGAGCAGAGCGAGCAGGCCAGTGGCGGCCTGGAAGATTGAACAAGTTGTGCAATTACTGCTCATAAAACAAATTATACATAGAAAGAAAGCTTTTGCAAGAGTTTTTTTGAAATCTTGTGTAATTTTATACATCGGCTGAAAAGCAGAGGAGTTGAGAGATTTATTGAGTAAATTAGCGGATTTGTAAATTGCGTAAATTAACAGCAGTGAAAATTTGAAAAACTGGATTTTGGGAAAAATTGGGGATTTTCAGGATTTTTTTGGATTCTTGGGAGTCGATGTTCGTTTTTGAGCTAAAAATGGGGGTAGCGTGTTAGGATGGAGCGAGTAGGCAAGAGGGATAAGAAAAAAAGGGGTTAAAAGTGGTCAAAAAGTGACAGAAATTAACACCTTTTTGCACAAAACGAACAAGAATTGCAATAAATTGGCCTAAAATTGACCTGATTTTCATCTTAACATTTTGTCAAGTTGGGAAGTTTGGGATATTTCAATTAACCGCAGAGACCGCTGTCCTTGGGACTCCTTACGGAGAGAGCGAGGAGAAAAGATGAAAAAGTTCAAAAAGAATTTTGCCACTAAGGATCAATCTCGTATCGCGTATTGCGTTGTGCGCATTGCGTGATGACCTTCGACCACGCTAAGGATAGACTCCTTTGAGATACATAATTTGCTTGACGGGAATCGCGGTTTTACATATTGTGTAGTTTGAAATCAGAAGGTTAGAAATGAAAATTTGTGTATGTAAATAGTTTTCCGTTTTTCAGGAGGTGATATATGTAAGATCAGAGATCGAGTGATGTGAGTGAGATGAATGACAAGCTCGAAGATCAGACGAATGCTAACGAAGGACGAGACGATAGACATTATATATCTCGACCTGACTTTCAAGAGCGAGCAGGATTACAATGTGCTCTTTGGCTAATGAGGTAGCCTAAATGCAAGGTTTGCATAAGACATTTCCGTTCCGTGATATTTTTGCCTCCTTTATAGAGGAATATTCATCGAGTGCTACCTATTGGTATGTGCCCAAGGCCCGTACACTGAACGATGAAAACGTGCAGGTAATTATGGAGATCGTTAAAGTAATCTTCTATGAATTTCTTGGATATATCTGGAACCAGGAAACACAGGACAAAATCTTAAATCGCTTTATTGAGCTTAAAATTGTCAGCCCATATGAGCCGGATGGTACCAAGGTAGACAGAACTGCCTTGATTCGTATATGGAAAAAACTCCTTGAAACGCTCGGACTCCTTTGGGTTCAGAACGACACCGAGATTGTCATCACTGATGCCGGTCTGGACTTACTGAGCGGGTCAGCGGAAGAAAGAAGATTAGTGATAGAGGGTCAAATTATAAAGTATCAGTATCCAAACCCGAGTCTCTCGGGATTATACGCTGAAAGATTCGCTGGGCTCATCCCACACTTATTCCTACTTCAGGTGCTCAAGGAATGTAATCACCGAATAACTTCTGTGGAATATGAGTTATTCGTAAACCTTGCTCAATCGCAGGACGACATCAACCGTATCGTGCAGTATATCCATTCGTGGAGGGATATTAACAAGAAAGAGAAGGAAGTTATTGTGGAGAGTGTGCGGGACATGGTGATGCAAGAAGGAGAAGATGGCCCGGAGCTATCCACGGATATGGAATTGGATGAGAGGCCAACTCGGTTCAACCGAATTCACCTCAATTTAAGCTACCAGAGGTCGTTTTTTGCTTTTCCCAGTTATGTAGGGATTGATGATAGTGAGATCATCTGCCGGGAGCCCAATAAAGTTGACGAACTGCTTAGTAAATTGCTGCCCATTCTAAAAATCACTAAGTTTCGAACACTTGAGGACTGGTTCGCGTATTTTGGAAATCCACAGAAGAAGTCTTCGTGGCTAACTTATTTGATTTCTTTAATTGAAGATGCTGTGACAAGCGAGCAAGTCAGGGAGGTGAAGACGGAGGTTGAGGAGCATAAAGATTTGCTTACTCCCGAAGAGGTAGAAAGTATTGAGAGAGCGCAGATTGAAAAGGACATTGAGACGTTCTACTGCGCTCATCCTGAGTTGCTTGAGAAAGGGCTGGTTGTGAGGGACAACGGAAGACAATTTCCAACGCCCATAGGGCGGATAGACCTGCTGTGTCTCAGCCAAAAAGGCGAATTTGTTGTGGTAGAGATCAAAGCCCAGGATGCCCGTGATTCCGTCTTCGGGCAGATATTGCGTTATATCGGATGGATTCACCGGAATATTGAAGGAGCGAGGGATAAGGTACGAGGAATCATTCTGGCTTCCAAGTTCCCAGAAACTGCCCGGTACTCGAGAATTGGACTTATGAAACCAGACTATCAAAATTTTATAAAATTCAAAGAGCACGGTCTAAATGCACAGGATACCTAACGAATCAAATTGGCCCGAGCAATTCGTAAATAAGATAATTAACGGCAATGCTCTGGCGACCCTAGAAAATCTGCCTAGTGAATGCATAGCCCTTGCCGTCACAAGCCCACCATATTGGAATATAGTCGACTATGGAATAAAGGGGCAGATAGGACAAACTGATTATGAACAGTACCTTTCCGACCTTCTTCCAATCTGGAAGGAAACCGAACGTGTCCTAATACCAAACGGAAAGTTGGCAATCGTAACACCAATCATGCCGATCCCCAAGAAGGTAATCAACACAAATCACACACGGCATTTGAAGAACATCAATAGTGACATTGAGCATAATATTTTGGATAACATCAAAAACCTTCACAGATTCAGTCTGTTCGTTTGGCAAAAGCAAACATCGGTAAAAATGTTCGGAAGCTATCCTTACCCCCCAAATATCTACGAGGACAACACTATCGAATTCATCAACGTCTATGTAAAAAATGGCGTGCCGCCGACTCTCCCGAAAGAGGCGAAAGAGCCAAGCAAACTAACACAGGATGAATGGCGAAACCTTACCATGCAGGTATGGCCTATATACCCCGAAGACGTACAGAGGTCTGGTAAGCACCCCGCACCATTCCCGGTTGTACTTCCCAAAAGGCTAATTATGATGTACACGTATAAGGAGTGTATAGAAGCAGGCTTCGAAGGAGACATTGTACTCGATATGTTCAACGGTACTGGAGCGACATGTGTAGCGGCAAGAGCCCTAGGGCGTAAATGGATTGGAATCGACCTTCATCACGGATATTGTGAAATAGCCCGCAATCGCATTAAAAATGAGTGTGTGGATCCATATCGTATATTGCTGGAGAAGGTAAAAGTACGGGGAGCAGAGAGTAGCAAGCAGCTCAAGCTTTTTTCTGGATCTTTTGGGTAGGATTTGGTCTCCTGATGGGATGGAGACAACCCACTGAGGGGATTGTGGAGGTGAGAAGTTCGCACCAAATTACGGCAATGGCAAAGTTCGTATTGCGGATAACAGACAGAGGACAGAAGAAAAAATAGACGCGGATTACGCGGATTGACATTTTCATCATGGAGAAGGCCATATAAGAGCGTTTTCTTCGATTTTTGTGCCGGGACAGTCACTGTGAAGTAAACGCTCTTTGATCAATTCCTTAATAGCACGATTGAACTCAGAATCAGTGTACGTAGGTGGATTTGCGATTGTTGCACTTAGGCGAAGATTGGCCCATGTTGTCTTGCCTACTTTGCGTGAAGCTTGAAGTATTATCTTCTCGATTTCTTCGGGCTTGATGATTTCTTTCTCAGGTTGATTTGGAAAAAGATGGCCTTCAATAAAACATTTTTTAATGAACTGCCTGCGAGCATTAACCATCGCTCGGTTCATTAGTTCAATTGCGCCTGGATAGCGCGAACCGAATATCATATGATATTTCGGTGATTTGTGTTCATACTTCTCACGGATTGGGTACGTGATAACTCCTTTAAACCACCTTCTAAGTTGATTTGCATAACCCTTGGCGAATTGGTCCGCGCAATTGTCTTCAGAGAGGTGCGAGTCAAAAGCTATTTGTTGCCAATAGGGGCCTCCTGCTATTCGATTCCATTTACTAACCAACTCATGATCGGTCTGAATTAATCCATCAAGAACTACGTGATTCTTGATTCCACGAACAGCCCGAAGAAAATTAGTGCTCATCAAATTGATGAGTGTTTCAACGCTCACGCCTCCTTTCAATTGAGCGTAGATGGACTCCATATCGTCAAAAAGAAGTTCGTTGGGTTTAATGGGGTCGAGATAAACGAAAACGGTATGGGTTTTAGCTAAATCTGCTATCTCATCCAAATGTTCTCGGAAATCGCCAAGACGCGTTATTGCAAGAATAGGTAGGTTGTGAGAATTTGTTTCAAGCTGTTTGTATAGAATAGGATTTTTCTCTATGTATAAACCTTTGACTTTTGCTCCGCGCTTCTGTATTTCCAGCAATCTATCGGAAATGATGAGGGGACTCCCGGGCTCGCCGTCCTGGAATCTACCGGGGCCAGCAAAGCAATCGACAACCAAGATAGGTTTCTTCAATTTGTTTACTTTGGCCAAGTAAGGTTTAAGGTAGTAATCAAGAATCAAATCTTTATACTTTGACCAAGGTTTCTTCTCGCGAAAAAAGTCGAGAACATTGTCCATTTGTGGATTTCCTCCGCAAATTACTTTTTGGTGCTTTTGGTATTTGGTTCCAGATTTGGCCGTTTAGGATTCTGCCGGTTTTTTTCTTGTTTGTGCCGCCCCATTGTTTGAAGAAAAAAGGAACTCCCGCGGCAAGGCACTGGTCGCGAATATCAACGGCCCACTCGGGCCGCATCGGTCTTGCGCCGGGGCCGGATTCGCCGCCGACAATAACCCAATCGATGCCTTCGAGGTCGATACTAGTAACCGGGCCGAGGAGCGGTTCGAAAGAAATAAATTTTATGGCGGCGGGAGTCTGCCTTAGATGGTCGATGCGAAAAGTATAGTCGGCGGTTTCGACGGTGACGCCCATCCATACATTTGTCGGCCAGGGAAGCCGAGGGCTTGACCGGAGCAAACGATGAGAACGCTTGGTCAATGCCTGGAAGCGGTGATGGAACGCCCGGCACATAACATCAAAGATTTTCGAGATGAAATCAAAGGGGACATCCCTGTGAAAAAGGTCGCTCATAGAATTAACAAAAATTGTATGAGGCTGCTTCCATTTTAGGGGCAGTTTAAGAGAATGGTCGTGAAGCGTTACATTAAAGCCGTTGATGTAGTTGCGACTTCCGGCAGCTTTGAGGCGGAGAGCCATGCGCTGGGCGTAACAATTCCGGCAGCCAATGCTGATTTTTGTACATCCTGTAACGGGATTCCAAGTTGATTCAGTCCATTCGATTTTAGATTTCCTGGCCATTTAGCCTCCATAAGGAAATATATCTGCAAGTTAAATACTTCAGGGGAGAAAATCAAGGGATTTTCGAGTTCTATTGTTGATGTACTCGTATTGCGTCCCTTCGCTCTGCTCGAGGGCAGGATTGCGTCCCTTCGGCTGTGTTCAGGATGGGTGGTGTGCCCGGGAAAATTTCTCAGGTAAGAGAAAAATCCTCTGGCGATGTCCGGGCGATTTGGTATAATAACACTATCTTGCTATATTCGAATTGTTTAAATGGAGTTTCGCTTGGTATTCGGATAGGAGTGTGGCAAGGAAAATCGAATAAGAGGCACGGAAGTTTAGAAGTGGTGGGGCGCAGATAGATGGCTAAAAAATCACAATCGGCGAAGTTTCTTAAGCAGGAGTATTTTGACAAAATAGAGGGTGTTTTCCGCAGGCATTTCCAGCTCGGCTTAGAGGCGACGGACAACGGTGGCAAAAACATACAACAAATGTGCAGCGGTGACTGTCTGCCGCGGTTTTGCCGACTTGTTCGCAGTAAGGCCAAGGGTCTGCGAAGGTGTAAAGAAGAGCGTCTGCGCAGCCTTGGGATAGCGATAGAGACGGGACAATCTTATATTACACTTTGCCATGCGGGAATCGTGCTGGTTTGTGTTCCGGTTATGGACAAAGATAGGGCTCTTGGCGGGATATTTTTCGGCAAATGCCTCTGGGAGCCTGTGACGAAAGTTCTGATAGGGGACGTCAAGAGGCGATTGGAGGACATCTCCATAGATGAAAAGAAACTGGTAGGGACGATGCGGGAGCTGCCGGTCATCCAGGGGCGGAAAATCAATGAGGCGTCGGAATTTTTGTTCGATTTGCTTTACGAGGTAGCCGGGTTCGACCCTCGTGTTATCAGGTGGCGTCGTGAGCGTTCGGAGCAGCAGTCGCAGATAGGGCAGTTCATCCAGGAACAAAAGAAATTAGGTACGGAGTGGCAGTATCCCCTGGAGAGCGAGCGCGAGCTGATGGGTAAGGTGAAGATAGGCGACAGGACGGGCGCCAAGGAGATTCTCAATTCGATACTGGGTACGATATTGTTTAAGGACATCGGCGAACTCGGGATTCTTAAGGCAAGGATGCTGGAGCTGTTGAGTATTCTGAGCCGCTCGGCTGTGGAGGGTGGAGTCGATATCGATGTTATGCTCGAGAAGAACTTAGCTTATGTGAACAAGGTGATGCATATTGATAACCAGGAGGATTTGTGCGCGTGGATTAGCAGGGCGTTGAACGAGTTTATCGAGCTGGTTTATTCTTCACAGGACGCCAAGAAGGTGACACAGATCAGGCCTGCTATCAATTATATCGACGCCAACTTCGACAAGCTGATAACGCTTGCCGAAGTAGCGAGGGCTTCGCATCTGAGCGTTTCGAGACTGGCCCATTTATTCAAAGAGCAGATGGGCATTACGATAATAGACTACCTCACGAGCGTTCGGATAGAGCGGGCAAAACAACTATTGCTGGCGACGGAACAGAATTGCACGGAGATTTGCTTCGAGGTGGGCTATAATAATCAGAGCTATTTTACGCGAACCTTTAAGTCGCTTGTCGGGATGACGCCGCGTCAATTCAGGGCCCGAAATAAGCGTAAAGAGAAGTTGTCCTCGCCGTTGTAACCGGCTTTCGCCGAGAAATTTCAGATTTCAAATCCCGTACCAAATTACGGCAGGGGCCTATTAAGTGCGGGACAAGTCTCAGATTTCAGATTGTTTGGTGAGTGGTGTTGTGAGTTGCGTCGCCGTGCCTGCGACGGCTAAACTGTGCCGGTGACGGCTAAACTGTGCCGGGGGCGAGGAGGGCGGCAAATTTTGAATGGGGGAGAAAGTCTTATCTTGACAACTCGGTGGTTTATGGGGTAACATCCGGGTTCGCAGGTAATCTGAACGATGGAGCAAAGGACCGCGAAAAAAAGCGGGACTGAATATATTTATGGTCAAACATATTGCTATTTTGGGCTCGACGGGGTCGATTGGTAAAAATGCGCTGCGTGTTATTGAGTCGCTTAATTCGTCGAGCGTCCCTTCGGCTAAGCTCAGGACAAGCTTGGGTGATGCGTTGTGCGAGAAGGAAAAATCGCAATACGCAATACGAGATACGCACTACGAGATTGTGGCGTTGAGCGCTCACAGCAGTTTTGAGCTTCTTGCAGAGCAGGCCAGGCGTTACAAGCCAAAGTATGTCGCTATCACAAACACGGATTATGCACATCGGCTCGGCGAACTTCTGGGTGATATGGACGTTGAGATTTTGGCCGGGCCGGATGGTTTGACGGAGATTGCGCAGCTCGAAGAGGTTGACATCGTTCTGACCGCGGTCGTTGGTGCGGTGGGTTTGCCGGCGGTCCTTGCGGCTGCGCGGAAAGGGAAACAGCTTGCCATCGCGAACAAAGAGCCGCTTGTTATAGCCGGAGAGCTGCTGGTTAAGGAAGCCAGGGAAAACGGCTGTACGATTGTGCCGGTGGACAGCGAACATTCGGCGATTTTCCAGGCGATGCAGGCGGGTAGTTGTCAGGAGGTCAGTAAAATCATTCTGACCGCTTCGGGCGGGCCGTTCAGAGAAGTTACCGTTGAGGACATTCAAAATGTTACGCTGGAACAGGCGCTATCGCATCCTGTCTGGGATATGGGGCCGAAGATAACCGTTGATTCGGCAACGATGATGAACAAGGCATTTGAGATTATCGAGGCCCACTGGCTTTTTGATATGCCGGCAGAAAGTATAGAGGTGCTGATTCATCCCGAGTCGATAGTTCATTCACTTGTCGAATTCGTTGACGGGTCGGTGATAGCACAGCTCGGGACGCCTGATATGTGTGTTCCGATTCAGTATGCTTTGACATATCCTGCTCGTGTTGAGGGGATTGCGAAGCATTTGCGGCTCGAGGAAATTGGCAGCCTTACGTTCGAGAGGGCGGATATGGAGAAGTTTCGTTCGCTGCCCTTAGCTTATGAGGTCGCACGGACAGGTGGTACGACTGCGGTTGTTTTCAACGCTGCGAACGAGGCGGCAGTGCAAGAGTTCTTGGCGGGCAGGATTAAATTTGTTAGTATAGTCGAACTTATCGAACAGTGCCTGAATAAGCATAACGTTAAGAGGCAGGTGTCGCTCGAAGAGCTTCTCGAGGCGGATGCGTGGGCGAGAAGAGAGGTTTCGGAGGCGGCGTATAGTGTATAGCTTGCATAGATTGGCATATCAATGAATTTGGAGACGTTTTAATGTCTGAAACAAAGAGTTCGTCGTGCAAATCCTATCGAGGATTTTTGTGGCTTATCGTTTTGGCGGTGTTTGTTTATCTGATTGTTCGAAACATAGGTGTTTGGGCCAATGTGCTGAAGGTCCTGCTTGGATTCGGGTCGGTTATTCTGGTTCACGAATTCGGTCACTTTTTAGTTGCGAAGCTGTCGGGGATAAAGGTGGAGGTATTTTCTATTTTTATGCCTCCGACTCTGCTCGGCGTTCAAAGGACGGAAGATGGGCTTCGATTTCGTGTATTGCCCAAGCTGGTTACCAAAGACAAAGAAGAAGGAGCAGGCAAGAAAGACGCAGAGGAGCCGGCGGAAAAAGAAAAGAAGGCAGAGGCCGGGACAGAGCCGGAGGCAGAAGTAGAGGCAAAAGCAAAATCACAGGCAAAGGCAAAACCAGAAGAACCCCAGGATGAGAGTCTGTTGAGTTTTACTATCGGCAAGGGAGGCAAGGCGTGGGAAACGGAGTATCGAATCGGGCTTATTCCCCTGGGAGGATTCGTGAAGATGTTAGGCCAGGAAGACGTTGGGACTGTGAAGTCAACCGGTGACCCGCGGTCGTTTGCGAATAAGTCTGTCGGTACCCGTGCGGCCGTTTTAACGGCGGGGGTTGCTTTTAATGTTATCAGCGCCGTTATTATTTTCATGATAGTTTTTCTCGTCGGCATAGAGCTGCCTCCACCGGTGATTGGCGAAGTGGAGCCGAATTCGCCGGCGGCTCGTGCGGGCTGGGTGGTCGGTGACGAGGTCATCGAGATAGCGGGTAAGAGCAAAGACCTTGATTTCAGCCATATCGGGATGGCGGCGGCATTGTCGGATGTGAACGAGGCGGTGCCGGTTAAAATCAGGCATGAGAACGGCAAAGAGGAGGAATACCGGATTGTGGCGGAGGAGAGCGAAACGTCAATGGGTAAAATGAGGCGTTTCGGTGTTATGCAGGCGTACAATCTTACCGTTGAGGAGGTTTCCGACGCGAACTCGCTTCGAGAGAGGACAGGGCTGCAGAGCGGTGATGTAATCAAGTCGATAGATGGCGAACATGTCCAGACTCACTGGGAGTTTGTCCAACTGGTCGAAAATGCTGTTTCCAGGTCCGTTTCAATCTCGGCTGAGCGGACCGAAGGGGCCGAACTGATAGAGACACAGATAGGCCTGGAGTGGCTGTTTGCCGAGGGTTATGAAATTGAATCCGAGTCTGAGCTTTATCATATATATTCTATGGTGCCTCGTTTGCGTATAACCGCGGCGGGGAAAGTTGCCATGCCCAAGGGCAGGCCTGAGAGAATGAAGGATTGGATTAAGGGGATATTGTCTTTTGGCCGGGCAAGTGGACAAGAGGATGTTGAAGACGGTCCGGTATTGGAGGCGGGAGATATTATTCTTGCGATTGGCGGGGTTGAGAATCCCACATACAGGGAGGTGCGTGAGGTTACCGAGGCACACAAAGACAAGGAATTGCCGGTTAAAGTATTGCGAGCTGATGCCAACGGAGTCGAGGAGAGGCTTGTCGTTACGGTAACGCCGCGGCGTCCTAAAGGTAGCGAGAGGGTGCTGATTGGTATAGCAGTTGTTCTTGATGCCGAGCATACGGTGGTTGCCAAGACGATTGATACGGGGGATGGGCCGGCCAAGCTTGGAATTCCCGGAGGGGCTACGATAGTGGCGGTTGACGGCGCTCCTGTGTCAAGTTTTTATGATGTGGCCGATGAGATAAGGAAATACAAAGATGAGCGTATCACAATAGATTATAGAGTCGATGAGCAGGTGGCGGGCAGCGTTGCCTTAAATGTCGGCGGGGGCGATGGAGAGTCAATTACCGTTAAATCTGTCCTGTCTGAGTATGTTCCGTTCAAGAATTTGGAGAGACTTTATCGGGCTGGGGGGCCCGTTGAGGCGGTGGTAATGGGCGGCAGAAGGACCGTTATGTTTATTACCCAGACTTACGTTACATTGAAGCGTCTGGTTGGGCGGAGTGTCAGCCCGAAGAACCTTATTGGTCCCGTTGGAATTCTTTCAGTTACTTACAGGATTGCCAAGGACAGGCCTGTTATTTACATTTTTTACTTTCTTGGTCTGATAAGTGCGGTAATTGCGGTGTTTAACTTTTTGCCTGTGCCGCCTCTTGACGGAGGGCTGATAGCGCTTTTGATTATCGAGAGAATCAAGGGTTCGGCTTTGAGTGAGCGGGTGCAGACGGTAATAGCTTATGTAGGCTGGATTGCGATAGGGACGCTTTTTCTTTATGTAACGTTTAATGATATTTACAGGACTCTTTTTGGCTGAGGGGGGTGGATTTGCAATTAAGGAATTTTAGGATTTTGTGAAGGGGCGAGCAAAATTTATTTCTGCCACAGAGGGCACCCCATTAGAAACAGAAGATATGTTTCTAACGGGGTAAACAGATTTACACGGTTATTTTGACACGGATGCTCCGCTTCGCTGGCACAAGTTGCCCGCCCCTATGGGGCAGGCGAACCCGCCGCGGCGGGGGAAATTTCAATCGTGAGCACTATAAATACAATTTTTATTGAATTTCATTGAAACTGCCGAAATATAAAATGAGGGGGTGGACAAAAGGAGTTTCATTCGCAGGTTAAGAGCCTATCCTAAAACCGGAATCTATCCCCAAGGGAAGTCCGATGAAAAGCGTTGTCGGCCAAAAACGTCCTCAACGTGGCGTCAACCACGCCTCCGGTCGTTTTTGGCGCGTGCGCCTTGGCCTCGCACTTTTTGCCCGGCCTCATAACGACGAGGTTATTCGGATAGGCTCTAAGAAAAGGATTCTTGTTAATAACGTGTGTTGCCGGACAAACACAACGGCAGGAAACTGTGTGGGGGGAAGGTCGGAACTTTGAAGTCGGTTAGTGATAGAGTCATCGAGGTAGTCGGTAAGGGGTTCGAACGGTTGCAAAGCTGTGAGGAATATCACGCTGGAGTACTTAACGGGCTTCGTGAGGCAGACCTTCGTGTGTACGAGCTTTTGACGAGAGAGTATGAACGTCTGCAGAGCAGTTTGCAGCTTATCGCGGCGGAGAACCAGTGTTCGCGGGCTGTTCTGGCGGCATTGGGGTCGGTTATCCAGAACAAGACGACCGAAGGCTTTGTCGGGGCCAGATACCACGGGGGCTGTGAGGTTGTTGACGACGTTGAGACGTTAGCGGTGAGCAGAGCCAGGGATGCCTTCGGCGCCAGATATGCTAATGTTCAGCCTCATTCCGGGACCGCAGCGAACCAGATTGTGCTTACCGCTCTGCTGGAGCCAGGCGAGAAGATACTGAGCCTCGGGCTGGACCAGGGGGGGCATCTTTCGCACGGGGCGAGGGTTTCGTTTAGTGGCAAGTTTTTCGATGTGGCAAATTATTACGTCGATAGAGAGACTTTTCTTCTGGATTACGATGCAATCCGGGCCAAGGCGGTTCAGCTCAGGCCAAAGCTGATTATATGCGGTACGAGCGCCTATTCGAGAGCGATAGATTTCGAGCGGTTCAGAGAGATAGCGGACGAGGCGGGGGCGTATCTTATGGCGGACATCTCGCATATAGCGGGCCTGGTGATGGCCGGTGCGCATCAGTCGCCGGTGGATTACGCACATTTCACGACGACAAGCACATATAAGCCGGGCGGCCCCAGAGGCGGGCTGATAGTGATGGGCAAAGACTACGACCGGAAGATAAAGGCCGGAGGCAAGACAGTAGCCCTATGGGAGCATATTGAGAAGACGACATTTCCGGGGGTGCAGGGGACGCCTTATTTGAATAATGTGGCGGGCAAGGCGGTCTTCTTCAAAGAGGCTCTTTCGGATGAGTACCGGGCCAGGCAATTCAAAATCATCGAAAATGCGAAGAGGCTGGCAGAGGAGCTGGTTGATTTGGGTTATGATGTGCTGACTGGCGGGACGGATAACCACATGGTCCTGATAAACGTGGGGAATTTTAAGGAAGGCCTGACAGGGGCCATAGCACAAAGGCGCCTCGAGGAGTGCGGGATAGTTGTGAATATGAACAGACTGCCTTACGATACAAAAAGCTCGGCGATTACGAGCGGCGTCAGGTTGGGTACGCCGATTGTTACGAAAAACGGGATGGGGGACAAAGAGATGGACGAGGTCGCGGTGCTGGTAGATGCTGTATTGAAGGGTGTGAAAATAATAAGCGACGGTGAGTACGAAATAGACGAATCCCTCAAGAACGAGACCAGAGACAGAGTGAAGGAGCTGTGCCGAAGGTTTCCTATGCGTTAAGTGACCCACCGTTTTGCTTTGCGAAAGCGAGGCAGGGGTTTAAATAGTCGCTTATAGTGCTGGTTCGTTTAATAGCGGAGCCGATTTCCTGCTCAATTGTCAAATTTAACGTATATGTCCCCGACAGTTCTCTTGCTGCACAGAGATTTGAGAACCTCACACATTTGCTCGGGCGTGCACCAGTTGGAAACAACGAAACTCGTTGGTCTGTCCTCGAGACAGTAGTTGAATTTAGCTGGGCCGATTTTTGAGGTCCACGACCGGGTCGTAGATATCACATGCTCGCAGGAACTTTCGTACTACTCTATTCATCAAAGCTTCCTTTCAGCTTTTTTTGTCAGCGACCAGTGAATCATGAATCCTGCTCCAATAATTGCCTTCAGAACAATTGTGGAAAACACGATCATTGACATGAGTAATGCAGATAACTTTCCTACCCCATAGGCGGCCAGTATGCTCACCAGGGTCATCTCTCTGACTCCCAGGTTGGCGATGGTGATTGGAATGCGGCCGAGAATGAATACAATGGAAGTCAACCAGATATATACCGATAGTGGTATGCTGATATTGGCTGCTTTTGCTGCGAAAATATACACGGTAATAGTACCCACTACCTGTGTTATAATGGTAAGCAGGCCCATCAGTACATGGAATCGCCAGCCAGCACTCTGGAACATTGCCGCCTCATGTAGTGCCTGCCTGCCTTTGCGCTGGATTTTATTGGGCAGCAACTTCATCAGATAATTGAGAACGTTCAGGATATACCTACTGGTTCGTGAGCTTAGCAAAAATAGAGTCACTGCAATCAGCAGCACCAGAATTATTGAGCAGACCGCCGGCAACAGCCAAAGATGCTTGGTACCGGAAAGTAAGAGTGGCGTAGGATTGGTGATAATCAATACGATTAGCGCGCAGGCGGACATAATGACAATTTCAGATAACTGGTTGTACAACATCCCGTTAAAGATATTTGTGCCTTTTCCGGTAGTTTTCTTTAGTATATACCATTTGATGCCTGAATTCATAAAACCGGGCAATACAAAAGTGTAAAGCGAGGTCACTGCACTGATTTTGAAGAGCGTAAAGGTGCCAATATCCAACGCTTGCTGTTTTAGTATTAAGCGCATCTTAAACGACCGCAGGGCAAAAAAAGCAAGCGATGTGGCCCATAGAATAACAAGATACTCACTTCTTGCAGTTCTGACTGTCTGGGCGAGTTGCTGATAATCAACATAACTAAACACCCATGCCAGTAAACCGAAAGTAACAAGTATTCGTATTGCCGGCTTGAAGTACTTTGTTTCCATGATATAATCCAGCCAGAGAGTATAACAACTAACCCTGTTGACCGAAAGGATAAAAGATGAAGACGATATTAATTAGCACATCGGCTCTTTGGAACTGCGGAGATGACTTCATTCGCAACGGTGTTCTGAGCCTTCTAAATCTCAAATCAGAGGTTAGAACGATTTGGTGGAACCGAGCCAATGGGGTGCGAAGTGCATTTGCTAATGACCTTAAGCTAAATATCAGTCATTGCGATTATTTTATCGTTGCCGGTACCCCTACATGGATTAACAGAACAGAGTATATTTATAGATACTGTCTCAAAAACAGGGTACCCATTGCACTGATTGGTGTGGGCAGCAGGGGTGGTATCTGGAATTTCAGACAAAAAAACCTGTTGCGGAAGCTGGCAAAGTCAGGTCTCGTTGAAATTTGCATGGTAAGAGATGAATTTGCTTTTGAAACCCTGAAAGGATACGGGTTCGGTGATGTTACATTAATCTTAGACCCTGCATTTTTTGTAACTCCGTTGGCTACTAACGGTAAGGTCAATATATTGGGATGGCGAGATTATACAGTCCCTGAGAAAATGAAATTAAGAGACTACGCCAAAAGAACGGTGGACAGGGTAAGGTCCAATCACAGAGAACTTAGAACATTTGTTAAGTGGTACGATCGCTTCATGCAGGATATTTTCCATCAGCTACCGAGCCCCAGGCTTGTTGTCGTTCATGATAATCGGGAAATCACAAGAGCCGAGGAATTATTTGGCGCCGAATACGTTTTTTATTCAACGGACTATCGACAAATTTTTAAGATATACTCTGGGGCAAAGACATATATCGGCTCTAGAATACATGGGGCGATACCTTGTGTTGTTCACGGGGCTTGTGTGAATTTGCTCTATCTTATAGACAAGGCTCATGTTTTTGAGAATTCGGCCGAAATACTTTCCAAACGTGTTGCTGGTATTAAGAACAGCATGAAAGTTGTCTATATCCAGAACCGAAACATTAGGTTTCCGCAAGATTTTGTAGATACAACGCCTGACCGTAATGCAATTCGCTTGGCTCTTGACAAAGAGAAAGTGAATATCCAGAAAATTCTAAGGCAAAGAAAAGTATTATCTACGTTTCTTAAATAGATCACGGAATATCATAATTCGAGCTTATCGGGGAGGACTATTTAATAGCTTCTACATAAAAATTCTTGCCTTTTCGCTTTGTTTTGACAATACTAAATCCGATCTGCTTTAGTTCTCTTTTCATGGTTTTTTGCGTATAACCATATTTATGGCAAAAAAATTCTGGAAATTTGTCTCTATAATTATCTCTTGCCAGACCTTGTTTTTTATCTTGTCCACCGTATAGATAATTTATTTTCTTTTCGATTGGTATGTGCCATGAATTACAGATATATTTGAAATCAGGAAGCTTCATTTTCAATGTCCCATTTTTTCTTAATAATTTATAAAAATCGTTAAGGATCTTTAGTGCTTCCCAATGAAAAAAATGTTCGATAAAATCTTTAGCTAAAATAAAGCCCACTGTTTCAGTATCAAAATGATTCAATAATGAATCGTTATTAAAGTCTATGATTCTATCTACCTTAGGAAGTAGTTCGCTACCATCAATATTGATAAAACCCTCACGGTAATCATAGCCACAACCTACATTTAGTTTTATCATTAATATATCCTTAAAGAATCTTGATGGGGTCCATAATCAAATGTTCCATCCGATATCGTTTAATAATTGCATTGTTTCTCTGACAACCTCATCGACTGTAATAGATTGCATAGTCTGATTGTCAAGTGGTTTTCTTGGAATAGCGAAGCTGCCCTTTTCTGAAATATCAGATGGTTTGTACAAAACTCGTATCCTATTTTTCTTGTTCGGCGGCACACGCAATGACGGTTTTACTACTCCAAAAAGGGCAACTGTTGGCACATTGAGTGAGAATGCTATATGCATGGGACCAGAATCTGCAGTAATAAAAGCATCGCATTTATTTATAGTCCAAAATAATTCAGCAATGGAAAGTTTATTGACAAGATTATTAACATTCGCATCAATATTGTAGCCAGGTTGTTTTCCAAAGACGACTATTGTCGCATTTAAGGTGGATAAATTGTGGACCAAGCTCTCAAAATAATTCCATTGTCTCCAGGGTATTCCGCAAAAGGGATGAATGCCAATGACAGGTCGTTTACATGAATTAAGAAATGACATTTTTTTCTCCAACGGTTCAGGTATTTGAAAAATGTCATTTCTTTCCTGCGAAGGTATTTCCAGTTGATCCAGGATAGCCAGGCTAAGCTTGCCCGGATAGCCATTAGTGGTATTTCCGTAAATCCAATATTTGGTTGCCACGGTGAACAGAAACAGTTTTCTAACGGGGTTTGGGATGAAGGAGACGACTAAATCAAATCTTCTCTTTCTCAGTTTATAGGAAAGAGTCCAGAATCTAAAAAGCATGTAGCGAAGCAGTGATAGCCAGGTATATTTCGGGATTCCAATATCAACCACTTCATCAACACTCGGCATAAGCCTGCACACTTCAGGAGTGTTGCGATTGTTATGTCCGAGTATCGTCAGATGAGATTCTGGATATGCAGCCTTCAAGGCTGCGATTGCAGGTGCCTGCATAATGACATCACCAATACCGGCAGGGGTTAGGCATATAATTGAGTTGATGTTTTTGTCATAAGGATCGAAGTAGTAGTTGTATTCTTTATTCCTTCGGGAAAGTAAAAACGACAGTTTGTGTTTAAGAGTAGTCCAAGTCATTTTAGTCTTTCATATAGCGTTAAATATTTCTCGGCGACCCTGCCCCATGTGAACTTTTCGGCCTGGGTTCTTGCAGCAACAGACATCTTTGCATAAGTTTCTTTGTCGTCGGCGAGTTTTTTTACAGCCTTTGCGATTTGCCCGGCGTCTGCGGGCTCGACCACAATGCCGTTTTCCGCTATTAATTCGTCCACGCCCTCACATCGCGTTGTGATAATCGGCAGTCCCGAGGCCATCGCTTCGAGCATTGCATTGCTCATTCCCTCCTGCATACTTGCACTAATAAAGATGTCGTTTTCACGATAGAGCTGCGGCATCTTTTCGGATTCAATCCTGCCGGTCAGCTCGATAATTTCGCCAAGCCCCCTGTCCGAAACGAGCTGCCTGAAGTGCGGTTCCAAAGCGCCTCCTCCGGATATTGTCAGGCGGAGGTTGCAGCCGTCGTTGCGAAGTGTCTCGGCGGCGTCAATCAGCATTTCCACCCGCTTGGTAACGGATAGCCTGCCAACGGTCAAAAGCCTCAACGGCCTGTCACTTGAAGGGGGAGCATAGGATTCGTTGGCCGGGTGGAACTGTTCCAGGTCAACGCCGTTCGGAATGACGTCGATAGAGATATTGGACAGCAGTTCCAGAGACCTTTGTTTGAGGCCTTCGCTGCAGGCCACCAGGGCGACGGCTTTTTTCCAGGTTGGCTTAATGAACAATGGGCCGAGAATTTTATAGTCGAGCTTGAACCTTGCATGCTGCCCCGGTACGTCGGAACCTCGCAGCGAGATTATGTAGGGCAGTTTCTTTGCAGTTCGCCAGGACAGCCAGCCGGTTGGAAAGCCGAAAAAGGCGTGAGCCAGGTCGTAATTATTTTCCCGCAGTAACTTGCGGTAGGGCGAATTTGCTTTGAACAGCCACTCGGCCACCTCGATTCTTCGCCAGAAGTGCAGATTTTTCTTGTGCACGCCGACTTTGTAAATCGTGATGTTTTCGGAGAAGTTTTCCCTGGAAAAACCCGGTTTCGGTGCGGAAGTGAGCACATCGATATTCAGGTCGCTGTTGCCGGCGAATTGCTTTAAGAGGCAGAGATGTGCCTTGCCTGCTCCGCCTCCGATGGGCGGGAATTCGTAGTTAAGCATAAGCAGGTTCAACTTCGACACAACTTTCAGCAGCTCCTAATTCGGTGCGGGATTCTTCAATTCGAACAGGACGTGCGGGCCGAACATACCAACGATTCTGTAATTTTTCATAACATATTCTCTAAACGGCTTGAGCGCATGATATCGCAGCGCCTCGTCCTCGTCGAATTGCCTGAGCATTTTGCTCCAATCTTTGTCGTATGCGTCGGTCTCGGCCTTATTTTGCTGCAGGAACCTGGGCTTTGTAACGCCGAGGGTTGGCGGCATGACTATGGGCCAGAGTTCGTATGGCGGCCTGTTCGTGGGTATGTGGCGTTTGCGGGAGTCCACAATGAACTTGGGCCTTTGTTTCTCAAATTCTGCCAGCAGCCCTTCGATTATCCTGGCCAGCGTGTCCGGCGCGGGGCGAGGCATCATAACGGGTTTTGCAGCAGCGCTGAATCTCTGGGCGCTGACGTACATCCCGGCGTACCAGCCCCAGACGTACATCTTGTCCGTTTCTAAAGAATTTTGGTTAATATATTCGCCCACGTCCTGCCAGGGGCCTTTGGTGGTAGAGTTCAGCTTTTGGGAGAAGCCCCTGGTTCTGTCGCCGTAGTGCCTACCGGTGTGCGGGCTGGCAATTATTCCGAAGAATATGTGCCAGGCCATCACAATACAGCACACAAGGCCTACAACGCCTATCAAGTACCATCGGAGAATTTCAAATCCTTTCAAGAGCTTATCGAGCAGCATCCCGACGATGCCGAGACCGAGGAAAATCACCGCGGCACTGAGCAGCATGCGATATTGGGCGTAATTATCCGGTTGACCTTCTTCTATAGAGGGCAATAATCCTGGTATTATGCGGATGGCTGCGATTATCAAAACAGCTAAAAAGCCAATATCAAAAGCAGAAGTTTTCCATGTTCTCAGGATGCCGGACTTGCGGGAGATTTTTTCGCAATAAACCCAAATCAAGTATCCGCCGAGCATCGCTGCTGAAGCGTTGAGGGGTAGGTAGTATTGCTCATAAGAGCGTGGGCTAATCCAGACGAAGAGCATATCAAGGACCCACCAGACGGCAAAGAAAAGGACGAAGCGATTTTCGATTTTCGGTTCCCTTAGGGATAAATTTCGAATTTCGATTTGTGGTTTGTGATTTTCGATTCCCTTGGGGATAAATTCCGATTTTTCGGTTTGCGATTTTGGATTTTGGATTTTTAGGCGCTGGAATATACGTATGATTCTGGCGGCGATTGCACCGATGGCCAGGGCGATGGGCAGGATGAGCAGGCCGTAGTATCGCAATACTCGGGGCCATTGTTCGGAGAAGGAGACGAGTTGTTTGGCTGTGGTGATGTAATCGGCTGCCGGTTTTGCATCGGGGCCCGCGGCTTTGGGCAGGAACTTTACGATTTCCCGCCCTGCGAAGCTGTAAGGCAGGCTTAATTTTACGTCCCAGGCGATTATCCAGAGATATAGCGGGCCGAGAGCTATTGCGGCGCCTGCAAGCAGGAGCAGGATGTCACGGCCGGTTTGCCTGAAGGTCCGGTGTTTTAAGAAAGGCTGGGCAATAACGAACAGGCCCATTGCTCCGACGACCGAGGTTCCGGTCGGTTTGAAGAGCGGCGCCCAACTGACAAGCGCGCCTGCGAGGAGGGCAAGCCACCATTTTCCGCCGAGTTGATAGAGAACGAAGCAGCTTGCCCCGGCGACCATACAGGCTATCATATACTGCTCTTTGACGTTGCCGAATTTGGCGATTAACGGCGAAGAAAGGCAAATCGAGGCAACGATAACCGCCACGGCGGCACCGAGTGTACCGAAAAGCTTGCGTATCGCGATGAACATAAGCACGAGGGCGGCGGCCTGGAAGATTGTCTGCAGGAGTTTCGGCCCCGTTTCATTAAAGCCGCACAGCCAAACGCCCAGTATGTTGACGAGCAGAGTTCCCAACTGTGCGCTGGGTTTTTCCTCGACGCCGATTTCGGCGCCGTCGAGTATGTGCGCGGCTGAATAGACATACGCTCCGCTGTCGTAAGGGCCGGGAGAGTTGAACTCGGTATATTTGCCCATTGTAAAGGGGATTGCAGCGAGAATAGCTATAATTGCGATGAAAAGTACTTTTGAGGTTTGGGTTCTGGGTTTGGAGGGTCGAATTGGGGGCAGTGGTTTTACATGTCTTGCCGGATGTTTGTGTTTGTGTTTTCGGGAGGCTTTGGTCATTCGGCGTCTCCATTTTTGCCGGGTGATTGGAGGATTTCCCTGATGACGTAAGTCGGGCGGTTTTGTGATTCGTGGTATGTCCGTACCATAAGCTCGGCGAGCAGGCCCATCAGGATGAACTGAATGGTGGCTGTAATGAGCATTGCGGTCAGAATCAGCAGTGGATTTCCGGTCATATCAAGGTCGGAGGCGAATTTTTGATAAATGACAACGATGCCTGTGATTATTGCGCCGATGGCGCTTATGGTGCCGAGGCCGCCGAAGATATAGATGGGCTTTGTTGAAAAAGAGCCTAAGAACTTGACGGTGATGAGGTCTAAAACGACTTTCATCGTGCGGCCCAGGCCGTATTTGGCGGCGCCGGCGGTCCTGGGACGATGGTTGACCACCATTTCGGCTATGCTGGCGCCGCTCCAGCTCGCTAAGGCAGGGATGAAGCGGTGCATTTCACCGTAGAGCTTTGTCTCAGCGAGGACTTCGCGGCGATAAACTTTGAGGGTGCAGCCGAAGTCGTGCAGCTTGACGCGGGTAATCCGGGCGATGAGCCAGTTGGCGATTTTTGAGGGGATAAGCCTGGTGATGGCGTTGTCGTGGCGTTTTTTTCTCCAGCCGCTGACGATGTCAAAGCCTTCGTCGAGCCTGGCAATCATTTTAGGGATGTCGGCGGGGTCGTTTTGCAGGTCGGCGTCAAGTGCGACTATTATTGCTCCTCGCGCGTGGGCAAAGCCCGCGCTGAGCGCGGCGGTCTGGCCGAAATTCTTGCGAAAACGGATGACCCGCACTCGGACATCGTCCTTTTGCAGGCGGGCCAGTTCGGCGAAGCTGCCATCGTCGCTGCCGTCATCGACGAAAATTATCTCGTAGTCGAATCTGTCGGTGAGGCTTTGCGTGATTTGGTCGTAGAGTGGGCCGATATTGTCCTGCTCATTGAACAGGGGGACAACTACTGAAACTCCGGGGCCTTTTTTGTCCATTTTTTGCTCCGTATAAGTCGGTTTATCAGCTTGATAATACCGGCTAATCTACTGTTTTGCAAGTCTGCCCCAACCCGATTAATATGCGCCGGCTGGCTCCAAAGAGCCGATTTACCATCCTGAATTCGGTATTTTTGAATTTTAATCTGTCATTTTGCATTTTGCTTTTTTATTTTTGATTTTTCATTCGTAAAGAGTTCTTAGTAAATCTAAATGTCGCTGTAGTATTAAAATATCGGCTGTAAAGCCGTAGATGAGTAGTCAAAAATCGCCCCTTTGGGCCCAAATCCGCATTTTGCGGTGCGTGAATCAGACGGGATTAGGTAGATTGACCTTGCAAGTATATGTGAGAGTATTATAATCGGGCAAGTCTTATGATATTTTTACAGAGAAAACCAAAGGCTTCGCTGCTAATTCGACTCTCTTTTCGCACTTCCTTGTCCCGTTTCGGCTTATCATGCAATCGGCATTCACCGGGAGCAAAATAATGGGACGATTGCTTGTCGTTGCAAACAGACTACCGCTTAATACGGCAAGAAGAGCGGGAGAGCTGCATTTTCGCCCGAGTCCGGGAGGGCTTGCCGTCGGGCTATCTTCACTGCCCGACTCCTGCGAACAAGTCTGGATTGGGTGGCCGGGAATAACGAGCGAGAAACTAAGTGCCGAAGACAAGGAGCAAATCAGAAAAAGACTGGCTGAGGAGAACTGCCGTCCCATATTTTTGTCCAGAAGGCAAATGGAAGGGTACTACCAGGGCTTCTGCAACAAGACGATTTGGCCGCTCTTTCACTACTTCGCAATGCGTACCCTATACGAAAAGCGCTTCTGGAAGATGTACGAGCAGGTGAATCGAGTTTTTTGCGATGAGGTAATGGAGATTGCTAAACCTGACGACCGGATCTGGGTGCACGATTATCAATTGATGCTGCTTCCACAACTTCTCAGGGAGAGACTCCCGGAGTCGGACATTGGCTTCTTTCTCCACATACCCTGGCCGTCATTTGAGCTGTTCCGTCTCTTGCCCTGGCGTGAGGAAATCTTGAACGGTTTGTTGGGGGCCGATTTGATAGGCTTCCACACCTATGACTACGTTCGACACTTCCTCAGCAGTGTGTGTAGAATTACAGGTCTTGAACATACGTTGGGCAGAGTCAGCTTCGGCAGTCGCATTGTCAAGATCGATGCGTTTCCTATGGGAATTGACTATGAAAGATACTCTCAAGCCATCAATGACGCCAACGTTGAGAAGGAAGTAGGTAAAATACTCAAGAAAATCGGGAAGCGCAGAATCATCATATCCATAGACAGACTGGACTACACCAAGGGTATTATCCAGCGATTAGAGGCTTTCGATTTATTCTTGTCTGATAATCCCGAATATAAGGGTGAAGTCACTTTAGTTTTGGTGGCTGTCCCTTCGCGCACAGGCGTCGAGGATTATAAAATGTTGAGAGAGAGGCTGGAGCAGCTGGTCAGCAGGGTCAACGGCGAGCATGGGACGATGGGTTACATGCCTGTGTGGTATCTTTATCGGTCTCTTCCATTCAAGGAACTTACGGCGTTGTACCACATCGCCGATGTAGCATTGGTCACGCCTCTGCGAGATGGGATGAATCTGATAGCCAAAGAATTCATAGCAGCCAAGACCGACAGCCCGGGTGTGTTGATCATAAGTGAAATGACCGGCGCGGCGCGTGAGCTGGGAGAGGCACTAATAGTCAATTCATTCGACAAGGCCGCAATAGTCAATGCCATCAAAGAATCCCTGGAGATGCCATTGCTGGAGAAAGTCGAACGAAACAAGGTTATGCAGGAACGCCTTCGTCGCTACAACGTTTCACGATGGAGCGGGGATTTCCTGGATGCTCTGTCCGAAATCAAGAAAACTCAGAAAGAGTTCTCTGTCCGCGAACTGTCGGAACCGATAAGCCGGAAATTGGTTCGCGACTATGCGAAAAGCCGTAAACGATTGTTTCTGCTCGATTATGACGGTACCCTCGTAGGTTTCAAAGGCAGGCCCGAACAAGCCGGGCCGGATGATGAAATTATGGGTCTGCTGCGGAGTTTATCGAGCAATCCCAGGAACAACATAGTAATTATAAGTGGGCGAGACAAGGCTACGTTAGAAGAGTGGTTCGGCAATCTTGGAACGGCGTTGGTTGCTGAGCATGGGGCCTGGATTCGGCATGGTAGCGAGAAATGGCAATGTATGCAGTCCTTTGAAACCGAGTGGAAGGATTCTATCAGACCCATCCTCGAACTTTACTCGGAACGCACGCCGGGTTCTATGGTTGAAGATAAAAATTTCTCATTGGTCTGGCACTATCGCAGAGCGGACCCCGAGCTCGCATACGTCAGAGGACAGGAACTAAAAGGCGCTCTTCTGAGTCTAACGGAGAATCTGGATGTCGGGGTGTTCGAGGGTAACAAGATACTCGAAGTTAAGAGCATGGGTATAAACAAAGGTCGGGCGGTGGAACTCTGGATGAAAGAACAGGAATGGGACTTCATACTGGCGGCAGGTGATGACTATACCGACGAAGAAATGTTTAGCGTCCTCCCTGATGAGGCGTATTCCGTTAAGGTCGGATTCGGCGCTTCGAGAGCTCGATTTAGTGTCGATAGTGAAAGAGAAATTAGATTATTACTCGAGAAATTAACAGGAGAATAGTATGATACGCCTTGAGGACTTTCGGCATATAGTGCCGGATACAACATTGGCAGAGATTTATGCCAGGGCCAAGGGGCTCTACGGCAAACACATTGTTCACGTCAATGCCACGTACCAGGGAGGAGGAGTCGCAGAGATTCTCTATTCCCTTGTGTTGCTGATGAATGATGTGGGAATCGATGCCGGCTGGAGAATACTGCACGGAAGTCAGGAGTTCTTTGAGATTACCAAGAGCTTTCACAACGCTCTTCAGGGGGCAAAGTTAAATCTGTCTGATAGAAAGAAGCGCGTTTATCTTCAGGCTAACGAAAACTTCTCAAAGTTCACACATTTCCAGCATGACTGCGTGATTGTACATGACCCTCAGCCGCTTTCGTTGATACGGTCTTACAGGAAACGCCAACCGTGGATATGGAGATGCCACATAGATCTGACCAACCCGCATCAGGAACTGTGGGATTTTCTCAAGGGATTTTTACTGAAGTACGACCAGGTTGTCATGTCGAGCGAGAAGTACTTCAAGGAGGACCTTCCGTTAGGCCAAAGGCTCATGTTTCCTGCGATTAACCCGCTGAGTCAGAAAAACAGGGATATACCCGAAAAGACGATGCTGGAATACGTAACGAAAGCGGGCGTCCCGACGGACAAACCCGTAATTACGCAGGTATCCAGGCTTGACCCATGGAAGAATCCCGAAGGTGTTGTCGAAGTATTCAAACTGGTCAAAGAGAAGGTCGATTGCCGCCTTGTATTCTGCTATAATGTGGCCAGCGACGACCCCGAAGGGCTACAGATGTACAGAAAGGTCCAGCGTAAAGCAAACAAACTCATCAATACCGGGGACATCGTTTTCGTCGTGGGAAACAATGAGACATTGGTTAATTCCATTCAAAGGTTTTCCAGCGTGATAATACAGAAGTCCATAAGAGAGGGCTTCTGTCTCTGCGTGACCGAGGCTTTGTGGAAAGGTACGCCGGTTGTTGCCTCGAATGTAGGGGGAATACCCTATCAGATTGAGGATGGCCAGAGCGGTTTCCTGGTAGAGCCTCAGGACAATGAAGGGTTTGCAGAGCGGATTATCCACATTCTTAAAAATCCCGATGAGGCCAAAGCCGTTGGAGAGAAGGCCAGAGAGAAAGTTCGAAGAGAGTTCTTGATAACGCGGCTGCTTTCCGATTACCTGGATATGCTAAATTCGATATTGAGCGGGTAAGTCTGGTATGCAAGACTATGCAGTTTTTCGAAAACACCAAGATTTGTCGTAATTTATGTTTCCAAACGTTGCTGAGACTGCATTGTTGTGTCTTTGGCCAGGGAAATTCGAAAGGGATAGAATGTTAGCAAACATACGCGACTTGCAGCCATTGATCTGGCTGTACGGAATGGCGCTGCTTGTTGGAATAGCAGGCCACTATGTGGTGTTCAGGATAGTCCGCCACTTGACAAAACGTACAAGAGTAACCTTCGACAACGCACTCGTGAACCACTGCTACAGGCCGTTGCAGTGGATAGTCATTCTTCTCATAGTGCGTGTGGTTGGGAAACTCCCCAATATGAAATCCCACGTACCTGAGGTAGCGGAGCACGCACTTGCCTTAGTCCTTATCGCTATAGTTGCCTGGCTCCTGGTCCGAACGACCTACGTTCTGGAAGACTACGTACTCAACCGTTTCGATGTGGGCGTAAAAGACAATCTGGAAGCGCGAAAGATCCACACACAATTCAGAGTGTTGAAGCGCATCGCCATCGTTGTTGTGGGCATTCTCGCATTTGGGACAATGCTGATGACATTCGACACGGTTCGGCAACTCGGGACAACAATCTTGGCCTCTGCCGGAGTGGTCGGCATTGTGGTGGGAATGGCCGCTCAGCGGACCATTGCAACATTCATAGCAGGCCTTCAGATAGCGATTACACAGCCTATCCGAGTTGACGACGTCGTAATAGTGGAAAACGAATGGGGCCGCATCGAAGAGATAACGCTGACCTACGTCGTTGTTAAGATCTGGGACCTGAGACGGCTGATTGTGCCAATAACGTATTTCATCGAAAGCCCCTTTCAAAACTGGACACGAACCTCTGCGAACATACTTGGCACCGTTTTTGTGTATACCGACTACACCGTGCCTGTTGAGGCCGTCAGAGAAGAGCTTCATAATATACTGAAGAAATCAGACCACTGGGACGGCAAAGTCTGTGTGTTGCAAGCTACGAACGCATCAGACCGTACGATGGAACTTAGAGCTCTTATGAGTGCTGCGGATGCCTCAGTGGCCTGGACCCTGCGCTGTGAAGTGAGAGAGAAACTGATTGAGTTCATCAAGGCCGAATATCCGCAGGCACTGCCAAGGGTGAGAGCTGAACTGCACCGACTGGAAGACTGCTCCGATTCTGACGAAAACAGCAAACATGGTGGTGAGAAATGCAAAAAGGACTGATTCGCCCATAATGACGAAAAGAAACTCTGAACAAGATAAGATTAGGATTATCGCGGTTGACACTTCTACCGATCTTGCGCGTCGCCTGACAGACTTGCTTGGAAAGGATAAGGCGGACGTGTATCGCGAATCCCGCCTCGACCGGGTACTTGAGAGGTTTGAATCCGAGTTCTACGCTGATGGTTTTGTTCGGCGGTGCGGCGGGCATTGGCATCGATATTCAACTCAAAAGGGGGTGGTTTGAGTGGAGTTTGGGGTGAAAAAAAGAGAAATTTTGAGATATTTGCTCAACAAGGACGAGACTTTTCCCGTAAAGAGAAGTAACAGGTTTTATTGGCCCTGTACAGTGAAAAACCTTGCTTGACGGTTTTCTTTCAGTTAAACTATAGCTATCGAGAACCAATGGAAGATTATACCCTTAAGGGTAATAAATGTCCGCGAATAAAACCGTAATTGGTTATTTTTAAGTTACTTACCCGCGGATAAACGGGAAAATTCAATTAAGATCAGTTTGATTTGGAGATTAGAATAATGAAGCATAATAGTGTGGTTTTATGTGTTTGGCCCGGAATTTTGCGGTTTTTTGGAGGTCCGTTTGCGAAATTGGCCGTTTTTTTAGTTATCGGCTTTTGTTTACTCCTGCAGGCCGGCTGCGAAGAGCAGGCTGTAACAGCGAAAAGGAGCAGGATTGGGCCTGCAGAAGAAACCATGATTGTGCCGCCGAAAGAGTCCGAGACTACGACGTCTGTGCCTCCCGGGAGCAGGACCCGTCCCCGGCCTTCAGTAACAACCACAGTTGATGCGAATGCGCCGGTGCCGAAAATCATGTTTGAAAAAGTGATTCACGATTTTGGTAAAATCGGGCCCGGCACCAGGCCCACCTGTGAGTTTGCCTTTAAGAACGCCGGCGAGGGTCTGTTGAAGATTACGCGCGTGCAAAGCACATGCGGCTGCGCCGTCGCCAAATTGACAAAGAGGGAGTATAAGCCGGGCGAAAGCGGGACAATACATATTACATATATTGCGGGCCAACGAGCCGGCCCGACAAGGAACTATGTGTATGTGCACAGTAATGATAAGGCAAATCCAAAGGTTGCACTGGTCGTCAAGGGCACCATTGCCAAGAAAGTGACTTATGAGCCGAAGAGATTGAACCTTTTGCTCGAGCGTGAAAATGCCGACTGTCCTGAGATTACGATTGCAAGTATTGACGGCAAAAAGTTTTCGATAACATCGGTCAGGTCAACTGCCAACTGTATAACCGCCGACATTGATTCTTCGATTGAATCGGCGAAATTTGTTCTACAGCCGAAGGTCGATGTGGAGAAGCTGCAGAAGGGCTTGAATGGGACGTTCGTGATTAATCTGAGCCATCCGGAATTGAAATATATTACGCTTGTTTACAGTACGCTGTCGCGGTTCACAATTAACCCGCCTCGGCTTGTCTCCATCAATTCTGAACCGGGCAAGCCGATAAAAAGAGATGTGTGGGTGCTCAACAACTATGGAGAGACTTTTGAGATTGAATCGGTGTCGTCACAAAACGGTTTGATAAAGGTTGCGAGTCAGCAGAAGGTCAACAAGGGTTATCAGTTAAAGGTGGAAATAACGCCGCCGCCCATCGAAGATAACAAAAAGGTGTTCAAAGATGTGCTTTCTGTGAATATAAAAGGCGGCGAGAAACTGGCGATTGAATGCAACGGATTCTATTCGCCGAAGGTTGTCGAGAATCCATAAAGGATTTCGAGAGGGTCGAAAAGAGCAATGGGGTTGTCGAACACCAATCAGGCTTTAGTTCGGCCCGAGTTGGTGGAGTAAACAATCTTCCGCGGCGTATGAAGCAATTAGCGGCTTTTATTTGTGTTTTGATAATTGGAGCGTGGTGCCCCGTGATAGGGGCTGTCGGTTCGAGGTCTGTTTTGACTTGCGAGGCGGCACTGGTATCGGCGATTTCAATGGGGCCGGCCAAGAGCAAGAAAGAACGGTTGGGCCGGGCAAGGAAACCATCGAAGAAGACGGCGGACAAAACCGAATTGCTTACGATTTTTATAACCGGTAACGAGCTTGGGGCGTTGAAGCCCTGCGGTTGTTTCGGCGGACAGATCGGAGGGCTTGACAGGCGCTCGGCGGTTTTCAAAAGCGTGCCCAAAGAACAAAGATTGATTGTCGATACGGGCCGACTTGCCGAAGGTGACAGCGAACAGGGGCGGCTCAAGTTCAATATCGTGGTCGAAGCCTTGAAGCTGCTGAAATACGATTTGGTCAATCTGACCAGGGAAGACATCGAAATAGCCAGAAACCAGGGAATGCTGGAAGGTATCGGCTCGGTTTTTAAGACAATAAGTGCTCAACAGCCGCCGGATGCGAACATACCGGCGACATTCACGAGAAAATTGCCGCTCGATGGTCAACCCATAGTCGTCAATGTAGCGGCTTTTGACGTTGACAAAAAGGAAATTGAGCAGATTGAGGGGCTTTTTACCACAGAAGCCGGAATGCAAAGTGTCAATATCCTGATTGTGAATGGCTGTGACAGGCCCCTAATTGATTCTATTGCCAAAAAAGCACCTGTTGTGGATTGCCTGGTTTGTCCTGCTGAATCCGATGAGCCGGAATTGATTGGCGAGGCGAATAGAAGTCCGCTGGTTTTCTCGGTGGGCCGATTCGGCAAATATGTCAACGAATTGCAGATAAGAGCCGTCAAAGGCGAAAAGAAGCTGAAATTGAGTTATCGCTCAATCCCGGTCAAAGAGGACCTGCCGCGGGAAAGCTCTCTTGTTGAGCTATACAAAAACTACCAGCAGCTTGTAAAATTGAGCAATTTATTGGAGAATTACCCACGTCTTCCCTTGCGGGAGGGTCTGAAATACACCGGTTCCAGGACCTGCAAGAACTGTCACGAGTACGAATATAAGAAATGGAGCGGCCGGGTGCATGCACACGCTTACGCGACGCTCGAGAAGGTCGGCTCACAGTACGACCCGGAATGCGTGGTTTGTCATGTTGTAGGGATGAAATACGAGAGCGGCTTTGTTTCGGGCGAGCGGAGCGGCCATTTGAAGAATGTCGGCTGCGAGAACTGCCATGGAGCGGGCTCGGAACATATCGAAAGTGCCGGTGAAGTCCGGATACAAAAGCCTAAATCGGTTTGTACCGATTGTACCGATTGCCATACTCCTGAGCACAGCGGGGATTACGCGGGTAACGAAGCGCTTAAATTCCAAAAAATTATTCATTGGAGGGAACCAAATTCCGCCGACAATGTCAAAAAATAGGGAGGTTGGAAAGGTTGATTATGATAAAGACATTGCGAATAACAGGTTTTGTTACGGCGATTTTGGCGGGTATTTGCCTCATTTTTCTGGTGGTTTTGAGTGCATGGGGCGATAAACGAATCGAGGATTTATCAAAAATACCCGGCGTGATAGAGGAATTCACCAAGGTCAGGGGCAGTAAAACGAAGGTGAACCAGAGCCAGGTCTCTCCGCTTGTAGTGCAGGCGCAGATGTTTGCAAGGTATCTGAATCCGCCTCAAAAACCTAAACCCAGGAAGTCGGTGGATATTAATGTGGTGGTGCCGCTGGAACCAAAAACCGCGGTTTCGGCCAAATTCAGGGTTGTTCTTACGAGCTATTCCGAGGAGAATCCCCAGATGTCTCGGGCGCTGATTGACGAGCCCGGCAAAGGTTTGCGGTGGGTGATGCAATCCAGTATGGTGGGGCATTTACAGATTGAGCAGATAAAAGACGGCGTTGTAGTTGCTCAGGGCGGCCAGGAGACTTTCGAAGTATCTGTTGAAGCTGCGGCGCCGGGAATGAGTCTTGTTGAAGGCTCGGCCCCTGTTTCCACAGGAACGAGCAGTCCAAGCGGCTCCAGACGTCCTTTACCGACGCCTGTAGGTAGAACCCTTCCCCCCATTCCGGTATCAGGAAGCAGGATTACGCCGCCTCGAACTCCAGGCAGACCTACACAGCCGCGGATGAGCGACAGCGAAGCGGCGGAGATGGGCACGCTGATGGAAAGATTGAAAGGCATGCGGAGCAGCTCTAAGACCGATAAAGGTGGTTCGGGTTCCGACTCTGCGGAAGGGGATGAGTTGCTGGAATTTATAAAAACATTAGCTCGTGGCTCACGTATAAGTGAGGAAGAGTCCAAGAAGCTGGGTGATTTGGGCAAAGAGTTGAAGGACCAGGACCCGAACCGAGCTAAGAGCGGGGGCAGTAAAAAGATAGAATCGAGGCCACCAAGCCCAAACAAGCGGTCGAGCAGATAATCGCGGGGCAGTGGGATTCGGGCATTTCTGAAAAAAGCGGCAAAAACCGTCATGACCAACCTCCGGAACCCTAACAAGCAGGGCAAAAACGGCAGTTTTTCTTGAGGGATTTGTCCAGCTTGCCGAGGAGGAAATTAGTATTTTTTTGGCTGAAAATGGGGAACTTTTAGTCTTTTTCTATGTCTGATTAAATAGCCGACAGTGGATAAAGGTCGGTATTTTTCAGTCGAACAAATAAGTGTGTAAGACCTTCTGGAGAAAGGGTTTATGTTAGCAGTTCAGCCGTTATGTCCGGTAAAAACGATAGCTGTATAGATGAAAAATGGATATTTTTTTGAGTAACGGGGTGATTGATAATGACAGAACAGCAACTCAGGCGCTATGGCAGGTCATTTATTTTAGCGATTGTTCTTTTTTTAGCAGGCAGTTATCTTTTTGCTGTGGAGCGGGCAGGCGCTTCCGAATCCGGGAGGTTTAGGCTTTTTGCCTTAAAGCACATATCCGCTGAGCAGAGCAAGAAGTATCTGTCCGAGGCCAGGCTCGGTACGGTATCGAAAATGCCCGGCTCCAATACGATTTTAGTGACGGCTGGGCCTGGTGAACTCAACAAAGCGATGGCCGTTTTGAATCTTGTCGATGCCGAGGAAGAATTTGTTATAACAGAGATATTCACTGCCTCAGGCACCGGGAATCTGCCGTCAAGCGAGCAATTAGCGGCGGCAATCGGCAATATATCGGTTGGTAGTTTCTCTAATCCGCCGGCCGCCGGCGCCGGCGCCAAAGCAATCATAGATATCCATAATGATGCTGTGATTGTGGTTGCTCCGGTCAGTCGGCTCGAAAAGATAGTTTCCGCCATTGAGCAGATGGAAATCGTTAAACAGCCGGCGAAAGTTGAGGAGCCGAAAATCGTCAAGCAGCCGGGGACGGTTAATGAACTGCAAAAACCGGATTCACAGGATGTTTCAAAGGCAGCGGAAGTTATCGGACCACGCTCGGTTTTACCCGTACGGGAGGACAAAGTACCGAAGGTATCGAGCCCGGCTGCTGCAGATAGCTTATATATGCCGGGGCCCATTGAAAATGGTGAGCAAGTTTTGAAGATGCGATTGCCTGAGAAGCTTCAAATAGTTGATTTGTTAGGCCTGGTTGGTGAGTACCTGCATTTGAACTTTATGTACGACCCGCTGAAGATTAAGGGTGATGTTGCACTGAAGATTTACGGCAAGACGTGGGGGGAAATGAAGGTTAAAGATTTGTATCCTCTGCTTGAATCTGCGCTGAAATTCAGAGGCTTCGCAATGACTCGCAAGGGAAATCTCGTAACCGTAGTTCCCGCGGTAGAGACAGCGAATATCGACCCTGTCCTGCTGGATCCGGAGAAAGGCGAGGTGGAGAGCGGGGATGTAATCGTAGCCCGTATCTTTACACTGGAACACGTGGACCCAGCCAGTGCGATAAACCTTCTGACGGCTATGAAACTCGGGGTTACTCCCCCTCAGGTTGCCGGAGTCAACAAACTTATCGTTACGGGATACGCCTATCGTATGGAGCGTGTGGAGCAGCTTCTCAAGATGATTGACGTACCCGGCGAGCCGAGGCACTTCAAGTTCAGGCAGTTGAAATTCACGATGGCACAGACACTTGCGCCCAAGCTCAAAACCCTTTCGGAGCAGTTAGGTACGGTATCGATTACTGTTGCCACTGGTCCCGGTTCATCGAGAACCTCGAGCGCTCGCAGACCCGGGGAGTCAACAACGGCCTATACTACGCGGCTGACCAGGGACAGAGCCGCAGCGGCTGCCAGGACCAGGAGTACCTCACAGGCTGCGCCGAGTCAGGCGACTGCTGTGTATCTTGACGCCGATGAAAGGACAAACCGCATCTTGATGATAGGAATTGAAGAGCAATTGGCTGTTGTCGAAGGCCTGATTGATACTCTTGACGTGGAACAGCAGGACCTGCGAACACTGCAAGTGTACAAAATCGAGCACGTCGGCGCCGAGGAGGTGCTGAAAAAGCTCCAGGAGTTCAATATAATCGGCGGGACGTCAAGGGGGTATTCGTCGAGTGGCAGCTCGAGGATTACCGGCACCACGGCCGTAACCGGAACGAGTTCCGCCGGCAGGACTTCGGCGGCGACGAGTTCAAGAACCAGCTCTGCCGGGGCAGCGACAGATGCCCTCGTGGAAGAGCCTCAGGTGGTGATAATTGAGCCGACTAATTCGCTTTTGGTCAATGCGACAGCCGAGCAGCATGCCCGGATAGCTACGATTATCGGGCACGTGGACAGCGAAACCGAGGAAGGTGGTGTGATGCCTTATGTTATTTATCCGCTTGAGAACCAGACGCCGGGGGATTTGGAGGCCGTTCTGACAAAGCTTATTCAGGAGACCATCACAAACAAAGAGGGCAAGATTGAAAAAGTCGTAAAGAAGACCGAAGATGAAATCGTCATTGTTCCTGATGACAACACTTTTTCGCTCATTGTCTATGCGAGCAAGAAGAACCATGAATGGATAGCGAACCTGATAAAGACGCTTGATAAGCGAAGACCCCAGGTTCTGATAGACGTAACGCTTGTCGAGGTGTGGGAGACGGACAATTTTGACCTTGACCTGAATCTGATTCAGAGCTTTCCCGACCTTATTCAAACGGCGGGGCAAACCGGGTCGTTCGCTGCCAGCGAAACTGCAACTGTGATAGACAAATTGCTCGAGTCCGGGATGCGGGATAGATTTATAGATTTCAGTACTGGCGGCGGGAATCTCACAGGCTTTTACGGTGACCTTCATATCAACGCCCTGCTGACGGCTGTGCAGACGAAGAATTACGGCAGGATTCTGGCCAAGCCGAAGATCCTTGTTAATGATAACGAGCAGGGGACAATAGGCACGACGGATACGATATACGTGAAGAAAGAGTCTTCCACGCCTATTTCGAGTACGTCGGGTACAGCGGGCCAGCCATATTCAACGTTCACAACGTCAACGAGTTATGACGGATATGATGCGGGCATAACTCTTGACATTACGCCTCATATTAGTTCAGGAGACCTGCTTCGCCTTGAAATGACTATGACGAGGAAAGACTTCAGGGAAACCAAAGATGAGACGAAGCCGCCGGATACTACGCAAAGCGACATCACGACAGTCGTTACCGTACCGGACGGCAGCACAATAATTTTAGGCGGATTGGTGAAGCTGAACCAGTCCAAAGGCGGGTCAAAGGTGCCGATACTTGGGGATTTACCTATTGTGGGCGGATTGTTCCGCCAGGCTGGCAATAGAGACAAACAGAACAAGCTGTACATATTCGTCAGGGCTGAGATTCTCAGGCCTGATGAGACACTTGCAGGGCTGCCGGATTTGGAGAAGATATCACAAAGGAACAGAGTCGCATTTGAACTGTTCGAGGAAAAGTTCCAGAAATATGAGAACTGGCCCGGCATAAAGTCCAAACCAATGGACCCGCTGCGTGTCCTGGATGTGGAATAGGTCAGTTTTGAGTTTTGAGTCCTTAGTTTGTACTTGAATCGTAGAAAGGCACTGAATACGCAAGGCAATTGCTGATGAAAGAATTACTCGTAAAAACTGCCGAACGTACGGGCCTGGTTGACGCTGAGCAATTGACCAAATTTTTCGAAGAAAGCCACAGCCACCAGCGGCTCGATGAAGCCCTGCTTAGCTGCCCATATTTTACGGAAGATGTGGTTTTGAAGCTATTTGCCGAGGCGCTGGGCTGGGAGTATCTATCGGAGATAGCCGCCAAGGACGTGCCTGTGGAATTTGTAGAGGCGGTCCCTGCGACTTATGCTCAGCACCATTTCCTCATCGGCGTGAAGACGGAGAACGACGACGGCGAGCTTGTCGTGGTTTTGTCCAAGCCGCTGGATGTAAATGCACTGGATAATATCTCGAAGATGATGGGCCTGCCCGTCAGGGCGGCGATATCCACGCGTACGGCTATAACCTCCGTGATAGATGTTGCCTACGAGCAGAGGACGACGGTCATCGAGGAGGTGGCCGAGGAGCTTGATTCACAAAATCTCGACCAGCTTATCGATGAGGTTGCCCATTCGGACGACCTGCTTGACGTGGTGAACCGGCCGCCGGTCATCAGATTAGTCAACGATATGCTCTTTCGCGCCTTGCAGTTGCGGGCCAGTGACGTTCACGTTCATCCTTACGAGATGAAGATTCAGATTCGCTATCGTATCGACGGTATTCTGTATGACGTTCTGAGTTTGAACAGGAACGTTCTTCCGTTGGTTATCTCCCGAATCAAGGTCATGGCGGGTATGGATATAGCGGAGCGTCGTCTTCCGCAGGACGGTCGATGCAGCGTCCGCTTAGGCCAGCGTGAAGTGGATTTGCGAATCAGCACCGTTCCGACCAGCTACGGCGAGCGCAGTGTGCTGCGACTGCTTGACAAGAGCACGGCGCTGTACGGTCTGGATGAACTGGGTTTGTGCAAGGATGATTTGAAGAAATTCGACGGACTTTTGACCAGGTCACACGGGGTTATATTCGTGACCGGCCCGACGGGCAGCGGCAAAAGTACGACTCTTTACGCCTGCCTTAACAGGATTAATTCATCGGAGAAAAATGTCATAACCATCGAGGACCCGATAGAATATCAACTGGACGCTATAAGCCAGATTCAGGTGGCCAGCAAGAAGGGAATGACATTTGCGACGTCACTTCGGCATGTGCTGCGTCAGGACCCGGATGTTATTATGGTCGGCGAGGTTCGAGATATCGAGACGGCCCGTATGTCGATACAATCCTCGCTGACAGGTCATTTGGTCTTCAGCACTCTGCACACGAACGATTCCGCCGGTGCGGTGAGCCGGCTTTTGGATTTGGGCGTTGAGCCGTATCTGGTCAGCTCGTCCCTGATTACTATAATAGCTCAGCGATTAGTGAGAAAGGTTTGCAAGAATTGCAAAGAGGTTTATGAGCCGACAACCCGGGAGTTGAAAGAGCTGGGGCTTGGAAACGGCAAGATGGATATCCATCCCGAGGATGGGAAGTTTTTCGTGGGAAAGGGCTGCGAGAAGTGCTTTCAAACCGGCTATCGCGGCAGAACCGGGATATATGAATTACTGATGATTACCGAAGAAATACGTGACATGATATACAAGCGGAAGACCGCCGGTTCGATAAAGAAGCACGCCCTTGCCACCGGGCTTAAGACCCTGAGAATGGACGGCGCCAGGAAAGTGCTCGCAGGGATAACGACTATCTCGGAAGTATTGAGAGTAACACAGGCGGATGTATTGTAGTGATGAGCGAAAAAATTAAGGCTAAAAATGTAAAACCATAGTGTAGAATTCAAAGCTTTACATTTTTAGTTTTGGTTTTTATTTTTAAATTTTCATTTTTTAGTTTTTCTTATGCCAAGATACCGTTATATAGCGATGGCAGCCGACGGCAAAAAGGTTAAAGGCGCAATTGCGGCTGAAAGCTCTTACGCTGCGCGAAAACAGCTCAGAGAGCGTAGTATTCACCCAACGAATGTTACGGAGGTAAGCGCCGGTGACAAGAAAAAAGCTGCGTTGTTTTCGATTTTTTCCAGGAGCAGCCGGGGCCAGATTGTTGATATTATCAAGCAAATGGCCACGCTGCTTAATTCCGGTATTAAACTGACCGAGGCGCTTTCGGTGCTTACGCTGCAGGTATCCGACCCACGGTTGAAAAGCGCCCTTATCGATATCCGTGACCGGGTTGTTACGGGCGAGTCCTTTACGGATGCGTTGAAGGACTACGGCGATTATTTTGACGTCATATATGTAAGCATGGTCCGTGTGGGCGAGGTTACCGGCACATTGGGGGAGAGCTTTGCGACTGTCGCCGGTTTTATGGAAAAACGCCAGCGGGTCGAATCCAAGGTGAAAACGGCGATGGTATATCCGTGTATTCTAATCCTGTTTTGCATCGCGGCGATTCTGATTTTGACGACGAAGGTTATTCCCAAGATAGCCGGTCAGATTGAGAGGACGGGTCAGAAATTGCCGTGGATTACGGAGCGATTGATGGATGTAAGCAAGGTCCTGACCACCTGGCGATTAGGGATTGTTATTGCGGTGGTGGTCGGTATTGTCTTGGCGCTGAGGTGGTTTCTCAAGACCGAGCGGGGAGCGTACTTACGTGACAAGCTTTTACTGTCGCTGCCGCTGTTCGGCCCTTTGATAAAACAGCGTGTTGTTTCGCGGTTCGCATCGACCCTTTCGACGCTTCTCGGCTCGGGACTGGCTATGGCCGAATCGCTTCGGGTTGTGGCGGAGGTTACGGGAAATATTCTTATGAGAAGGGCCGTGCAGCAGTCGCGTGAAAGGATTTTGGCCGGCGCCGATATCGCAACTCCCCTGAGGGACAGCGGTGTTATCGACCCTGCCATTGCCCATATGGTTGCAGTCGGTGAAAAAAGCGGCGAGCTGGAGATGATGCTGAAAAATATCAGCGACAATCTCGAGGCTTCGACCGATACAGTTATTGAACGATTGAGTGCGACGGTTGAGCCGCTTATTATAGTTATTATGGCCGTAATAATCGGTGTGATTGCTTATGCGACGATATTGCCGATTCTGGAAGTTTCAGCAGGCCAATTTTGATTTATAGGGTATAGGGTATAGTGTATTTGCTATCATTTTTCACTATTATTTTAGGAGTTTGAAGACAGATGAAAACAAGAAAAAGGAAAGTCAGGGGCGGTTTTACGATGGTGGAGCTTATGGCCATGCTGATTATCATCGGCTTGCTTGCTGCACTGGTAGTTACGAAGGTGGCGAGCAAAATCGACCAGGCCCGCGTTACGACGACAATGGCCAATCTGAAGAGTCTTCATGCCACGGTTAACCAGTTCAGGATGGATACGGGTCGGTTTCCAACCGACGAAGAGGGGCTTGAGGCCCTTGTTGTACAGCCTGGCGACGTTATAAACTGGGAGCCCGGCGGGTATCTGGAGACTACGGAAATACCTTTGGACGGCTGGGGACGGGAGTTTTTTTATGAGACTTTTACCGAGAGCGGCAAACCATTTGCGATACGCAGTTTCGGAGCCGACGGCGAAGAAGGCGGCAGCGGCTACGATGCCGATTTGTCCAGCACCGACGCATACATGCGAGCCAGGTCGCCGGACGAGGAGATGCTGTAGCAATTCGGCTTTTACCCTTGCTGAACTTGTCGTAGTGATTGTGATGGTTTCACTGTTCATATTTTTGGCGGCTCCGAGTCTTTTCGGGCTGCTCAGAAGAAATACGTTCAGGGCCCAGGCCCAGGAGCTTGTCTCGACGATGCGAATGGCTGCCGCTGCTGCGGCCCAGAGCGATAGAAGGTACGAGGTTATTATCGATATAACGGAGCAAAGCTTTTTACTCAGAGAGATTACATCGCCCGACCTGCAGCAGGTTCTGGAAGAGGAGATAATAGTCGAGAATAATTTCAGCGATAATTGCCGGGTAGTTTACGTGTGGTTCGACGATGGAGAAGACACGAATGAGGGCAGAGCCAGGTTCAGAGTTGGGCATTCCGGTTGGCAGTTCGGCGGAAAAATCGTTCTGCTCGACGAGGATGAGCAGCCTTATTCGGTTTTAGTCAGCCGGATAAACAGGATGATTGTTTTGGCTGAAGGAGATGTTGAGCTTCTGGAGCCGAAGACCAGAGGCGAGTTGCCGTTTTAGGGGGCGATTTGAGGGCCGTGGTTCGTATCTCGAGAAGGGCGCGAAACACTGAATACAAGATTTATGCGAAATAGAAAAAACAAAATTCGGAGCAGGCATTATCGTAAGGCTTTTAGCCTTGTGGAAGCTATAACTGCATTGGCCATACTGGCGCTGGTCTGTTCGAGTGTGATGGTAGTTATCAACCGCTGTTTGGGTTCGGTGACGGATTCGGTTGTGCGTATGCAGGCATTGGAAGTTGCACGCGATAATATGGAGCAGCTTCTTGCATCGGCTTCAGTGAAAGAGGGCACAGAGTACGGCGAGAGTGATAAGTATCCCGACATTAAGTGGCAAACTGTGATTGAGACCTTTTATGAGCCGATAACGTCGCGGATGTGGATAAGGGGGATTTGCTCGGCGGATTATGGGGACACGACAGGAAAGCCGCAAACAATTGAACTGACTCACTGGCTGACTGATTTGACCAAGGAGCAATTGCTCCAGATAATGCAGCAGGAGGAGGAAGAAAAGGAGAGGATGGCCAACCAGATTATCGGAACGATTGAAGAAGCCGCTGAATACGCCGGTGTCGAGGTGGACACCATCGAGCAATGGATTGACGATGGTATGCTCCAGACGGATGACGGCTCTTTCGTTAAGAACAATCTTGACCTCTTCAAACAGAGTGAAGGCAAGCCGAGCGCCGACGCCATAAGACAGCAGGTACAATCGGAAGAGGAGATACGGGAGCTTGTAAAAGAGCTGAGTGTGCCGGACCAGCCGGAACCGGCTGATTATGAGGAATGGAAGAAACAGATAGACCCGACAACGGGCTTAACAAACGAAGAGCTTGAAAAAATGGATTTCATGGAACTCTTTAAGTTATTATTGGAGAAGAGGAAGCGATAAGAGTTTTGATTTCGATGAGCCAATCAGTGCCGAATGATATGAGAACGAATTCTAATACATCTCGAGAGCCGCCTGGTTTTTCGCTGGCGGAGGTGCTTGCGGCGTTGACGATAGGAGCGATGATTTTGGTCGCGGTTCTGAGTGTTTACAGCCAGGCTGAGCGCTCTGTTGCCGCGGTGAATCGCAAGCTCGACAGCATCCGGATTCCCGCTGAGGTTCTGCAGCGCATCGCCGAGGACCTTGACAGAACGGTTTCACCGGGTGCGGATACGAGAATTACTATCGAGCCCGGTGTTGAGGACGGTTACCAGAAGTCGCGTCTGACGATTACAAGAACTCTCAACGCTAACTCGAGTAAGCCTGAGATATTTAAGGAAATAACCTGGCAGGCGGGGTATGACTTTGATTCTGATGCTGAAGGCCTGGTTATATACCGGGGCCACAGGGGGATTGCTTTGGAGGACAAGCTGCTCGAGGGTGATTCCCAGAAAAGCAAAGCCGACAGAGAGCTTTTTGTGCCGATGTGTGCGGGCGTTACTTATTTCAAGGTGGAGGTTCCCCAGGGCGAAAAATTCCTGGATAAATGGTCGAGCACTTCACTTCCTCGCGGTATCAGGGTGACGATTTCCTTTGCCGAGCCTTTTAAGACCGTAAAGGGTACTTTGGATGTTCCGGAAGAAGAAAAAATCACTCGGACCATAGCTATCGATAAAACCAGAAAAATCATATTCGTGATGACACCAAAAGAGGGTGTAGATATTAAATAAATGATGATGAGCAAAGAAAGTCTGAACAATTGTGATAACCGAAACCGCCCGGGTATTGTACTGTTGATAACCTTGGTGGTTTTGGTTGTGCTTTCAACGCTGGCTTATATCTTAACCGGCCGTTTGTCCGCCCATCGTCACCGGGACCAGTATATCATAGATTACAGCCAGGCTCGCTATGGCTGTGACTCGGCGGTAAAGTATGCCCTTGCCACATTGGAGAATCTCGAGCCGGAAGTGATTAGCCGTCCGGATGAGCCGGATTTTTCCGATTTGTTTGCGATGAGCGATGAGCAATACGAGGAAATGTTGGACCAGTGGGCCGCCCGGATGGGGATAGTCAGGAATAAGGATTCTGACGTTGACGAGGATATTACTGATGTTGACGATGTTAACGAAATTGACGATGTTAATGATATTAATGATGTTATCGGATTCACAGAGATAAATGACCCTAATGCCGTGGAGATTCAGGGGCCTTACGGTCCGCCCTGGCCGTTTGTGACCGAGCCGGCCGAGTTCGAGGTTGGTACTGCCAAAGTCAAGATTGAAATTGAGGACGAAAATGCAAAATACCCTCTTGGCTGGGCAGTTCTGGCCGATACTAAGGTCGAGCGTGAAGCTAAGGCAGGACTCGAAACTTTTTGTGAGTGGATGGAATTCGATAAGGAACGGATTGATTTACTGAAAGACGACCTGAAAAAAATAAGTGAGAGAAAGCAGTTCGAACTTGAGTTTAAGCCGACAACGACAACCGTGAGAACACCATCGAGGAGTACATCCAGCAGCGGAAGAACTACGACTACGCGGTCCCGGATAACCAGGAAAACCATATCCGCCGCGGCGCAGATTGTCGAGCAGACCAGTAATTTTTCGAGACTTTTTCATAGTTCCCTGATTGATACCGAGGCCCTGGCCAGGCCGACGATAGAGAGTGAAACCAGAAAAGAATCGGCCTTGAAATATATGGGAATGTGGGCGACTCGAAAAGTTAATATCAATACCGCTCCGAGGCATGTATTAGAGGCGGCCTTTGCCTTCGGGGGCGATGCCGACAAAATCGCACAGGAAATCATAGTGCGAAGACGCATAAAGCCTTTTAAGGATTTCAAAGAGCTGAGGACAACGCTGCTCGGGTATTCTGATTCGATTGAAAAGTGCGAAAAATATATCACGACCGTCAGCACGTGTTTCACGATTAAAGTAACCGCTGTGAGCGGAGTAGCAGAGGCATCGGCAATTATAGCGATAACGAAAGACGGTAAAAAAATTCAGCGAATTGCCATAATCAATAGCTGAATACCGACGACTATTCAGGAGTATGCTCGACGTGGAATCTCAGAACTACTTGGGAATATATCTAAGCAAAGACACAGCGACGGTGGTTTGCCTTGGACCGCTGGGCAGAGAACTGCTGGGCTGCTTCAGTGTTTCTGCTGTTGAAGAGCATGAAGAGGCCCAGGTCAATCCGGGCGTGTCCGGATTGGCGAGCCTTATCGCCCAGGGTTGTGCCGAGAGACAATTGGAATTCTCGGATGTTGCCGTTGCTTTGGATTGTGCAATGTTTATGCAGCACAATGTTCACAGCGAGTTCAGTGATGAAAAGCAAATCGGTGCGACCGTGAGGTTTGATGCCGAAGAAGCGCTTGCCACGGACATAAGCGACGTTGCGATAGCTTTCCAAAAAACTTTTGGCGACCAGACCGGCTCGGAGCTGACGGTATTTACAGCACAGCGTAAAGTATTGTCGGAGGTCCTTCGTTCTCTGCAGAGTAACGCTATTGACCCGGTTACCATCGAGCCGGACGTTAATTGTCTGTCGAGATTTATTCGCCAAAATGTATCTCCGCCTGAGGATGGACATACTTTGTTCGGTGTGCTTTCGAGGCGCAGCGGTTATTTGGTTGACCCGCCCACAGGCATAGGAGGCGGGCAAGGGCAAGAGGCATCGATGGTGAGAACATTCCTGGTGGGTCCCACACGGGACAGAAGCGGGCTGCTCTCGAGAGAGGTGCTGATAACGACGGCCCTGGTTAGAGGCGGCGAGCCAATAAATTGCCTTAAAATTTTTGATTCGGCCGGTTCCGTCGATTGCCGGCAGCTTAGCGAGCGGCTGGGTATTGAAGTAAGCAGTGTTGACTTGCTCGAGTCCGGTGCGACCGTTTCAGGAGTACCGACCGATTGCGCCGAGGCCGTTGATTGCGCAATTGCCTACGGAGCGGCCTTGACTCATCTGGACAAGGCGCAAAGCGCAAATTTCCGCGATGATTTTATGCCTTATCAGGGCAGAAAGCTGAGACTGCAAAAAGCGCTGAAGTTCACGGCAATATCCGCTACGGTCCTTTTGGTTGCTCTTGGTCTGTATTTCCAGTCACAATTGATGAAGGTGAACAAGGAGCGAGACGCAAGGTACGATAAATTTGTTGTAGATTACTCGGCTGTTATGCAGGGCAAAGAACCACCGCCTAAAATAAATCCCGTAAGTAGGCTCAAAAGTGAGGTGGCGCGGATTAAGAATTTTAAGATTGGGCTGGATGGTAATAAAGGGCTGACCATATCGTCAAAGCTGACGAAGGTGCTCGATGCGTTTAACGAATGTGCGGCGCCGACGAAGTTAATGATAGATTCGATATCCATTACGGCCAGGAGCGTCGGTATAACAGGGAGTACTTCCACTCGCAATAACACGCTTCTGTTGTTCGATACAATCAGGAAGAACAATCTGGATGTTGTAATGACAAAACTCAGCACAGAGCCAAAAACCAGACGTGACAAATTTATAATAACAGTCATACCGAAATAATAGCAAAGGGGTCTCTTTGGTGAGTGATATATATAAAAATCCGATTTCGTATTATATAGGCATTCCTGTAGTGGTTGCCTTGTGGCCGTTGCTGGTGTGGGGAGTATATTCGCCGAAAGCGGGTAAGAGTTT
>JAUWPZ010000008.1 GCA_030611315.1 Sedimentisphaerales bacterium
AGCCAATATGGCCGCATTCTGGCTTAATTTTGTATTTTTGAGATGGCCAAAGAGGCTGGGAACTATTCGTATAAGTCTGAAGAGGCAAATTAGATTGCATCTTCAACAATTGGACAATACTCCGGAGCTCAGCAAAGCCGCTTGAGCAAACTTTTGACGCAGGCGTCAATTATGTTAAATTCGAAATCCAAATTACCAAAATTCAAAACAGTTGTTCAGCGTCCGTAAGCGTTTTTGTTTTGAAAATTCGGATTTTGAACGTTCGATATTGTTTAGAATTTCGGATTTCGTGCTTCGTATTTCGGGACAATAAACCAGTTTTTCGCTATTAAGTGGCGTTGTAGTACTAAAATCCCCTCGAAACCCCGTAGTATTTCCGGTATGAAAAGGCCAATAATCAAAGCACTATGCCAACCGGACTGTCCGGTTTGTTGAAAACCATTCTGAAAATTCTTGCAAACCTGTCGCCGAAAAACTCCAAAAAAAATAAAAATATATTTGTAGATAAGCCCTCCAGCCGTTAATATACCCGCCATTATTACAATTAACGTCAATAGGACAACGCCTATAGCCCTGTAAAGCAGGATTTTAACGCTATAGGCCGTAATTATTGTTGCTCGAAACTAACTGTACACTATGAAATAAATACCTAACTTTGTTTAGGGAGGCCAACAAGTGAGTGTTGATGAGGCAGATGTTCAGGCAATTCAAACTAAAGTGATCGGGATAATAAGTGAGCAAATGGGCGCAGACAAGTCTGAAATAACTCGTGAAACCTCATTTATTAACGACTTGAATGCCGACTCGTTGGACACTGTCGAGCTCGTTATGGAGTTCGAGGACGAGTTTGACATGAGCATTCCGGACGAAGAGGCTGAGAAAATCCAGACAGTCGGCGCCGCAATCGATTACATTATCAATGTTGCACAAACCAAAAGCCAAGAGTAGCAAATAGTCTATGAGTAAACGGCGAGTTGTTATTACAGGCTTGGGTTGTGTAACCGCCTTGGCTGAGTCCCCTGACGGCCTTTTCACTGCGCTGTGCGCGGGCGAAAACGGTATTTCTCCCATTGAGTCTTTCGACGTCAGCGAATACACCGTGAAGTTCGGCGGCGAGATAAAAAAATTCGATGTCACAAAATACATCAACCAGCGGGAAGGCAAGCGGATGGACCGATTCACCCAGTTTGCTATGGCTGGGGCTATCCAGGCCGTGCAAGATAGCGGCCTTGATTTCTCCAAAGAAGACCTATTCCGTATCGGCGTCATCGTAGGAACCGGCATCGGCGGAATACAGGAAATCGAACAGCAGCACATCAGGCTCTTGAACAAAGGCCCCGGCCGAGTCTCACCTTTCTGCGTCCCTCGCCTCATGGCAAACGCAGCCAGCGGAAATATCGCAATCTTCTATGGTCTCAAGGGTCCGAATTTCTGCGTATTGAGCGCCTGCGCATCCAGCAATCACGCTATTGGCGAAGCTTTTTGCAACATTCGGCATGGACGAAGTGACGTCATAATAACCGGCGGCGCAGAAGCTGCTCTTAGCCCCGTCGGTTTGGCATCATTTTGTGCCGCAAGGTCACTGAGCACAAGAAACGATGACCCCAGGGTCGCTTCCAGACCCTTTGACAGGGACAGAGACGGATTTGTACTCTCCGAAGGCTCCGGCATCCTAATCCTTGAAGAACTCTCCCGCGCCAAAAAACGCAAAGCAAACATTTACGCCGAGCTGCTCGGCTACTCCGCCACGGATGATGGATACCATATTACAGCCCCGCTTCCCAACGGCGAAGGAGCAGCCAAGACGATGGAGCTGGCCCTGATTGACGCCGGGGTTGAAAAAGAGAAAGTCAGTTATATCAACGCCCACGGCACGGGCACCGTGCTAAACGACATTGCCGAAAGTGCCGCCATCAGGTCCATTTTCGGCAAGGGCGCGTACGATATTCCGGTCAGCTCAACAAAAAGCTGCCTTGGGCATTTGCTTGGCGCCAGCGGTGCGGTTGAGCTGATAGCGTGCGTAAAAACCATTAATAAATCGGTTATCCCCCCCACTATCAACCTCGACAACATCGATGAGCAATGCGACCTTAAGATGGATTTTGTCCCGCTCAAGGCCCGCGAGGCAGAGGTCAACGTCGCCCTTAGCAATTCGCTCGGCTTTGGCGGTCATAACTCCTGCCTCGTCGTCGGAAAACTCTAACGTGACTCGTATTTCAGACCAAAGACTCCAGACAACAGACCAAAGACCGAAGGGGGATTTGCGATTGCCGATTGCCGATTGTTAGCGTATTGCGTGAATCGTGGTCCATGGCTCGAAACTTAATTTCAGATTTCGAATCTCAGATTCAAGATTCTTTGTTCGTCGCCCGTAACTCGTGGATGAGTGGATGAGTATATGCGTGAATATTGAATCCTTCGACCATGCTCAGGACAGGTTTTGAATCTTGCACTTTAATTTTTTAATTGTCCTCTCTTCAGCCTCGTGTTATATATAATCGTCTGCGAATTGCCGGATGTATTGATGGAAATAAACATATATACAGCTTGTTTATGTCTCGCTGCGGGGCTTGTGATACTCTGGAAGTGCGCCGAGCTTCTGGTTGCCGGTGCGGTCGGATTGGCCGAGCGGCTGGGCGTCAGTCCGCTTATCATCGGGCTGACCATCGTAGCAATGGGCACTTCCGCGCCCGAACTGGCGGCGAGCATCGCGGCTGTCTTCAAGGAATCCGGAGGCGATATAGCCATCGGCAATGTATTCGGCTCGAATATCGCCAATCTCGCACTGGTCGGCGGGCTTGTCGCGATTATCAGGCCCTTGAAAGTCAACGCCCGCGTCCTTCGCTGCGAGGTGCCGGTGATGCTGGGTGTGGGGCTTCTGCTCTGGCCTGTCCTGCGAGGCGGGCAACTGCTGCGTATCGAAGCGGTTGGGCTGCTGGCGCTATTTGCCGCCCTGATGGGCCTGCTGATTTATACGACCAAAAAGCAGCCGGCAGACAAGGCCGAGTCGCTGATAGAGCTTGACGATGAGATGGAAAAGGCCAAGAAGCTTGGCTCCAAACCGCTCAAGGTAACCTTGCTGTTCGTTGTGATAGGCCTCCTCGGTCTGGTCCTCGGCGCGAAGATGGCTGTTTCCGGGGCGACGTTTATAGGCGAGACGGTCGGGCTCAGCGAGGCAGTGATAGGGCTTACGATAATCGCGTTCGGTACATCTTTGCCGGAGCTTGTTACGTGTGTCGTCGCGGCCATCAAGGGCCAGGACGATATCTCCGTGGGCAACCTTGTCGGCTCGAATATCTTCAACACGCTTCTCGTTACCGGCGGAGCCGGAACGGTTAAGCCCTTTTTGGTTGGGCCGAGGCTGGCCGGAGGCGTCGATTTCTGGATTATGATTGCGGTGGCTGCCGGTTTTGCCTTTCTCGCGATTGCCGGCAGACGCGTTGTCGGGCGGACTAGCGGGCTGCTGCTCGTCGGGGCGTACATCGCCTATATCGTTTATCGCGCCGGCTTTAACGCTGCGCTTTAGCAAAGACCTTCTGCGCCGGTTCCTAATTTAATCGGCCAAAAGAAAAAGGGCTGCGAACCTCCTCGCTCACAGCCCTATCAATAAACCATCCTTGGATGGTTTCAGAGTGGTTGCCTTTTTGATTTAGCACAAGCTTCAATTTTCAAGCGTTTAATTCGATACCTCATATCGAATTTCTAACGTCTCAACAAAATACGATTGTGTGGGAAAGCTTGATATGAAAGACCCGCAAGCCTTCTCACCACTCCTCCATGAGCAAAAATAATCCTAACAGATTCAAAAGGAAATGTCAAGAAAAAAGTCCGGGTAAAAATAGCTGTTTTCGGGGAGTTTTACCACGCTAAGGCCGATATCAATACCAGAACGTCACAATTGAGGGTTTGATTGACCTGTGGATTTTACTGTTCATCTTCCTCTTTTGGGTCCCAGTTGGGATTCGGCCGCTCCCGCACACGCTGTTCCCATCTCTCGCCGTCTTTCTCGAAGATCACTCTATTCCTGTATATTCTGATGACCTCCACGCCATACATAGTGTCTCCTTCTTTGAGGGCTTGCCCATCAACCAAAACAGTTGAGTTCTCAATAGTGTAGAGAATCCCGTCGAGTTTTCCGCACGCCGCCGTAGGCTTCGGGTTTATATATAAACCTGCAAAAATTATGGCCAGTACGATTGTGAAGAACTGGAGCCAGACCAATATCTTAACATTGCCGGCTGTGCTCATCCGACCCCCAGGTCCTATAAACTACTACCCACCCATTTTGACTGTCGTATCAGTGCGCGCAAACACCCTGAATGTTGTATTTATTCGGTTTGAGTCGTGGTCGAATTAAGCAAAGAAATGCAAACATATCAATAAATAACCACTTTTTGCTCCGTAGAAACCCTTGCAAAACGTCATTGCGAAGCCCGAAGCAAGGAAAACCCTGAGCGCAGCCGAAGGGTGGCAATCTCTCACCTGATAGCCGGAAAAGCCGTTGCAGCGTTCGAGAAAGTTGTATATATTCATCAGAAATAAGAACGCAAGCGCATAAGGGAAAAATTGTATGAAAAACAAACAAGCCGAAACGGCAATAAAAGCCGCCTGTATTGCAGGCGTTATACAGGTTATACTGTCGCTGTTCAGTGTCATTGTCCTATATGGAAACTCAGGAGAGGTGCCGTTTAATCCCGGGGTCAAAATACCTTTTAGTTCGCTGTATCAATTTATATAGTGCTCACGATTGAAATTTCCCCCGCCGCGGCGGGTTCGCGGGCAACTTGTGCCACAGGTAGTAACCTTAAAACAATAATTTACAATCCCAATCGCGGGAATTTATTACCCTTAAGGGTATAGAATGCTATATTGGTACCCAATATGAAGACAGTCGATAAACTATTCGGTATGCTGCCTGCGATGATAATAATCGGAACATCGGCAGTTTGGGCGGGCTTGACGGTCACAAGAATCGGTGACAGCCTGGTCGATTCCAATGCCCTGACCATCCAGGGTGGATTCGGCCAGTGCATCAACGGCCTGTCTTTTCAGCAGGACGCAATAGTCAGTCACGGCGGATACCAGTATGTTGCGTATTATGACGGCAACAGGCGGGTGTGCCTGGCGAGGAGGAAACTACCTGCGGGGGATTGGAAGATCATCCGTTTTGCAGACTACGATTTTAAGAGCAACGATGCTCACAATACGATTTCCATGGGGATTTGTCCAAAGGATGGAACGATACACCTGTCATTCGACCATCATGGTCATCCACTGCATTATCGCGTTTCCCGAAAGGGCGCGGCGAGCGATCCCGAAGGGATTACGTGGGGTGCAAATCTTTTCGGGCCCGTTAAATCGGAGCTGGAAAAAGGCAAGGCGATCAGTATTACATACCCGCGTTTCTGGCAGAGACCGGGGGGCAATCTCCAGTTCTGCTACCGACAAGGCGGTTCAGGAAACGGCGATCGGATGCTTGTTGATTATGACGGGGAAACGGGCAAATGGGGCAATACGCAACAGATTGATTCGAGGAAAGGCCTATTCAAAGACGGCCTTGGAGAGAGTCTATCCCGCTGCTCATATCCCAACGGATATGACTACGGGCCCGGGGGCAAGCTGCACATGACATGGGTCTGGCGAGAGAGCAGCCAGGGGTCGAACCACGATTTGATGTATGCCTACAGCGAAGACGGTGGTAACACCTGGCTCAACAACGCCTGGAAAACGCTGCCTGAGCCGGCCAGCGTGAACTCACCGGGTATTAAGGTAGCCGAAATAGGTCGGGCATACGGGCTGATGAACACGCACGGACAGGCTGTGGATTCGCGTGGGCGGATTCATGTTGTGATGTGGCATTGCACGAATGAATCGCTGCAGGCGGCAGGCAGCAAGCCGGGTGAACATCGATGGGGACCGCCAGAGGCCCGTCGCTACTATCATTATTTTCGCGGCCGTGAGGGTCGGTGGCATTGGCGGGAACTGCCCTGGGTTGCAGGGAATCGACCGAAGATATTTATTGATAAGCACGACAATGCTTACTTAATCTACGGCTCAAGGCGACAGTCGGCTAAACTTTCGGATGGTCATCTCCACGCAGCGGGCGATCTTGTGATTGCGGGCGCCACGGTTGCTTCGAATTGGGAGGATTGGAAGATAATCCACCACGAGAAGGGGCCGTTTGTCAATGAGATGCTTGGCGACTTCTACCGGTGGAAGAAGGAAGGTGTGCTTTCGGTCATGGTGCAGGAATCGCCCGAGAGACCGCACGATGCGACGCCACTACGGATCCTGGATTTCAAACTCGCAGAAAAGCGATAAGAGATCGAGCAGGAATAGATACAGATAAACCAGGAATTTAAATTACAGGGAGGCTTTGAGATGTTGGACAGCCAGTCGAACGAGACTATTGAGAATAAGAGAAAGAATATGATAAGCCGTCGAGGATTTTTGAAAAGACTAACGGTATATAGCTGCGCAGCGGCCGGGTTATCGTGCAGTATTTCAGGAGGTGCAGGGGCAAAAACAAAAAGCAGGCCGAACGTTCTGTTCATCATATCCGACGACCTGTGCACAGCCCTGGGCGGGTATCGGCATCCGCAATGCAAGACTCCCAACCTCGACCGATTAGCCGATAGAGGGGTATTATTCGAGCGAGCATACTGCCAGTTTCCGGTCTGCGGACCGTCCCGCGCGTCGATTATGTGCGGGCAGTATCCAACCGCGCTCGGGACCACAAGCAACGGCAAAAGCAACTTTCGCAGTCGCCATCCGAATGTTATCACCCTGCCTCAGCATCTGCGCAACAACGGATACTACACGGCACGGGTGAGCAAGATTTATCACATGGGCGTTCCCGGCGATATCCTTGCCGGTACGTCGGGAGTTGACGACCCGCTGTCGTGGGACGAAACGACGAATATAAAGGGCCCCGAACAGTATGCTCCGGGGGAAAAAGAAGACCTATGCCCCAAGGTAACGCACCAGGGGGTGGACTTCGTGAAAATCGAGGCCGACGGCGACGATTATGTTCACGCCGACGGCATGTCGGCTCGCAAGGCAATCGGTTTGCTGGGGAAAATATCCAAGCCGTTCTTCCTGGCGGCAGGCATGGTCAGGCCGCACGTGCCCTTAGCGTCACCGAAGTCGTATTTTAAGCCTTATCCGGCGCAGGAAATGAAACTTGCCCATGTTCAGGAGGGGGACCTCGACGATGTCCCCAAGGCGGCGCAATCACAGACGAACGCCGTAAAATACGGTATGAGTACCGAACAACAGCGCAAAACACTCTCGGCTTACTATGCGGCGGTATCATATATGGACGCGCAGGTCGGCAAGATTCTGGACGCTCTGGAAAGAAATAAACTGCAGGAAAATACAATAGTCGTGTTTATGAGCGACCATGGATACAACCTTGGCCAACATAGCAGTTGGCAGAAACTGAGCTTGTGGGAAGATTCCGTTCGCGTTCCTTTCATCATATCCGTACCGCGCAAGGCCGGCGGCGGCGTGCAGGGCAAAAGAGCGGGCCAGGTGGTCGAACTGATTGACCTGTTTCCGACGATTACAGAATTATGCGGCTTAAAGCCACCAGCAGGTTTGCCCGGCATAAGCCTCTGCCCGCTCCTGAAGGATCCGAATACCAGGGCATGGAAGGAAAAGTCAGCCTATACCATTTCACGAAATAACGGCGAATCCCTGCGGACCAGCCGATGGCGATACAATGTATGGGACCAGGAACAGGCGGGGGTGGAACTCTACGACCATGACAACGATCCGGGCGAATTCAACAACCTGGCCGACGATCCGCGTTATCGTGATGTACTTGCGGAACTCAGCAGCAAGCTCAAAAAAGCACGCGCCCGAGCAAGCAAACTGAACAGCTCTAAGAACCGGTCTCCTCGTTAACCTGTGATTAAAATTCCAGCGAATCCGTAAAGATGCTCATAAATTCTTTTTCGTGGGCGATTTCGATATACTCAATCTGCCGGGCTATGGTTTTGGCCTGGTCTCTGCACTTCTCGCTGATAAGGGCCATCTGTGCGCCGGCTGCCGCGGCGTTGCCGACGAAGCGAATCTGTTCGAGTGGAATATCGGGGAGCAGGCCTATTCGCAGGGCGCTTTGTTTACGGATGAAGTTACCGAATGCGCCTGCGAGGTAAATCTGCTTGATGTCCGAATCGGCAAGGCCGAGCTTTTTCTCCAATAGTCTAATACCCGCGCGGATGGCGGCCTTGGCGAGCTGGGTCTCGCGGATGTCCTGCTGGTTCAAAAAGACCTTTGCCCCCCCTGCCGCCGAGTCACTGAGCAAAAAGGCTGCCTTGCCTTCGTGCTCGATTAACCGAGCTAAAGTGGCATCTGACAGCTTTTCGGTAAGTTTGTCTTTACGGACGAATCGGCCGGTGGAATCGACAACGCCTAAGTCGAGCAGTACGGCGACGGCGTCAATCAGGCCTGAGCCGCAGAGCGAGCGTGCAGGGACATTTCCAATTACGTCAAGGTCGATGTCATTATCATTTACGACGACGGCCTGTATGGCGCCTTCGGCGGCGCGAGAGCCGCAGGTAATACGGGCCCCTTCGAAGGCGGGCCCGGCGGCGCAGCTCGCGGCATAAAGCTTATCGCGGGTGCCGAGTACAAGCTCGCCATTTGTGCCGATGTCAACGACGAGCGTAGTCTGTTCTGCCAAATGTATATCCACCGCAAGTGCGACCGCGGTTGTATCAGAGCCGACGAAACCGGCTATGTTCTCGACAGTGTGGACATTGGCGGCGGGATTTATCCGCAGGCCCAATTCCTCGGCTTTGATGTCGTGGGCTTCGAGCGAATAGGCCGCATACGGCGCGCGGCCGAGCTGCTCTACGGGAAGTTTGAGAAAAATGTGATTCATAGTCGTGTTGCCGACGGCACACATCCGGTTTATTTGCTCGGCCTCTATCGAAGCATCTTCGCAGAGCCGGGCGCTCAATTCGTTGATGCAATCTATTATTGTCTCGTGCAGCTCGTTGAGCTTCTTATCGTTTCGAGCGTAGCTGATTCTGCTGATGACGTCATCACCGAATCTGCTCTGTGGATTAAAAGCCGAGCGTGTCGCTTCGCACCGCCCGTCGGCCATATTGATGAGCTTTGCGACGACGGAAGTTGTTCCTATATCGACCGCCAGCCCGAATCCCTTTTGAGCGGAATCTATTTTGGCTTCGGCTTGAAAACCTTCGCCCTCCTCGAGGATTCTGGGCTCGAAGAACCTGGATTCAGGCGGAATGGTAACAGTCACGTCGCTTTCAATATGGTACTGGCAGGCCTGGACCTCGATGCCATCGGGCTCGATGACAACGAGACACTTTCGACAGATACCTTTTCCGCCGCAGACCGTGTTTAAGATAATGCCCGCCTGACCCGCAGCCTCGATAAGCGTTGCTCCTGCGTGAATTGAGATTTGCTTATTGTCGGGCTTGAAAGTAATTAGGAAGTGTTTCATCTACCGTACTAAATATATGCGTATATGCGGTTATGTGCAAATGCGCTGACCCATCCACTCATTCACTATTTATGCACAACTAATAATCAGCTCTTCTTATGCCGTATTTTCCAGCGGGCGCGCCTCTTTTTGCTGCCCACCTTACGCCTACGTCTCGGCTTGGCCATATATTTCTCCGGTAAACTCACAAAAATCTTTGTCGCAAAATACTTTTAAGCCTATGAAATATATGGTATTATAACGAAAATGCAAAAGAAAAATCAGGAAGAACCAATATTTTATACCCTTAAGGGTAATAAATTCCCGCGATTAGGATTGTAAATCATTGTTTTAAGGTTACTACCTGTGGCACAAGTTGCCCGCGAACCCGCCGCGGCGGGGGAAATTTCTTTTCGTGAGCACTATACTTTAGTTTTTTGCTGGTTTAGATTGTGAGATACGGATGATTCAGTGCAAAGACTGCGAGTTCTGTGAAATGGGCCCCAACGGCAAACGGACCTTCAAATGCGACCCTTTTTCCAACATCAAGGAGCCGGAGTGCATTGCCAAATGGCAGCTTATGCGCCTGGATATGCTGGCCGCCAGCTATCAGGCAATGCTTAGCTGGTACGGAAAACTGGCCCCTATCCAGGATAAGCTGTTTCGGTATATGCAGCGAGAAATCGATGATATAGACGAGTCGGAGCAGTGGAAGATCGATGAGGATGAAACCGATGACGAAGAGACAGATGAAGAAAAAGATGTTTGAGCCGGTATTAGGACATTCGCGGCAGTCAAAGCGACATAAAGGCCGATAAATTCGCGTGTGGCGATGGTTTACAGCAAGATTTGCCATCCGGCACGCTCAGACAACATAAACAATAGAACCCGGCAAAGTCTCCATAGCCTGTTTTTTCTTAAATTATGCAATAAATCAGCCGCAAAAGCCGTCTTAACCATTGTACAGAAGCGCCAAATATGGCCCAAAGTGATGATTTAGCTCAGATAATTGTCGGCTGTAAAAAAGGCGACGGCGAGTGCTTTTCACAGGTAGTGGACCTGTACTCGAACCGTATTTATGGCTATTTTTATCGATTGACGGGCAATAGTGATATTAGTAACGAGTTGCTCAGCCAGCTATTCATCAAGCTGGTAGAGAAAGTAGGCTCATATAAAGGAGGCTCGTTCGATAGTTGGCTCTTCAAAATAGCGTCAAATATATTTCATGATTATTTGCGAGGTAAACAGCGGCGAAAAAAACTGCTGGATGTCCGAAAGAGGGAGCTTGAATCGAAAGTAACAGAAGCAAAAAGGTCCGACAGCGAAAAATTTGATAAATTACAGATACAGCTTGGCAAGCTGGATGCAGAAACGAGAGAATTGATAATGCTGCGTTTTTATTCCCAGTTGAGCTTTCGAGAAATAGCCCAAATACGGCGTGAGCCGACGGGAACGACGTTATCAAAGCTGCACCGAGGGCTTCGGCGGCTGCGTGAAATGATGGAGTAACAGTATGGAAAATAATCGAGACAAAGAAAACCTCAATGAGCTATTTGAGCGATTCTTCAACGAAAAGGATGCCAAAGAGGCTGTTGAAGACATTCGGGCGGGCGAAAAAATTCTTCGTGAAAATCCCGCACCTGAGCCTTGCGAAGAGCTGATAGCCGGCATAAAATCCGAAATAGGCTCGAGCCTGCTGCACAGGCGTGCAAGAGTATTAAGAAGAATAATGTACAAAGCGGCTGTTGCTGCGGCGCTTATCATAATCTCAACTATAGCCATCAGTTTATTCGAACAAGACAAAGGCCGCGTACAAGCCGAGATAATACCCAGTGAGATTTGGGACAGTGAAGATATTATGGCGGACGACCTGAATTTGGCGTATTTTATTACCGAAATCGAACAAATTGAAAACGATATACTGGCAATAGAATCGGGTGATTACGGGGGTATCAGCGATTATGAGATAGATAATCTTGAAATGGAGCTTATAGCAATAGATACCGATTTCTGGAAGGGATAAGAAAAATGAAGCTGAGTCGTGCGATTTTAGTTTTGTTTATGGCGTCGTTTGTGTTACTGACTGCTCTGCTGCCCTGCCGGGGCACAGAAAAAGCGAATGAGGAAAAAGCCAATGGCGACGCAAACAGCATCTGGACGCAATACGAACGAAGAGGGCCGAGGCCGAAGCGGTGGGAGCTGACCGACGAAGAAATCGACCGTATTATGAAGAGCCTCGACGAGAAAAAGGCAAAAGAAATTGCAAAGCTTCGTGAAACCGACCCAAGAAAGTTTCATGACGAGTTGAGAAACCAGGCACGCAAAGAGTTCGAAAAAGTTATCAGGGAACGTATCGATGCTTGGAGAAAGAAAAGCCAGGCCGAGTTCCTGGAATGGCTCGGAAAGGAATACACCCATCAGGCCGGGGAACTGAATAAACTCAAAAGGGAAGACCCCGACCTTTATAATAAGAAATTCGACCTTGTATGGAATACTTACAGGAGGATTTATGAAATATGGAGGAGAAATCCCGAATTAGGCCAAGTCCTCAAAGAGGACACGGCCCTGAAGAAAAGGCGGGATGAGCTGCTCACAAAATTCAAGAATACAAAAGACAGCAAACAAAAGAAACACCTTTTGGGACAACTTGAAGATGCGGTCTCGGCCAGATTCGACCTGATTGTCAGAAGAAAACAAATCGCATATAAGCAACTACAGAAAAGACTCGAAGAGCTTCAAAAGAAAATCCAGGAAAGCAGAGACGAGATGGGGAGGTGGAGAAGCAAAAAGTTCAAGACTGACAATGTCAAGGAACGCATCAAAGACCTGCTGGACCCGAATTTCAAGTGGGATTAAAACAGGCCGCGAGAACCTGTTAGCAAAATAAAGGGGGAAAAAGCCTTGCGATTTTTATACAGGGCTTTTTTGTTTTCATAATGTGTCAACTCCAACTAATTGTTGTCTGGGGATTCCTTTTCCGGCTGACCCGAGATATCAATAATAAAGATATCCGGCCGACAGTATATACGAACCGGCAAAACGGTGGTGCCGATACCGCCGGCTACAAACAAGTGCGTCCCGTTCACAATGAAGTGCCCGTGGTCAAAACGTCTGCCATAGACCGAGGGCACCACGATTGAGCCTGCAAAAGGCAGACGAATCTGTCCGGCATGACAATGGCCCGAGAAAACACAATCCGCTCCCGACTTACTGATTCGGTAGATGTTGTCGGGCGTGTGTGAGAGCACGAGATGAAGCTCGCCCGGCAACGAAGCGGCAATGGTCTTCTCTCCCCTTTTCCAGGGATAGTCAGTGCCGGTTAAGCGGACCGCCGCGCCGGCAATTTCGATTCCAACCGATTCGTTTGTCAAAAGCCTAATCCCGCAGTCGCTCACCACTGCTCCGACCTTCTCTGCATCCGTCCAGTAGTCATGATTGCCGAGCACGGCAAAAGTGCCGAGCTTTCCAATGGGCCGGAGTAGCTCTGACAGAGCCGGCAAAGACTCCAATTTCGTGATGAAGTCCCCAACCATGAAAACCAGGTCCGGGCAGGATTGCTCAGCAACACTGAAAACATGTCGATAGAGCTCAGGAGCAAAACTCCCGTCAACGTGAAAATCCGAAAGGAGAACGATTCGAAAGGCAGAACCTCTCCAATCGTGAAATGACACTTGATATCGGTAACAGGCAAGGTCGTTTGTGGTGAATGGGCGGGTGATGTCAAGCTGGTGAGGCTTTGCATCGACAGGCGAGCTCCCCGCACACTTGCGGCGAATGAAAACGCGCCGGACTTCACCGACCACAATCAGGCACAGCACACCAACGGGTATAAAAAAACACGGCCTGGAAGGCAACACAAAGCCCAACAACGCCGAACCGCCCGTGATTACGACGAATGAAAGCACCATTACCGGCCTTTTCAACCGACAGTCAGGTATCAGGAACAAACGCCTGTTGAGGAGCATCAGAAAAAGACCGAATCCCGCCGTTGCGAAGACAAGTATCGATACCAAATCCATCATTGGTAAAACCATTAATTGTCGTCAACTACTGATTATGCAGTTTATCTATAGTGCTCACGATTGAAATTTCCCCCGCCGCGGCGGGTTCGCGGGCAACTTGTGCCACAGGTAGTAACCTTAAAACAATAATTTACAATCCTAATCGCGGGAATTTATTACCCTTAAGGGTATAACGTTCGAACTCAGCGATTGTGATTTTAGTATCTGTTTTTCCGCTGTTCGGCTTCGGTGGCTTGCTTGAGGACCTTTTTCTCCCTGGCCGTCAAGCTGTGGATGCCGGATTGGTGGACCTTTTCGAGGATACGGTCAAGGTCGGCCTGGAGATTACGCTGCGCGGTCATTTTCCTTCGGTAGTGGTCTGTCTGGGCTTTCAATTTGAATTTGTTTCGCCGGTTTTGCGTAACTACATAGACCACCCCCGCCGCCATCCCCGCCAGGTGTGCGGCTTCTCCGCCGGCATTATCATCTCCGGCCAAAAGGCTCATAGCGATGATAACAGCCAGAATAATTGCCAATATCGATAAGGGAACAGGGAAAATGAACGCTACGAGTACTTTTACGCGGGGGAACAATATCGCCCCTGCAGCCAACATCCCGAAAATTGCGCCCGAGGCGCCGACCAGATACGTTACATCCAGAACACCTGCCAGGGCCAGCAGGGGATAAAGCACTCCCCCCGCCGCACCGCATATAAGATAAAAAATCAGGAATTTTTTGCCGCCCCAGAATTTCTCGAGCATTGTGCCGAAGAAATACAAAATGAGCATGTTCCAGAAGATGTGCCGGAAGTCGTACATATCATGCAGAAACTGGTACGTTATCAGCCTCCATATCTGAAAAGGGCTTTCCGGGTCCACGGCGAACAGGCTATAAAAGAACATTCCGACGGGCTTGCTCAAATATGAGGGTATAAAGACCGCCACGTTAATAATCAACAGCCATTTGACAACCGGCGTAAGAGAAGGAAAGAGCATCCGCATCTGCGGCGTACGGTGGTGTGGAGAGTCGAAGTCCGCCTGAGTATAATCTCTGTCATATAGTCCCATAACGCTGCCTTTGTCTCTAAAACCTGTCAGCCTTCAACAAAAGAGGTTTAATATATAATATCGGCAATTTTCTAAAATGTTCAACTGGAAAAATAAATCCGGCTTCTCGCTGACAGTCGAGTAACCTGCAATCTACAATCGCAAACATGTCTCTTCAACAAGCCCCTTAGGGGCAAGCTAAGGGCAAGCTCTGAGCGGAACCGAAGGATCGAATTTCGACATTCACTCTCCCTCTGCCATTCCGCACTTGATGTGGAATCCGAAACTTTTGAGCTTTGCACTATGGTTTTACACTTTACATTTTAACTTTTGATTTTTTCTGTCTTCTGTCTTCCTCCGGAGGTCCGATACTCTCATATCCTGATAACCGTCACCCTGATAACCCTCATTGCCTGTTCGACATTCGATATTCACTCCCCCCTGAGGAGATACGGACTATAGTTTTGTACGGCTTCATTATTTGAAACAGCCCCATCAAAAACAATCCGAGAAATATCATGCCTAAGCATATATTCTGCGAGAGCGTCAGGCCGTAAAATTTGAAGGGGCTGTCGTCGCGGAGAAATTCCATAAGAAATCGCGTAATTCCGTACAAAATGAGCATAAGGGCGAAGGTCTGCCCGGGCTTTGTGAAAAAACCGACAGGTAGCTTAGAGGATGTGCCTTTCAGGGCCCTTCGCCGGAAAAGGTAGAGGACCAGGCACAAAAGACCACCGGCGACCGATGAATACAACTGCGTCGGATGAACGGCTAAGCAGCGATATTCACCTAAGGTAACCTGGTACACCTGCTCCGCCTTCAAAGCTGCCATTTGCTTGGGGCAGAACTGTCCGTCTTCATCGACACGGCTGAAATAATCCGCGGGTAATTCTAAATAGGGTTCGGGCCGATTCCTGCCGAAATTGGGATTTACCTGGCTTCTATATACCAATGAGTCGTAGGGAAACCGAACGGCCAAGGGAAAGCTCGTGGGCTTGCCAAAGCAGCAGCCGTTCAGGAAGCAGCCGACTCTGCCGAAGGCAAGGAGCAGCATCAAACCTATCGCTAAGATATCAAGGTAATGACGTACGGGCAGCCTGTGATAAAGCATGTACAAAAAGAGCAGCGTTACGGCGACGATGCCGCCGCCGAGCAATTCAAAGCCCCCCTCCCATACGGCAAAAACCCTGACCAAATCGTACCGGAACCTCTCGAAATGATGGACTATGTAAAAGATTCGCGCCCCAAAAAATCCACTCAGAAGAGATACGATAGACGCGTTGATAAGCATCTGAGAATAAACGGCGATATTGCGGCAGAGGTATAATACGAGTATGAAGCCGGCGATAAAGCCCACGACAAGCATCAGGTCATAACCTTTGACGGTCAGGTTGATATAGGGTATCTCGAAAAGTTCTGGATACATCCTGCTTCGTACCTCGTATCTCGTATCTTGAACGAGATACGCTTCACAAAATACGCTCTTTTATTTTATCATTTGCATCAGGCACAAGAACTTTACTCTTTCATTTGGCGCCGGAGTCTCTATCCTTGTCTTGGAGTTGATGCTCTTTAAGTATTCTATATAGCTCTTTTGTGGTGCGGGCCGTTTCGAGAGCGGTACGACCCAGATAAAAAGCACCTACGGCAAGACCTATCACTAAGGCCGCATTCCCTGCTTCGACCCATTGAGCCTCACCTCTGACGATACTTGTGATGATGCCCACAAATAGCGACACAGCCATGACTACCAATAGCAAAAACAAAGCTCCCAACGCCAGTGTAACAACACCAAATAATGCCAACTTGATTGTATCTAATGATATATCTCTCATTATGTACATTCCTTTCCTCAAGTGTCGCCTCTCCTCAACTTGTGGTTGTTGTCCGCAACCTTGGACGGCTTCATTTTTTGAAACACCGCCATCAAAAGCAATCCGAGCGCTATCATGCCTAAGCCTATATTTTGTGATATGGTCCCGCCCTTATAGATGGCCCACCACGCATATTCAAAGGGATTATCGTCGCGGATGAATTCCATGAGAAAACGGGTGATGCCATAGACAATGAACATCAAGCCGAAGGTCTGGCCCGGCCTGGCAAGGAATTTGTTGGCGTTCCCGGATAGTCCGGTCTTTTGGGCTCTTCGCCAGAAAAGGTAAAGCATCAGGCACAAAACTCCACCCGCTGCCGATGAATACAACTCCGTCGGATGAACGGCTAAACAGCGATATTCGCCTGTGGTAACCTGCTCTTTCTGCTCTTCGGTCAAATCTTCAAAGCCTTTCAGGTAGGCTAATCCATCTTCACCAACATAACTGAAGAAATCAGCCGGCAGTTTTAATTGGGCTTCGGGCCGATTTCTGCCGGCGTCGGGTTTTACCTGACTATTGTAGGCGAATGAATCGTATGGGAATCGGACGGCCCAGGGCAGGTTGCTGGGCTTGCCAAAGCAGCAGCCGTTCAGAAAGCAGCCGACCCTGCCGGGCACGAGGGCGAGCATCAAGCCTATCGCCAAGATATCAAGGTAATGACGAACGGGCAGCTTGTGATAGAGCAAATAAAGAAAGATTATGGTTATAGCGAGGATAACGCCGCCGAGCAGCTCAAGCCCCCCCTCCCATATAGCAAAGACGCTGAGCAAATCGCCCTGGAACCGGTCCCAGTAGTGGAAGACATAGTGAATACGTGCGCCGACGACCCCGCCTATCAGGGAATATAGAGAGGCGTTGGTAATCATCTGGGGATCGGGGGTGATATTACGGCTGAGGTATCTTATCAGTGAGACGGCCGCGAGAAAACCGACCACCATCATCAGGCCGTAGCTTTTGACCGTCAGGTGAACAAAAGGTATCTCGAAAAGTTCAGGATACATTCTACTTCGTACCTCGCATCTCGTATCTCTTCAAGTTGACTGGGTTCGTCATAAGTATTCTGTTGGCAAGAACATATATAATTTGTCATTCTGAGCGAAGCGAAGAATCTCACGCTCGCAATCGGCCAAAATCCTACCCTAAGGCCAGATGCTTCGCTGCGCTCAGCATGACAGTTTAAAAGTCAGTCAAGGTGAGCATCTCGTATCTTGAACGAGACACGCTTCACGAGATACGCTCTATTATTTTATTATTTTCGTCAAGCACGACTACTTTCGGCTTTAGTTTGGCGGCTTCATCGGCCGTGCAGAATGCGAAACTAAGAATAATGATAATGTCCTTGGGGTTGACCAGGCGAGCGGCGGCGCCGAGTACCTCGACCCGCCCGGAGTCGGCCTCAGCGGGTACGGCGTACGTTTCCAGCCGATTGCCGGTGTCCAAATCGGCCACCAAAACCGATTCGTAAGGAACGATTCCGACCGCCTCCATAAGCGCCGAGTCAATCGCGATACTGCCCGCATAGTGCAGCTTGCACTCAGTAACGCGTGCACGATGCAGCTTGCTTTTTAATACCTTTACTAACATAATACAACTGCCACATCATCAGGTAATTTGCCTGTGTATAGAATAGCAGAGTGATTTGGGCGTAACTCTCTGGCCTTTCTATACACTTCATCTCTATCCTTACTGTGCCACAATACTACGCCCTGCTTGACGTTAAAGTCATCATTAGTTTCAGGGTCTCCGATAAGAACCCACTCCGAATCAAACCGTTCCTTGATCTCAGAAAAAGATAAGATTTCTCTCATAATTTGCTAACCTCTTTAGTTTTTCTATAGCTGTTTCGTGCACCGCACGAATAATTATATCCGAATGAATCTATTAAACATTTCCAAAATATGTTCTACTAAATCCCCTCCGTTTCTGATCAATTCAATATCTCGAGATACCATCGGTAGAGCATATGTTCTCTCCTGTCTGCAAAAATCAATTATCCTTTTGTATGCAGCGTCAACATTTCGCCAATTATCAGGACTGTAACCAGTTATGCCATTATATGAGAAAAATATGCCAGCCTTCAGTCCTCTACTCTTAAGATTGACCAGAAATTGGCTGATGTCACGGGAATCCGATTTATCTATTCTATTCTTGCACTCTACATAAATGTTGTCGCCAAGTTTTGATTTGAGAGGCTCTGGTCCTTCCGAAATATCATAAATGATATCGATCTCACAATCTTTCAAGTTTGCATTACATTCGATTATTTTCCACCCCTTTATTAATCCAAAGAAATGACGTGCAAACTGTTCGAATATTTTTCCCTTTTTGTTAGGGGGTAAAGGTTCATTTGTCAATTCTAGGTAATTCTTACAGAGTTCTTTTATAGCTTCTCGATAAACATTTATATAACCTTCTTCGTCTTTGTCTGGAATGAAGTCGAGTTGAGGAAGAACTTGCTCGTCTTTCACTTTCTCTTGTTTCTGAGCCGTGTCAGACGTGTTCCAATACTCTACAATATCCAAATTCCATTTTGAGGCGGCACCGAGAACATTTAGAATCTGATTTAAATCTACAAGTAAATCCCTTTGCAATTTCGATAGTTTCTTTGTGCTTATCCGAGTTAAACACCTTGGACAAATGAATGATGACCGCATTCCAGCATCAATGCCAGTCTTATCCCACAGAAAGTCATAAATGCATCCTGTTGTATCCTGGTGACGATACGTACCATCTATTTCTAATGCCAAAAAGTCTGCTATGAACAAAACTAAACCATTGTTCCGTGACAATTTAGTCAAGTAATCCCAGCCATAGAATGATAAGATGGCCAAATTTCCGTGTGATTCGAAAAAATAATTATTGTAGTATTGTTTATTGGTCATGAGGAAGGAGAACAAGTCGTTTTTAGCTTCTCTTCTGATTGTGCTGCTGAGATTTCTATAGGATGCTGGATATTGCACAACGTCACTTTTTACAGAGAAACGTGATTTGCCCTTTTTGAAAGTGTCTGTTTTACAAATCGCATTTAAGTTCCCCACAATAGCTTCCATGTCAACAGGTACATCGTGTTCTTTGAATAAAGTAATCGTTTTCACTTTTTGCACTCCCTGAGTAACTTGAAGTCCATACAATTGAGTGGACCCCATCGTTAGTCCCTTCGGATTCTAACTCGACCAGGCTCGACAATCGCCAATTTACCGGGCAACTCTGAAATCAATTTGTCTTGCTCCAGAAAGCCTTCGAGCAGGTTGAGAATAAAATTAGCTGTCGCATCCCTCGGAATACATAGAACAACAATTCCCGCATATTGCCCAGGTGGATAGTTACGAATATCCGAAAAGTCAAAATCACCTGTTACTAAACATAATCCTTTATTTTGAGCATAGCGAGCAATTTGTAAGTCCTTTGCCCCACGCATACCGATCTCACGCACATCAAATGCTTCGTGCCCATAGCGCCGCAATAGATCACCGGTCGAACGGGGTAAATCCTCATCAATAAAAAATTGCATAATTTTACCTTATTTTCGGAAGAGGATGAAACTCCTCCTCCTCGATAAGTTCACCAGCATAGTTTAGAGCGGCTCGAATATCCTGCTCACTGACCTCATACTCTCGCATAACCTCTTGCTTTGTCATACCGCCTGCGAGTCCGCCGATAACACGCGTAACAGGAACTCTTGTTCCCTTGATGACGGGTTTACCGTGTTGTATATCCGGGTCAATAACAATTCGGTCATTCATAATTTGCCACCTCTTTTCTGAAGTGCTTTTCTACAACGATTTTAAACTGTTTCATGACAAATATAATTTCAATTATACATTATTCTTTGCTTGTATCCAGCAGAATGTTGTCGATTAGCCGAGACGGGCCAATTTTGACGGCGACGGCGACAAGGACCGCCCCCTCAACCTTCTCGACATCCTGGAGCGTCTCGGCGTCAACGACGCTTATATATTCGATTTCTTCGATTGAAGAGGCCTGCCGGAGGATTTTTCGCATCTCGCTGATAATCGCATCGCTCTGCGTAACACCGTCCCGAATCAGTTGTTGGCACTGTTGAAGCGATTTATAGATAAAAGTCGCGTCTTTTTTCTCTTTTTCGTTCAAATACTGGTTTCTGCTGCTGACCGCCAGGCCGCCAGGCTCACGGACGGTCGGGCAAATGACAATTTCCAGCGGCATATTCAAATCGGCGGCCATTCGCTTGATAACAATCGCCTGCTGGGCGTCCTTTTGCCCGAAAAATGCCGTATCAGGAGCCACGATATTAAATAATTTCGTGCAGACGGTCGTAACTCCGCGAAAGTGCGTCGGACGGGAACGGCCGCACAGCCCCTCGGTCAATTTTTCAACGCTCACCCAGGTCAGATTCTCCGTTCGGTACATCTGCTCCGGCCCCGGAGCAAAGACGACATCGACCCCGGCCTTTCGGCAAATTTCCAAATCTGCTTCGAATGGCCGGGGATATTCCTGGAAATCCTCGCCGGGACCGAACTGCGCGGGATTGACAAAAATACTGACCACGACAAAATCGCACTCTTTCACGGCTGCTTCAATTAAGGAAATATGCCCGATATGCAGCGCGCCCATTGTGGGCGCCAGGCCTATTTTTTTGCCTTTGCTTCGGGCGGCTTTTACGAATTCTCTAACCGACTTGATTGTCCGGGCAACTTCCATTTCAAACCCTCTGTACCGGCCAAGCATTACCGGCCAATTCAGTTGACCGCACTGCGGCATAACATTTTAACTGATTCGCCAGGCGGCTGGCATCAGCTTCTCCGCTGTAATCAAGTTCCGCCGCGCAAAGCCGAATAAGAGGGCAGCTTTTCCAGTCAGCGAAAAGTTTGTCATAGTCGGCGCTGAGCCCTTCGAGGAAGTCGGTTTCAATCCGCTGCTCATAAGGACGGTTGCGGTCGTGGATGCGTTCGAGGCAATTCTCCGGCGAATCCTGCAGGTATATGGCCAGCACCGGCTCAGTGATGTTGGCGGCAATGGGGTCGTGAATGCTGCGGTACAATGTCAACTGCTGAGCGTTCAGGAGCCGCCGGGCATAGATAAGCTCCTTCTCAAAGATGTAATCGGTGATTACAAGCCGGCCGGGTCTTAACGAGGCGATGTTTAACTGCTCCTTTCTGCCGGTCAGAAAATATAACTGTGAATCGAGGGCCAGCGCCTTATTGCCCGCATATACCTCCGGCATAAAGGGATTCGTATCGTATGGCTCGAGCATTATATCGCAGTTGAGCAGCTTGGCCAGTTTCCCGGCTAAGGTGGTTTTCCCGACCCCGATTATGCCCGCGACAGATATGAGCTGCGGTTTCTCTGGATGCAGGACAAAATCGCAGCCGTTCAATCTCGCCGTTAGTTCACTGACGGGCTTTTTGATGACAGGGTGCACAAAAGCGGCATTTAATTCGCACAGGCCCTTCAGGACAAACAAGCGAAGGTGCATCTGCGGATGCGGGACGGTCAAATCCGGGAGATTTATCACCTCTGCGCCGAAAAGCAAAATATCCAAATCAATAGTCCTCGGTCCCCATTTTTTATCTCGCATCCTGCCGAGCGAGTTTTCGATTGCCTCCAGGCTCTTGAGCAGAGCTTCTGCACTCAGCGTCGTGGTTATCTCGGCGACGGCGTTGAGATAATCTCCCTGGTCCGCACCGCCCAGAGCAGCAGTTTCTATCATCTCACTGACCCCTGCTACCCGCACGCCCTCCACATCGCCGAGTATCTTAAGCGCGCTGTTTATATACACGCTCCTATCCCCTAAGTTACTCCCAAGCCCGATATATGCCGTTGTCTGCTCTGCCATTTATTGGTAACTGGTTATTGGTAATTGATAATTAGTGACGAACTCTTCTTTGAACCTTTGCCCCTTTGAACCTTTGCCCCTTTTGGCTATCTAAAGATTATTCGTTATTCGCAACAGGGCCTCTTTTACATCTTCCGGCGTGCCAAAGGCCGTCAGCCGGAAATAACCTTCACCGGCCGAGCCGAAGCCCGCCCCGGGAGTACCCACCACGTGGGCCTTATTCAGCAGCATATCGAAAAATCCCCAGGAAGTTACTCCATCGGGCGTCTTGAGCCATATATACGGCGCATTTACTCCGCCGTACACTATGTAGCCGAGAGACCTGAGCGTTTCGCAGATAAGCCGGGCGTTGGCCATATAAATATCGATTGTGCTGCGGACCTGCTCTTTGCCCTCGGCACAGTAAACCGCTGCGGCGCCGGCCTGGGTAACATAGGAGACGCCGTTAAACTTCGTGCAGTGCCTTCTGCCCCATATCGGATTGACTTCGACCGGGTCTCGGCCTTTCGCGTAGGCTATCAACTGCTTCGGCACCACGCTAAATGCGCATCTAACTCCGGTAAATCCCGCCGTCTTCGAGAAGCTGCGGAACTCAATCGCGCATTCCTTTGCCCCATCTATTTCGTAAATGGAATGCGGTATGTCCGGGTCAGAGATAAAGGCCTCGTAAGCGGCGTCGAAGAAAATTATCGCCTCGTTGTCGCGGGCGTAATCGACCCACTCGGCCAACTGCGCTTTCGTCGCTACGGCCCCCGTCGGATTATTCGGAAAACACAGGTAAATCAAATCGACCTTTTCATCGGGCGGTTCGGGTACGAAATTATTCTCCTCGGTACACGGCATATATACAATTCCCTCGTAGCTGCCTTCTTCATCCGGCCCACCGGTCCGGCCCGCCATAACGTTCGTATCGACATAAACCGGATAGACCGGGTCAGCCACGGCTATAACGTTATCTAAGCCGAATATCTCCTGCATATTGCCGATATCGCACTTTGCCCCGTCGCTGATAAAGATTTCATCGAGTTCGATATCGACCCCGCGCCCCTTATAGTCGTTCTCGCTGATGGCCTGCTTTAGAAACCCGTATCCTGTCCCGCCGTCATCATAGCCGCGGAAGCTCTCCGCTCGCCCCATCTCATCGACCGCCTTTTTCATTGCCTCGATAACCGCCGGCGCCAAAGGCTGCGTAACGTCCCCTATCCCCATACTGATTATTTCAGCGTCGGGATTCGCCGCTTCAAAAGCCCGTTTCCTCCGCCCTATCTCAGGGAACAGATACCCCGCCTGCAATTTCAGGAAGTTCTCGTTAATCTTTGCCATTTTCAAACCTCGACTTGTCATTCTCGATACTCGATTGTCGCAAAAAGCGATTGTAGCCCCTCCTCAATCCCAAGTCAACCCCCATCCATCCCTCGTTTAACCCCTACCCCTGTGGTGGGGGTCGTCAACTCGAAAAGTACGCCGGGTTTTGTTCGTTTTCGAACAATCGAAAATCAAAACTACCCCCCTGCTCTCCTGTTCTCCTGCTCTCCTGCTCTCCCGGTCTCCCGTTATCCCGGTCTCCTGTTATCCCTGTCCCATTTTCTACTTCGGCATTCTTAATTCTCAATTCTAAATTTCTTCGCGCCATATTTGCGAAAATGGGGTGTGGCTAATTTTTCCGGCACACTGTAACCTTAATGATAGTAATGTATTGCGCCGGTTTGTCATGCTGAACAAAGTGAAGCATCTGGCTTTCGGACTGAGAGTTTCCTTTGTTCGGTCAGTAACATCTCATTCTATGGCCAGATGCTTCGCTTCGCCTTGCTGCGATCAGCATGACACAAAGAAATCGCCCCGCCAGAAAATCTGGTCGCACCCAGAAAATGAAAGTTTTTCTTTTTTATATGCTGAATGGCGGTTATACTGCCTGTGCAAATACAGGAATTCTCTAACGGTAAGTTTATGTTGACAAGGATTAGCAGAAAGGGGTTTAACGATGAATCATAACTTTAATCGACGGGATTTTATGAGGACCCTGGGCCTGGGTGCGGCTGTGGGTCTGACTGTGGCAACCGCGGGCTGCTCGTTGCAACGAGATGCAACTCTTGCAGGGGGCCGGATAAGGGATGCCCAGGCTCTCAACATGCGCCTTGGCGCCAAGCAGCTCGTTGTGCAGCCTGTGCTTATGTATAACGTTTCCCATCGCCGGGAACGCAGGAGTTGGCGAAATTGGGGTGGCGTGCAGACCGAGGAGGCTGCGAAGAAGGAAGCGGCTCGCATCGCCCGGGAATTGAATGAGCTTTGCAGGTTGGCCGACTTCGGAGTACGGGCATTACCCCCGGTGATGGTCACCAATAAGCAGCAAGTCAGCACGCTCAAAACTATCGAAACCGACGTTTTACTGGTGTATGCAGCCGGCGGCTGGACGGACATACTCAACGCGCTTGCCGGCCTGGACAAGTGGATGATCATTTTCGTCAGGAAGCACTCGAAACCATATTACTTATGGGACGAGATTGTCCACTCTAGGTTCTTGCGAAGCCACACTGACAATTTAAGCCAGCCCAGCGTAGATTTCAATGACGTGGCTGTGGATGACGACGAGGAGATACTCTGGCGGTTGCGGGCGCTCTATGGTTTAAAGAACACCCTCGGCCGCCGGATAATTTGTATAGGGGGACCAGGGGGGTGGTCCTGTCCCAAAGCTCCGGAGTTGGCTCGCGAGCGCTTCGGGCTCGATATGGTGACGGTTCCGATACCAGAGCTGAACTCGATGATTGAAGCGGCTCGGAAAAATCCTGAGCTAATGGCTCGATGCAACCGGGAAGGCAAGAAATATCTCAACAAAGGCCGTGTTACTCTTAGCACAACCGAGGAGGCCGTGACGGAGGCATTTCTTCTCAGGAAACTCTTTCACGACCTAATGGCGAAATCGGAGGCTTTTGCGGTAACGGTCAGAGGCTGCATGGGCAGTTATGCCGGCATCATGCCTTGCCTCACTCTTACACTTATTAACGACTCCGGGCATATGGCGTACTGTGAAGGCGATTTCGTCGTTATACCATCCGGTATTCTCATGCACTACATATGCGGCAAGCCGACATACCTTTGCAACCCGACCTATCCGCACAAAGGTCACATGGTGTTCGCTCACTGTACAGCGCCGCGCAGGATGGATGGAAAGTCTTTAGAGCCAGTTGAGATCGTCACGCACTACGAATCGGACCATGGCGCTGCAACCCATGTGGCGTTCCGCAAAGGTCAGATTTTAACGATTATCAAACCGGACTTCGGAGCCAAGAATTGGCTGGCGCTCACAGGCAAAATCGTCGGCACGCCCTGGCTGCCCACGTGCCGAGCGCAGGTGGAAGTTGAACTTGACGCTGATACACACGATGTGCTGCAGAACCTAAGAGGTTTTCATTGCATGCTGGCCTACGGCGACTACACTCGAGAGGTGTCTTACGCAGCGAAGAAAGTCGGGATAACGGTCCAGACCCTCAAAAGCTGATTAGTCCTGCTGAAGGGACAACCTCAGCACTTAACCAGGCTTTCCAGCAAAAACTTTCGGCCCGAAGCGACAGAAACACTGAGCAAAGCATCGTTGCTTTGCTCAGGCAGTCAATATACAGCAGATTTTGGAGGAATCTGGGTACAAGATTTGTAAAAAGAGAGTAAGCGTTCACCCAGTAAATATGCCAATTTTCGGCTGTTATGGCCGATTTGAGTAACTGTTTGGTCAAAAATTTGCTAAAAAAGCTAAAAAATATTAAAAATGGTATTGACTTGATAACAGAAACTGCTTTAATGAAGCCCAAATGGCGTTTTGCCGCGTGAACGCTTACAAAAGAGAATTCAATTCGAGGAAGATTTTGATATTATCGTGGAATTGGAAACCCTGGTTGCGCAGCCAGGCGCTTGATACGGAAATGTCAGATCAAATCAATAGGAGGTCTGAAATGAGGAATTTCGGAAAAGCAGGAAGAATGATACTGGCAGTTGTTATGGCGTCAATAACCGTTTCCTCTGTTGGATGTAGCTTTGAAAAAAGTCCGCGGGGTGAACCTGCTCTGTGGGGTGAACCTGTTTTGGAGGGTAATCTGCGACTCGAAGGCCACCTAATTGAAGCGTTCACCTCAATTGAGCCTGTCTTTTCTTTTAACAATTTAGATACTGGTCAAAGAAGCATAAAACCAAGAACCGAATACAATAAAGGCCATTTTAAGATTTACGGATTGCCGAAAGCCAATTACCACATCTTCATCTCAATAAATGCTAATACTGACAATCCGGGAGGCTATCCGGGCTACCCGGGGGATTTCTATAAAAGAGTCCACTCTAAAAACACGCCTTTAGGCGGCTTGTCTGAAATACTGTTGAGGCTCAAGCCAACAGCGGCTTTTGTCTCGAATAATTATTTTTCGAAGCTCATTTCGGCTACTCTTGGCAAACAAGCAGGGCAAAATTATCCCCCCTACATTGTAAATTTTATTATAAATTGAAAAATTAGTCCTACAGGTCTCATCATCAATAGTTTATAGAATAGGTTTAATCCTGGACAATTGTGAGGTAGGTGTGTAGGGTAACTATGCTGGAACAATAGGAAATTATGACAATTGTATTGTCCTTGCTCCTAATGGAAAGTAGTGATATATTCTCAATTGTTGAGATAGTATTATTATAATCAAGAAGGCAGTCTGACATCCTTTTTGTCTATCATCTTTGCCTTCTGAAATTTAGGGAAAAGAGAAAGAAATGAGATCGAGATATCTAACTACATTAGCTGTTGTTATAGCTGTGATAATAGGGATTGGTTTGTGTAGTTGTAAGAAGAGAGAATCTGTGAGGCAGGACACTGCACCAGCAGAGTCAGTTGAGCAAGAACCTGCAAGAGAAGATATGTTACCAACAGAGCCAGCTTCTTTAGAACAAAAATTATACAAACAAACTAAGATAGCTTTTATTTCAAGAAGAGATGGAAATGAAGAGATTTATGTTATGAATGCAGATGGGAGTGAGCAGAAAAGGTTGACAAACAATCCTGCTCGTGATGACACTCCTTCTTGGTCTCCTGACGGCAAGAAGATAGCTTTCAGGTCAAGGAGAGATGGGAATTGGGAAGTTTATGTGATGAATGCCAATGGAAGTGAGCAGAGAAACGTGACAAATAGCCCTGTTGAGGATGGAGATCCTTCCTGGTCCCCAGACGGAAAGAAGATAGTTTTTTCTTCATGGAGAGGTGTGAAGAGGGAGATTTATGTTATGAATGCAGATGGGAGTGGGCAGAGAAGGTTGACGGATAACCCTGCTGAGGATGGACATCCTTCTTGGTCACCTGATGGAAAGAAGATAGCCTTTTCTTCGGTCAGAGATGGAAATTCCGAAATTTATATCATGAATGCTGATGGGAGCGGCTTGGAAAATTTAACAAACAATCCTGTTGTTGATGGACATCCTTCTTGGTCTCCTGATGTAAAAAAGATAGCTTTTGTTTCATATAGAGATGGAAATTTTGAAGTTTACAGTATGAATGCTGATGGAAGCAATCAGAAAAGATTGACAAATAATCCTGCTGTTGATTCGATGCCTTCTTGGTCTCCAGATGGAAAAAAGATAGCTTTTTATTCAAATAGAGATGGCAATTATGAGATTTATGTTATGAATGCAGATGGAACTGAGCAGAAGAATTTGACAAATAATCCTGCCATGGATGGGGCTACTTCCTGGTCACCATTTCTGGTTTCTGAGGAGAAAGAATAACGGCATCTCTATTGCCCCATTTAGATTCTAATAAAAGAAAAACAATAACCCACCCCACAGGTCTAACCATCAATAGTTTTTAGAATAGAATGGATTCTGGACAATTCTGAGGGGTGTGTAGGGGAGATAGTCCCTACTTACCTACTGAGAACACATATCTTTTTTTTTTCGGGAAAAAAAGATAACGGCTCGTTACTCACCTATGCCAGCCCAATGCTCTTGAGGTGCTTCTTCGTCTTCTTCAGCCCCATCCTGTACGCTTTCTTTTTCACATTATCTATGGGTCTTCCGAGCTTAGCTGCTACTTTAGCTGTCACATTGTTGGGAAACATCTTCTTGAGTAGTGTGATTTCAGCCTTGGTCCATATACCTTTGACAGGTTTCTTCTTTGCCATCGTATGACTCCTTTCGTTTCAATATTCTTGGGATATGATTTACATTACCTAAACTCTCCCCCACTTTACCACAGATTCTGATGTTGTCAAGCAGGGCAAGACTGTCCCTCCTACATTCTAAATTTATTATAAATTGAAAAATTAGCCCCACAGGTCTCACCACCAATAGTTATTAGATTATATCTAATACTGGACAATTGTGAGGGGGCTGTGGTGATACTACTCCCTACTTGCCTACTGGACTGATATTTTTTTTCTGCGGCAAAAAAGATATGCCTGCATTCCTGTTGCTCAATAAAATAGACATCTTGCTCCTGGTGGGATAGGGTGGTATTCTATACAGAGCATTTGGGAGCAGTGCTATGTGGAATAGGCAGAATAGTGCGGTGTTTAGATGGATGGTAATGGACGTGTGTGTGAAAATATCCTGGCGTTCGTGTGGCAGCCTCAAGCGTTAGCTTGGGGATGATAGAGTTGTCTGTTCCATAGGCACCAAGAGGTTCGTGTGCTTTGAGCCATCCCCAAGTTCTACGAACTTGAGGCTGCCACACAAGCCTATCAATAGTCCAAAAACCGGGATGCCTTAAAACTTTCATAGACACTAATGGACAGAGCTTGGGAAAGTTGTTGGAATTGAGATGAAAGTTTTGGTATTATAGAACTTGAATTGTCCAGGAGTGCTTCAAGAAGAGTGCCGAACCGTGTAGGATCACCGAAAATGAAGCTAAATGGGAAATCCGAATTAGATGTAATATGGCAAGGTATTTAACATTGGTAGTTATAATCGCCGAACGGATAGCTGCTGGTAATTTATCCCAAATAGTGGCAATTTCAGCCAAGTTGGGGGGCACTTGCTGCGGCTTTGCGTGCACGCTCTCTTGACTTACGATGGGAATTGGCACTACGCGTTTTATTTTGTTTTTCTCGTCTTTTATCGAGTCTATCTCTACGTCTTCCCATGAAAATTTCCTTTCAGTACTTTTACCAAATCTGTCACGCTGTGCCAGGTTTCATGGCAAATAAAGCATTTTCAGTATTACTACAGCCTGTCTATAATACATATCCTCGAATTGTAAGCACCAGGCAGGGCAAAAGCAATGAACTTTTTGGGGAAACTCCCAACCACTCTACCACAGATTGTGATGTTGTCAAGCAGGGCAAAAAATATCCCACTTATATTAAATCCTGATATATATTAGAAAAGAAAAACAAGAACTAGCCCCACAGGTCTCATCATCAATAGTTTTTAGATTAGAACTAATCCTGGACAATTCTGAAGCAGGTGTGCGGGGGAGATACTATTCGCCTGTTGGTGAACGAATTGGCGCAAAAGAGGGGATTGGAGTAGAAAGTAGTGGCACTGGTTCAGGCAAAGGTGTATGAAGCTCAGATGAGAGATAGAACATGCCCACTAATATGAGGCACGACAGCAAGAGGAAAGCTGATTAGACGATGGAAAATCAGTGGCACGACAGAGAAACTACAAGAGCCTCTTTCAGCGCTCCTGGCAAGTACTCGGATCAATCCGGAGCATTTGGCGTATCCTGTAAGGTGCTGATTGCCCAAAGATAATACTGCCTTAACTCGCCCTTTGCGCTAGCGAGGGATGTCTTCAGTGCTTCCAGAGCTTCGGCCCTTCCTTTGCCTATATTTGCCAATGCGATTGCTGCATTTCTCCTAATCACATCAGGGTATGCTTCGCCGAGGATATCTGTGAGAAGAGGATTTCTCTCGATGTTGTCAAGATACTTGTGGCTGGCATGATGCAGTGAGTCGAAACCGGAACGAGGGTCAGCGTCCCGAGCAACGAGTTTTCTATTAACCGGACACACCTCCTGGCAGATATCACATCCACATATCCAGTTCTGCATCTTCAAACGAAGTTCCGGTTGTATATATTTCTGTTTTCGGGTGAGAGGGTTAATACAAAGCCTCGGATTCACTTTATAAGGAGCATACAAGGCGCGAGTCGGGCAGGCCTGGAGACAGACCTCACAGTCCTCACAGGGCGGTGTCATTTTTTCGAATCTGTCAGGGGCAACAGGCATGTCAGTGACAACACTACGGAACCCAACATACGAACCGCATTGTTCTGTCAGTAAAAGTCCGTTCTTGCCATAAGCACCGAGTCCAATGCGATCGGCCACGAACTTCAAAGGAACGTCCTGCCCCGGGACTGCTTTGTATCCACTTTCTTCAATAAAATCGGCAACTTTCCGGGCTATTTGCCTGACCACGGGATAGCAACTGTAAGTCCGTGCGGTCTTGCCACAGAGTTGTTTCCACAGGTTCGTATAAACTGCATTTTTGTCGTAAGCACCCACGCCCAGTATGATTATTGCCTGGGCATCCGGCAATGTTTCTCGAGGCTGTGAAAGACGTTCGAAAAATGATGTCTCGCTGCGAGGAACCATATAATCTTCCAGTTGTGCTGCAGTTTCCCTGGAGCGTTCCCGAACCTCGGCCAGATAATCGGAGTAGATTTCTACCCGGGCGACTCCGACCAAGTCAGCACCTTGTGAGCATGCAAAGTCTTTGATTTCGTTCTTAAGAGGCATAACCATTCAGATATTAAACTCAATAACTGATAGAAGGAATACTCTACCACAGATTGTGATGTTGTCAAGCAGGCAAGAACTGTCGCACTCCATTTTAAATTTATTAAATTTTATGATAAATTGAAGAATTAGTCCTATTGGTCTCATCCTCAATAGTTTTTAGAATATATTTAATCCTGGGGGATTGTGAGGTTTGGAGGGATCGGGGCATCGGATTGCGGGACAGAAGGTCAACCATAGAGTCTCCCATTCCTTTACCTATCAGATAAAAGGTTTCCCAATTGCGATACCAATGATAATCCTGGCGTGAAGGGGATTCTTCCCGCGTCCTCTGAAAATCGCGTGTTTCAATGCCGTTTACGTTACCTTTAAATTCTGGATATTTTTGAGGGTCGGCAAGGTTTAGCTGGGCAGCCATCAATTTTTCGACCTTTTTCTTGTATCTGGCTGTGGGTGGAATGTTCCATCCGCCCATACCTGTATTGGCGATTACAAACGGCAGTTTTTCAAGAGCGAGATCCTTTCTGATATCCTTTATAAAGTCCTCCATATTTTTTTCGTAAACATCTACAGCATTTTGATTGATGCGGTCATTCCAGCCCTGGTGCCATCCAAAGCCGATTATTTCATATCCTTTACCTGAATAACTGGGATAGTATTTTTTCAAATTGCCGGTAATTTCTTTTACATGTCTAAGAATTTCTGAGTATTGAAACCCGGTATCACCATCTGCCTTAGGTGTTGGATAGTTCGCCGAGCTTGGGGATAAAAAGTTTCTATGCAGCGACCTGCCGCCCCATGCGGATTTAATAAGCAGCACCGGGTCTTCAAAATAGTCACCCACAATAAAACCGAAACCATATTCGGGACCGATATGGGCAGCATCCGCTCCATAACCAGTAGTAAGCCAGCCCTTTTGTTGCTTGTAAGACAGGTTCACGATCCATACATCGTCCCGGACAACATGTTTGCCGTTATTATCCATTAAGTGGCCGTAGTCTTTGGGATTGCTTTTGAGATATGTCGCCATCGTTCCTGGACCACCTGCCAGCTGACCGAAACCAACCATGTTTGACTGGCCTGACAGGATAAATATCTTCAGCTTACCATTAGCCGGGCAAGTTTTCGGAGGTTTGGCGATAACAGTGCTGCTGCAAATGGCGATAAATATCGTTGATACGAGGATAACAGTTGCTTTCTTCATGTTCTGTGACTCCTTATATGAAGTTGAGTTAGTTATTTATCAAGAAACTGAAATTCAGCCAAAATCGGCTTATGGTCTGATGGATAGAGGCCGTCAACATTGTAATCAATTTTCTCATAACTTAGGACTTTGACATTTCCCTTGTATAAGATCCAGTCTATTCCCTTGTCTTGCTGGGCACTGTCTTTGAGCAGTAGAGGATTGTCTGATTTTCCATCTCCGACAAATGCTCTGTGCACTTCACCTCCCGGTCTTGCATTGAAATCGCCCACCAGAAAAACAGGCCGATCTTTTGTCCATTCGCCGAACCGATTGAAGGCATTGATTCTTTGCAGGATGAGTTTGGCACTGTTTAGTTTTGCCAGGTCATAGCCGCTCCTGGCAGTAAAGAAATGTGTATTGAATACGTAAAACTCCTGGGTGTTTTCCCAATGGCCCCTGTAGTCGGCCGGGTAGGGACTGGTTTTCCCATCAGCCGGCCGGTTTATAACGGCAAGGCGTGCCCAGGTTACAATTCGAGGATTGATCTCCGGTCCGCTGCCCAGTATTTCCGGCGTTTCAGAAAGCTGAAAAGTGCCCATTTCACGCAGACGAAACCGGTCTCGCCTGAAGAAAATAGCCATATGTTCGTCGTCATCACCGCCTTTTCGTCCCTCCCCGATAACCACATATTTAGTCAGTTTGTCCATCAGAAAATCAACCTGCTCCTTCAGGCCTTCCTGCGTTCCAATGATGTCCGGACCGTATTTGTTAATCATATCAACTTGCCAGTTGCGGCGAACCGACCATGAGGGCTTAAATGTAGGGCTGGCAAACTTCAGATTATAGGTCATCACTTTAATCGTCAGCCTCTCTGCCCCCTGATCCCTGCCCCCCTGTGTATTTCCAGTAGCACATAAAGCAAAACAAGCACAAATCATCATGTAAATCACTTTTAGTTCTTTAGAACGCCTCATCTTTAAGGTCCTTTCTATATAGTTATAGATGGTTATTCAGAATGATTTTCGCTAGTCGGATATTTCTCATTCAAACACTTGCAAAGCAGACTTCTCACCGTTCGACATCAATATCAATACTCCCACCACTCTACCACAGATTGTGATGTTGTCAAGCAGGGCAAGAACTATAGAAAATCAAGTGGTATTTTCTACCACTCGAGAGCAGGAGCTACTCCATTTTGATTTTATTAGAAACTAGGAAACTAGTCCTATTGGTCTCCTCCTCAATAGTTTTTTATTTATATCTAATCCTGGACAATCGTGAGGGGGATGAGCAGGAAAACTATTCCCTACTTGCCTGCTGAGAACATATATCTTTTTTTTCTTCGGCAAAAAAAGTTATGCCTGCATTCCTGTTTCTCCTACAGGGGAAAAATGTAAAAAGTCGTAGCCCCTACCCCTACCCATCTAACATGACATTCCCAGTATATCTAAAAATATGGGACTCCTGAATTTCGACTTTTTCGACAGGGAATTTTTCCCTACCTAAACAAATAGAGTTTTTTCCTTATAGGAAATCACAACTCACCTCGATTCATTCAAATTCTCCTAGTCCATAGTCTAATTCTTCTCCAGGATTATAGGCACAATAGACTGGAGATAAACAAGAGAGTTGTTACAATAATATTAGATTTTCTGACTATCTGGAGAAATATCTATATGACTGACCCTACACCCAAATATTTTGATGATGATGGAACAGAAATCAATCCTGACCTAATCCCTAAGCCCGATCTATGCATCACCTGTAAGAAAGATGGACAGCCGGGAGAAGAAGAAATCCTGTGTAATCTGACAAGGGCTGATCAGCAGGGAGAAGAAGAGTTTATTTGTGAGGCATATGAGCCAAGAGATGTTGATGAGTAGTGAGAGTCGGTAGCAACAAACAGAGTGTTCCAATGAATATTGAAGCTTATTATAAACGGATAGAGCATGAATAAAAAAATCTTTGCACTCTATAATTATATGATAGCCCTGCTTGCGTGTCTGACAGTAGCTGTCCTTCTAACATCCTGCAATTCAAGCACAATGTTTTCAGACAAGACCGAATCTTTCACATTTGTACAGATAAGTGATACTCAACTGGGCTTTTCTGACTATCAACGGGACATAGATTCATTCAGGCAGGCTGTAACGCAAATTAATGATCTGAATCCAGATTTCGTAGTTATTTGTGGAGACCTTGTTAATGATGCCAATGATAAATCTTTTTCCGATTTCAAGGAGATCAAGAGTTCCTTACAAATGCCCTGTTACTGTGTTCCAGGAAATCATGATATTGGCAACAAACCAACCCCTGAGTCATTACATCGCTACCGCAAAATAATAGGTGAAGATTATTTCGTAGTTGAGCACAAAGGAACCACCTTCATATTCGTAAATACACAACTATGGAAAGAAGTGGTGGAGAATGAATCTGAGAAACAAGATGTATGGCTAAAGGAAAGATTGAAGATTGCCTCCGAAAAAGGACAACAAGTCTTCGTTGTTGGGCATTACCCTCTATTCTGCAAAAGAGCCGATGAGGCAGATGAGTATATGAATTTACCTTTAGACAAGCGCGGGGAACTCTTGAGTTTGTATGATCAATATAACGTGGCTGCAGTCCTAAATGGACACACCCACAAGCTAACTCTAAATAACTACAAAGATATCCAGATGGTTGGTGCTGAAACGACCAGCAAGAACTTTGACAAAAGGCCATTGGGGTTTCGAGTGTGGCATGTGGAAGACAAGTTGCCTCCAAAACACGAGTTTGTTCCGTTGTCTCAGTAGGAAGTAGGACTACTGGCAAATAAGAATTCTTTTTTTCTCAGACTAACCCTACCCCTACACAAGTAGTTTTTAGCTTATTGGGCACCAACCGGGGCAGGATTCCTAATATCGATTTTATCGATAGGGGGAGTAGGGAGAAATGGGGAGTTTTAACACCACACTCCACAGGTCTCACCACCAATAGTCTTTAAGTTATATCTAATCCTGGACAATTGTGAGGGGGGAGATTGTCCTATTGGACTGGTCCGAATCCTACTGCCTATAATAAAACATAGTTCAAAGGGTTATAAGTCCAGGAGAAGACGAAATCCGAAGGAGTCGTTGCGAGTGAAAGGTACATTCCAGTACCGACTTGCCGAACGGCAGTTCCATGGGCAGATGCTCCAAGACCCGCCACGAAGCAGACGATAGACACCTGCGGAGGGTCCCTGTGGGTCAGTAGTGGGACTTGTCTCATAATAACCCTTACCATACCAGTCTTGACACCACTCCCATACGTTGCCCTGCATGTCATACAGTCCAAAATTATTCGGGGGAAAACTGCCAACAGCTATCGTTCTCTTACGATAGACACCTTTGGTTCCATTTCCATAGGCAAAATCCCCATTGTAATTAGCTTGATTTGTGCTGATTGTCTCGCCTGTATAAAATGGTGTGGTTGTGCCAGCACGACAGGCATATTCCCATTCTGCTTCTGTGGGCAAACGGTATGTTTTCCCTTCCTTTTCACTTAGCTTCTTGCAGAACCTTACTGCGTCATTCCACGATACCGTCTCAACAGGATTATCTTCTCCCTTAAAGTGACTCGGATTCTGACCCATGATCTCCCTGTATTGACCCTGTGTGACTTCGGTTGAACCCATGAAAAAGCCGGTGATTATCTTTCCTCGATGTTGGGGATGTTCATGAGTAAAATAAGTATTCTTGCCGCCACTCTTGCGGGCAACTTCTTCCACGGTGTCTCTGCTTCCCATCATAAACTCCCCAGGCGGGATATAGACAAGTTTCATGCCAATTGAATTAGTGAAGGGTTTTCCCGGCACAGTATCACCAATCGGTGCTTTTTGGCTGTCAGGTGTTGGCTGTGCATTAGGGCTGTCCCCTCTACATCCAGACAATAGGAGCAGCATTGCAATAAAATAGACGGTGTATTTCATTGTTCAAACTCCATAAAACCAGATATAGCCAAACCACACCAGATACTCCCACCCACTCTACCACACATTGTGATGTTGTCAAGCAGGACAAGACTTCAATGCTCCCCATTTAATCATTCTGACCCCTCCGATACGGGAAAGAAGCCAGCCGATAACTCAGAGGCCGGCTTTGTCGTGAATTATCCAACCTGGAAACTCCATTGGGGGCCTTTGATAACTTTGCCACGATATGAGGAAATTAAAAAGCTCTTGAATAGTTTCAGGAAATCTCTTATTATATCTCTGCAAAGCACAAGGTAATGAATCAGGAGCAGCCATGCGGGATTTTGGCAAGACAAAACGAATAGTAGTAAAAATCGGCACGAATATCCTGACCAAAGGCGAAGGGGTGGACGCCAGCTACGTGCGCCGAATCGCCGGGCAGGTAAGCAGCCTACTCAAGGCCGGCAGGCAGGTCGTCATCGTCAGCTCGGGCGCTATCGGTATGGGCGCGGGCTGTTTGGACAAGACCGGCCCGGTCAGAGGGATGAAGATGCGGCAGGCCTGCGCTGCTATCGGCCAGCCGCTGCTGATGACAGAGTGGCGAAGATCATTCTTACGATATGGCATTACCGTCGCACAGGTCCTGCTGACCGCGGAGGTCCTCAACAACAGAAAGACGTATCTGAACCTTCGCAATTCCATCGAGACGCTGCTGGGCATAGGCGTCGTGCCCATCCTCAACGAGAACGACAGCGTAAGCACCGATGAAATCGGCACGGCCTTCGGCGATAACGACAAACTAAGCGCGCTTGTCGCCAGTAAAATCGACGCCGACGTGCTGATTATGCTCAGCGATATCGACGCCCTTTACGATAAGAACCCGCGGAAGTTCGCCGACGCCAAACCGAGAGCGGTGGTTTTCGAGATAACCGCTGACATCGTTCGAAACGCCGGCGGCAAAGGCTCGGCCCACGCGACCGGCGGAATGAAGACCAAGCTCGAGGCCGTGAAGATAGCCTCCAACGCCGGCTGTCGTATCGTCTTAGCCAACGGCAGATTGAAAAACGTCATCGGCCGGATTATCGCGGGCGAAGAGGTCGGCACGGTTTTTATGCCGAAAAGGAAGCTGAGCAACCGCTCGAGATGGATTCTCAACAGCACGCCGGCGGGGACGATTAATATCGACGCCGGTGCGATGCGGGCTCTGCGAAACCACAAGAGCCTTCTGCCCAGCGGCGTGGTCTCGGTTGAAGGCTCATTCGAGACCGGCGACGTGGTAATGCTAAACGACAACGCCAAGGCCGTAACGAGCCTCAGCAGCTCTCAGTTAAAGAAACTGGCCGGCAAGCACAGCACCGAGATAAAAAAGCTCCTCGGCCCAAAACACCGCGACGTCGTCGCAATTCCCGAAGACATCGTAATCATAGATTACTGATGAATGGAGAGAGAGACGCAATCCAAAGGGATTTTTTGTTGACAAAGTCATTCGGATTGTGAATAATCAACAAGCATACCCTTAAGGGTAATAAATTCCCGCGATTGGGATTGTAAATTATTGTTTTAAGGTTACTACCTGTGGCACAAGTTGCCCGCCCCTATGGGGCAGGCGAACAAACGGGAAATTTCAATCGTGAGCACTATAAATCCAAAAACAGTTAATTCGGCCGAAGTGGCGGAACTGGCAGACGCGCGGGATTCAAAATCCCGTCCTCGCAAGAGGGTGAGGGTTCGACTCCCTCCTTCGGCAGTCTTTCGCATTGAGTATTGCGTCCGTTCGACTGCGCTCAGGACAAGTATGTTGTATTGCGTAGTGCGGCGAGAAATTTCAGATTTTAAATCCCAGATTTCAATTTGTTGTTCGTAGATGCGTGAATGCGTGGATTGATTTTGGGTATCAAGGTCGAGGTTTTTGGGCGGCGTTTCGGGCGTCTTTCAGCATTTTTATCCATACGCCGATGTATCGGCCGTGGTCGTGATATCCTTTCATTTTAGTGAGCGGTTTTTGAGGGCGGCGGCCAGTCAAACTCGGCGACAATAGGCGTATGGTCGCTCGGCCTTTCTGCAAGGCGAGGCTCTTTGTCGATATAACTTGCGGTGCTCTTTTCGGCTAAGGGCCGGGTGGCCATGATGTGGTCCAGTCTCCAGCCAAGATTTCGCCTGACAGAACCTCTGGCCCTGTAGTCCCAGAATGTATATTGTTCGGGGCTTTTACAGTGCATTCTGAAAACATCGACAAAACCCCACTGGAGGATTTTATCCAGCGCTTTGTGCACTTCGGGATGGTAACAGACGTGGCCCAGGAGCGCATCAGGGTCGTAAACGTCGATGGGCAGAGGTGCGATATTGAGGTCTCCGAGCCAGATTACAGGGTCTGTGGGCTTGAAATTGTCATCGAAGAAGCGGAGCAGACGGTCGAACCATTCGAGCTTGTAATCGAACTTCTCCGATTCTGGTAAATATCCCTGGGGGACGTAAGTATTTACGACGGCGATGCCGTTAATTTCGGCTGTTATGAGGCGGGAGGCGTCTTTTGGGTCGTTTTCGAAGCCGCATTGGACGTCTTCGATTTTTCTTTTTGCGAAAATTGCCACGCCATTATAGCTTTTCTGGCCTTTGAAGGCGTATTCGTAGCCGGTTTTTTCAAAAGCTTCATCGGGGAAGTCGATATCCTGAACCTTGGTTTCCTGCAGGGCAAGGACATCAGGCTGATGCTTTTCGAGCCAACCGAGCACTATCGGCAGGCGGGCGCGCAGGGAATTAACGTTAAATCCGGCAACTTTCATAGCGGCACTTTGGGTGCTCAAATTGCATATAATCCAATATTTGTTCGACAATTTTGCCCTGTTCTGCCGAATATAATAATAGCGTATCCGGCAGCAGGGATACATGTATATATAGTATTATCGAGATATTTGGAGTTTTCTACAAATATCTTGAGATTTTGCTGATGAGGACGGCTTATCAGCAAAAAAATGGAGTTTTCGAAGATGATTAGAAGAGCGTTTCTATTGGCTGCCTTGATTTTTGTGGTCTTCATATTAGTTGGCTGCCAGACTGTGTCGGGATTGGGCCGGGATATTACGTGGTCAGCCGAGGCAACCGCCAACTTGCTGGAAGGACAATAAGAGTCGTTGGTCCGGCTGTTGTGAGATTTTGTACTACGATGCCATAAAAGGGGGTATATGGCATCAGGCAAGCTCTTCGACCCTGCTTTTCTCAGATTCAGCAGATGTATCTTTCTTCTGTCCGAGTTTCCTCGTTATCTGCTCCACAAGGTTGATTTGTTCGGAGGGAACGGGTTTGCCGGCCTGGATTTTGTCAACCAAAGGGTAACTCTCGACTATTGCCAACAAGCTTAAGAGAAAGCTGAGCATACTCTCAGCGCCCTGGTTGAGATTAATGCCGTCAGAGACCAGAGCATCGAAGCATCCTTTAGTTTTGAAATCGTAAAGGGCGATGCGCAAGTCGTTTTTTCCGAGGAACCAATCAAATGCCTTTCTCTGAAGTGTCAGGAAATCGTTGTTGTGGGTGGCGTCATAAGCAACTCTTAACATCATAACCGTGCTTGCAGCTTCGATAGGCTGCTGGTCGAATGAGGCCCGTGTTTGGCCTCGTTCGAAGAATCCTTTGCAGCCGATAAAGCTGAAATGCTCGCCATTGAAGGTATTGTCGAGAAGGAATTGCGAGGTTTTTTGTGCAACTTCAATGTATTTTTTATTGTCGAAAGTCAAGCCTGCGACAAACAGTGCGTGCGGCAAAACAGCGTTGTCATAAGTGAGGGCATCCTCGAACCACTGCCAATGCGTCAAGCTATTTTCTTCGTATTGAGCGACGAGGCCATCGGCGGCTATTTCCAGCCAGCGTTTGATGTCACTGGCTCCGGGGAACTGTTTGAGATAATCCGACATACCAAATATCGAATAGGCCATACCTCTCGGATGCTGCTTTTCGACGTGAGCGACGGATTTGTCGAAGCAGTCTTTGATAATCGACAAATACGAGGCCGAAAGCGGATTAGCCATTACGGTCCCTAATGCCCATAGCACCCTGCCGAAGGCATCACTTACGGGCTCATTCTTGACCCAGGTCCTGTCAAAATTCATGAAGTTTCTGATGGAGCCGTCTTTTTGCTGAGAATGCAGGATAAAAGACAAGTACGTATCGAGGAACTCAAGGGCCTGCGGTTCAGGGTACTGGGTGTAGTACTTTATCATCGCAATTACGGCCCTTGCGTTGTCGTCTGTGCAGTAACCAAATTCTCGATTCGGTATTGTAAACTTTGCGTGCTGATAGAGGCCCGTGTCGTCGGTCAGCTTCTGCAGGTGAGCCAGGGATGGTTCAGGCACTTCAATATTCGATATTGTCTCTGCCGCAGAAAGCGGGGGTTTGGCAGCAATGCGGACAGGCATTTTCTTTGCGTGCAGCAATTTCCAGTATGCCTGTCCGATTTTCCGCCAGGTCCTGGACCTGCCATAGTCATAGGCTCTTCTTCTGAGCGAATAGAAGAGGGAATCATCCTGAAGTATTTGGGTGATTTGTTCAGCGATTTGCTGGGAATTACCGAAATCAACGAGTTTTCCCCTTCCATCTGCGAGCAGTTCCACAGCGGCCCAATAAGGAGTCGAGACAACAGCTTTACCGGTTCCAACGGCGAAGGACAAGGTCCCGCTGGTCAACTGTTCTTCGTTTAGATACGGCGTTACGTAAATATCTGCTGCGCACAAGAAGTTATGAAGCTCCTGGTCGTGAACGAACCTGTTGTGAAAGATTACGTGGTCCTGGAGTCCCAGGTCTTTTACCATGTGCTGGAGGCTGAATCTGTATGATTCGCCATCGTTCTTTAATACGGAGGGATGTGTCATTCCGAGGACAATGTAGAAGACGTTTGGGGCCGCCTTGATTATATCGGGCATGGCCCGGAGCATGACCTCAATGCCTTTGTTCTTGCTAAGCAGGCCGAAGGTCAGAATAGTTCTTCGTCCTTCCATGCCGAATTTGTGCTTGTAGTAGTTGCTGTCAACGAAAGGTAAATCCGGTATGCCGTGTGAGATAAGCTCTATTTTTTTCGTTGGTATGTCGTAAATGTCCCTCAGCATACCGACTCCCCGCTCGTTCATAGTGATTACTTTATAAGAGGCGCTGCAGAGGTCCACTAATGACTTGTGATAAGCAGGCTCAGGGTCACCCAGGACGGTATGGAGGGTTGTTATCACAGGAGTCTTTAACCTGTTGAGCAACAAGCTGAGATACTCGCTGGCTTCGCCGCCAAAGAGGCCGAATTCGTGCTGTACCGAGACGACGTCAACATGACTGAAATTGATGAAATCCGCGGCACAGATATAATCACTTTTGACATCCTGTCGGATTTCGAATTTGACGGGGTCGTCGTATTTGAGGTCTTTATCCGCGCGCAATGTAACCACCAACGGCTCGAATTCACCTTTGGCGGCGGAGGCAACATTTTTGATAAGGTCGGATGTGAAAGTAGCAATACCACACTTCCTTGGCAGAAAAGAAGAAATAAACACCACTTTTTTTGTGGAAGCCTTTGTCATTCGTAACATCCCTTTTTCCAATATAACCGCAACAATAGATAAACTATCATAAGACATAGAGAAAAAACTTTCAAGCAGATTAAGCAGTGAGGTGTAAAAAACTATTTTTTTGTGGATTTATATGTCGATTGATAACTAAAACAAGCTAAAAACTGAGGATTTAGTGGGAATTTTTTCTAAATATCCTGCCAATTTTGAACTTAACCCGGCTTCGCCGGGGACTTTTAGCTACCCGGCTTCGCTATATTGCCTAAAATAACAAATTCCTATACTATCAAGTTTTTTTGCACTAATGGTCGCTAATTTCGTATAATATACTACTAATATAGTAGGGCTTATAAGAGATTCAGACTATGAAACTTTCGACACGAACAAAATATGGGGTACGGGCCATATTGGAGCTTGCAGAAAACAGGGACGGCGGACCGCTGCAGCTTAGAGTCATCGCGAAGCGTCAGGGATTGTCCGTTAAATATCTCGAGCAATTGATGGCTACGCTTAAAGTAGCAGGATTTGTCCGAGGTATTCGAGGGGCCAAAGGCGGATATATCCTTGCCAAAGCTGCAAACAAGATTAAACTTAGTGATGTTTTCACCTGCTTGGAAGGACCTGTGATAACATCCGAATGTGTTGAAAACGACGATTATTGCCTGCGTGCTTCAGATTGTGTTGCCAGGGAAGTCTGGAAGCAGGTGCAGGATGCAGTTAAAGCTGTTCTGGAATCGACAACACTTCAGGGCCTCGTTGACCGGGCAAAAGGTAAAGAAAGCTTAGATTATCAGATATAGAAAAATACGGGAGACATTATGAGCGCCATATTCGAGGATATTACGGCGACAGTAGGTTATACTCCGCTGGTTCAAATCAACAAGCTTGGCTCGGGAAAAGCGACGATTCTGGCCAAGCTCGAATCATATAATCCGTGCGGCAGTGTGAAGGACAGGATAGCATTGTCGATGATAGGAGCGGCGGAGAAGGACGGGCTGATAAAGCCTGAGACCACCATAATCGAACCGACCAGCGGTAATACGGGCATAGGACTCGCCTTCGTTTGCGCTGCGAGGGGCTATCGATTGATATTGACGATGCCGGAATCGATGAGCATTGAAAGGAGAAAACTGCTGCTGTTATTCGGGGCCGAGCTGGTGCTGACACCGGCAGACCGTGGAATGACCGGCGCCGTGGAAAAAGCCGAGGAACTCACGGCCCAAACGTCTAATTCGTTTATGCCGCAGCAATTCAACAACCCCGCCAATCCGCAAATTCACAGAGAGACCACAGCAAAAGAAATCTGGATAGACTGTGATGGTAAAGTTGACATTTTCGTATCGGGTGTGGGGACGGGAGGGACGTTGACCGGATGCAGTGAAGTGCTCAAACAACGCAATAAGAACCTGAAAACAGTGGCGGTTGAGCCGAAAGATTCGCCCATACTTTCCGGGGGCGAGCCCGGACCTCATAAGATACAAGGAATCGGGGCGGGGTTTGTGCCAAACGTCTTGAATGTCGAACTCATCGACGAGATTATACAAGTCTCGAACGAAGACGCTATTGAGACGGCGCGTCAATTAGCCGCAAAAGAGGGGATATTGGCAGGAATAAGCTCAGGGGCTGCGCTGTGGGCGGCGATACAGCTTTCCGGCCGAGCAGAGAATGAAGGCAAAACGATAGTGGTGATTCTACCCGATACGGGCGAAAGATATATATCTACGGAATTGTTTGCGTAACAAAAGGAAATGCTTTTTTGCAAGAGGCCCCGACGATGCGAAAAAAAAGATTGACCGGCAAAAAAATCGAAAGTCTGGTTAGTGAAATTGCAGAGACTTACAAGGGCGATTCCGGCATAAATTTTATCGACGCCTCGAATCTTCCCGTCCGAGGTAAGATACTGGAGATTCTCGATTTGCTCTTCGAGGTTCTTTTTCCGGGGCATACGGGCAAAAGAACCGTTACAAAATCGAACATCAATTTCATCGTTGGCGATATTCTGTGCGAGATTTACAGCGAGCTTTCCAGGCAAATAGAGCGAGCTTATCAATACCAGTGCAGAATACAGAAATGCGACGGGTGCGACTGCCGAACAATGGCCCGGAATGTTACTCAACATCTTTTGAGCCGGCTGCCGAATATCAGAAAGATTCTGAAAGGCGACGTCAAGGCGGCTTTCGACGGGGACCCGGCAGCAAAGTCGTACGAAGAAATTGTGATAAGTTATCCCTGCATCACAGCAATCGCGACATATCGTATCGCTCACGAGCTGTACCTGGAACAGGTGCCGTTGATTCCACGGATAATGGCCGAATGCGCACATACGAAAACCGGTATTGACATACATCCGGGGGCGAAGATAGGCAGGAACTTCTTTATCGACCACGGCACGGGCGTGGTAATAGGTGAAACTTCAGTAATAGGGAACAATGTAAAAATTTATCAGGGAGCGACACTGGGCGCCCTGAGTTTTCGCAAGGACGAGCGGGGAAGGATAATAAAGGGCGGTAAAAGACATCCAACGATAGAGGATAACGTTACGATATATGCCGAGGCGACGATATTAGGCGATATTGTGGTCGGGAAAGGCGCGGTAATCGGCGGCAATATCTGGATAAAGGAATCGGTACCGGCGGGAGTTACCGTTACAACGCCGGCGCCGGAGCTGGTTTATACAAGGCCCGGGAAAAGAACAGTAAAAAGTAAAAAGGGAAAAGTAAAAAGGGAAAAGGGAAAAGGAAAAAAGAAATAATCCATTATCAATAGTTGAAATTAGAATTGATTCGGGAGGTTTCTTGAACGAGCAGCTACTTGAAAAAATAAATAAGCTCAAGGAGCTTCGCAGGGCGGTAATACTCGCACACAACTATCAGCCCGGCGAGATACAGGACCTGGCTGATTTCTGCGGGGACTCTCTGGGGCTGAGCATAAGGGCGTCGGAAACCGATGCGGAAGTAATCGTGTTTTGCGGAGTCCGGTTTATGGCCGAGACCGCAGCTATTCTATCACCGGAAAAGACGGTGCTTTTACCCGACAAACACGCCGGCTGCCCGCTGGCGGATATGATAACCGCAAAGCAGCTTCGCAAGCTCAAAGAAAAACATCCCGATGCGGTGGTGGTTTGTTATGTGAACAGTACGGCGGATGTCAAGGCCGAGAGTGATTATTGCTGCACGAGCGCCAACGCCGCCGAAGTGGTCGAATCAATACCGGCCGAGAAGGAGATTATATTTGTGCCGGACCAGCACTTAGGGCGATTCGCGATGGAAAAAACGGGCAGGGAGCTTGTGCTCTGGCCCGGCTACTGTGCGACGCACGTGATAATAAGCAAAGAGGCAGTCGAAGAAACAAAAGCAAAGTATCCGGATGCGATTGTAATGGCGCATCCTGAATGCTCCGAGCCGGTGAAAGAAATCTCGGATGAAATACTTAGTACGGGCCAAATGCTTCGTTTCGCCGGGAAAAGCGATGCAAAACAGTTCATAATAGCTACCGAAAAGGGGATAATTCATACTTTGAAGAAGCAGAATCCGGAAGCCGAGTTTATAGCAGCGAGCGACATGTCAATCTGTCCGAATATGAAACTTATTTCTCCGGCCAAGATAATCGGCTCACTGGAAGATATGCAATACAAAATCACAGTGCCGCAAGATATACGAACGAGGGCGAAAAAAGCGCTGGATAGAATGGTGGAAACAAAGAGTACAAAGTAACGGAATTACATACTAAAGGTGAGGTTTTACAGAAATGGACAAAGAGAAGGACTATCGCCTGGAGACATTGGCTCTGCACGCCGGCCAGGCAGCAGATTCGGACACATTGAGCAGAGCGGTTCCGATTTATCAGACGACCAGCTACGTGTTCAAGGACACGGACCATGCGGCGAATTTGTTTGCGCTTAAAGAGTTCGGCAATATCTATACTCGCCTGATGAATCCGACGACGGACGTATTCGAGAAACGTCTTGCGGCGCTGGAAGGTGGAGTGGGCGGCCTGGCGTTTAGCTCGGGGCAGTCGGCGATTTACGTGAGTATCTTTAACATTTGCGGCGCCGGCGGTCATATCGTATCGTCGAATTCGCTGTACGGCGGGACGGTTACGCTGTTCGGTCAAACATTCCCCAAGCTTGGTATCGAAGTTACGTTCGTTGACCCCAAGGAGCCGGAGAACTTCGCCGAAGCAATTAAGGACAATACGCGGCTGCTCTATCTGGAAACGGTGGGCAATCCGAAGAACGACATTCTGCAATATGAAAAAATAGCGGACATCGCCCATAAAAACGGCATGCCGGTGATTTGCGACAATACCGTGACGACGCCGATACTCTTTAGGCCCTTCGAGCACGGCATTGACATCGTGGTCCATAGCTGCACGAAGTTTATCGGGGGACACGGCACGAGCATCGGAGGAGCGATTGTCGATTCGGGTAAATTCGACTGGAGCAACGGGCGGTATCCGGAACTGACTGAGCCGGATGCGAGTTATCACGGCGTTAAGTATGTCGAGTCGTTCGGTGAGCTGGCGTACATCATCAAGGCCAGGACGCAATTCCTGCGCGACATGGGTTCCTGTATGTCGCCGTTTAATGCGTTTCTCTTCCTGCAGGGGCTCGAGACGCTGCATTTGCGAATGCCCAGGCATTCCGCCAATGCACTGCAACTCGCAAAGTGGCTCGAAAAACAGGATGAAGTTACGTGGGTGAATTATCCCGGCCTGGAATCGCACCCCGACTACGCCCTTGCCATGAAATACCTGCCGGACGGCCAGGGGGCCATTCTGGGATTCGGAATCAAGGGAGGCAAAAAAGCCGGGATCAAGTTCATTAACAACGTCAAGCTTGCCAGTCACCTTGCGAACATCGGCGACAGTAAAACCTTAGTGATACATCCGGCCAGCACGACACATCAGCAACTCGATGAAGAAGAACAATTAGCGGCGGGCGTTACGGATGATTATATCCGTATTTCTGTGGGAACAGAGCATATTGACGATATAATAAACGACTTTCAACATGCGTTGAAAGTCAGTGCTGAGTGTTGAGTGTTGAGTTGATGGCTAAGAGTATTGTTAAACAAAAAAGGAAGATATGAATATTGAATGACGAACAAGGAATATCGAATTTCGAACAGAAAATTTTATTGAACGAGATATGTAATACGAGATACGAATTATGTGGGAATATACGGACAAACTCAAAGACCATTTTTTCAATCCGCGAAACGCCGGTGAAATAGAAGAGCCGGACGGGGTGGGCGAGGTCGGCTCCTTGGCCTGCGGCGACGCTCTGAAGCTAACGTTCAAACTCGATGAGACCGGCAAAATCAAAGACGCGAAGTTCAAAACCTTCGGCTGCGCAAGCGCAATCGCGACATCATCGGTATTAACCGAGATGATAAAAGGTCTGCCTCTGGAAGAAGCCGCCAAAGTAACCAATAAAGATATCGCCGATTACCTGGGCGGTCTGCCGGAGCAAAAGATGCACTGCTCGGTCATGGGCAGAGAGGCGCTCGAGGCGGCAATCGAAAATTATCGAAGCGGCGGCAAAGAAAAACATGAGCTGGAGGGCGAAATTGTCTGCACATGTTTCGGCGTACCCGACAAGGAAATCGAGCGGGTAATACGAGAGAACCACCTGACGACAGTGGAGGAGGTAACAAATTACTGCAAGGCGGGAGGCGGATGCGGCGGATGCAAGGGCGAGATAGAAAAGATAATAGAGAAAATAATGGGCGGCAAGATAGAATATGTCCCGGCGCCGGCGCCTCGACGCGGAGGTAAACTGACAAACATTCAGAAGATAAAGCTGATACAGCAGACAATAAACGAGCAGATAAGGCCCGCCCTTCGTGCGGACGGGGGCAATATCGAGCTGATAGACGTCGAGGGCAATAAAGTCATCGTTGCATTTCGAGGGATGTGCGCCCAATGTAACCTCGCGGAGTTTACAATGAGGGACGTGGTCGAGGCCAGACTGAGGGAATTTGTCAGCGAGGAGCTTTTCGTAGAAGAAGACAAAGAATCTTCCAAGCAGCAGGATAATCACAAGGGATAGATGATGAGAACGATATATTTTGACAATAACGCCACGACAAAAGTGGCAGAGGAAGTCGCCGAGGAGATGAGGCCATTATTTTGTGAGCTTTACGGCAATCCTTCGAGCATGCATACGTTCGGCGGACAGATGGGCCGTAAAATCCGTCTTGCCCGCGAGCAGGCGGCCGAGCTGCTCGGCTGTGAGCCGAGTGAGATTATTTTTACAAGCTGCGGCACCGAAAGCGACAACGCCGCTATCAACGGCACACTGGCCGCGGCGCCGAATAAGCGCAAGGTCATAACTTCGAGGGTCGAGCATCCGGCGGTGCTGGCGGTCTGCCGGGAGCTGGAAAATCGCGGCTACAGAGTCGTGGAGCTGGGGGTGGATGGACAGGGCCGGCTCGATATGGAAGAACTGGAACGGCAAGTCGATGACGACGCCGCGCTAGTTTCGATTATGTACGCGAATAATGAGACGGGCGTGGTATTTCCGATTGAGAAAATAGCTGAGATAGTTACGAGCAGAGGGGCGATATTCCATACCGACGCGGTGCAGGTGGTGGGCAAGATGCCGCTTGACCTATCGAAAAGCAGTATTGATTTGCTGAGTCTTTCCGGCCATAAGCTGCACGCGCCGAAGGGGGTGGGTATCCTTTACGTCCGCAAGGGGACGCGGCTGTCGCCGTTTATGTTGGGCGGTCATCAGGAGGGCGGACGCAGAGCGGGGACGGAAAATGTTCCCGGAATAGTCGGATTAGGCAAGGCCTGTGAATTAGCGGCGAGGAATATCGAAGAAGAAAACAACAAGGTCAAACGCCTGCGCGATAAGCTTGAGAAAGCGATAATGGAGAAATGCCCCGACTGCCGGCTCAACGGCGATAAAGAAAACCGCCTGCCCAATACGAGCAATATCAGCTTCGAGTATATCGAGGGCGAAGCGATTCTGCTTATGCTCGACAGATACGGTATTTGCGCCAGCAGCGGCTCGGCGTGCACATCCGGCTCATTAGAGCCGAGCCACGTATTGCGGGCGATGGGCGTTCCGTTCACGGCGGCACACGGCTCGATTCGATTCAGCTTAAGCAGGTACAACACCGAAGAAGAGGTCGATTACACCATCGAAAAAGTGCCTCAAATAATCACCAGGCTCCGCGAACTATCACCTTTCGTATCAAGTTGAGTATGTAGAAATCCACGTCCAGGATGGTTTTGTCTTCAGTTGTCAGCATTTTTTATTGCTTTTGAAATCCTTTTGCAGTAATATATTGGGGTAGAGTTTATTTCATATTTTCCTATTATTTCAGGTCCAGAAGATGAAGCAGTTTCGCATTTATGCAGATACTTCAGTTTTTGGCGGTTGTTTTGACGATGAATTCCGCGAGGAAAGCAAGTTGCTTTTCGCGGACATAAAAGCAGGCAAGTTCGTGCTGATAATTTCGGCCACAACGCTTGGAGAACTTGAAAGAGCGCCTGATTATGTCCAAAGAGTGTTGACTGAATTGCCGTTGGAGAATGTAGAGGTAATCGAATTCAGCGACGAAATCGCCAGTCTGCGCGATGCGTATTTAAAGGCCCGAATAGTTGGGCCGGAAAATAAAGCTGATGCCGAACATATCGCATCGGCATCTGTGGCGGATGTGGATTTTGTTGTTAGCTGGAATTTTAAGCACATTGTTCACTATGAGAAAATAAGTGGATACCAGGCAGTCAATCTGATGACCGGATACAAAGAGATTCGCATATATTCCCCGAAAGAGGTGGTCGGAAATGATGAAGAATAAAAAATTCGATTGTGTTAAAATGAAGTGGGATATTCAGCAGCAAATTTCAAACGAATTTCCAGGGATACGCGATAAAAAAATACACGAAATCCAAATGGCTAAAGTTATGGACAGTCCAATCTTGGGACCGTTTTACAAAAAGCTGCGCCCGGCAAAAAGACCTTCGACAAAATAAAACTTCCATCCGTGTCGATTACACCATCGAAAAAGTGCCTCAAATAATCACCAGGCTCCGCGAACTATCGCCTTTTGTAACCAACTAATTGTGGAACCAGCATATCTTGCGGTAAGAAAGATAAGGTAATGCTCGGTCCGAAAGATAGTGTCAACTACGATGTGACTACTTGAACTGTGTTGCCGGGTGCACGTCATCTTTGTAGGTAAAAAACCTGTGTATTTGGACTTATTCGTATGTCGATAGTCGCTTTAAGGCTTGGATTCCCGCTTTCGCGGGAATGACAGAGAGGTGATAGCTATTATTGACGGAAAATTGGAGTTG
>JAUWPZ010000072.1 GCA_030611315.1 Sedimentisphaerales bacterium
TGATAGCTATTATTGACGGAAAATTGGAGTTGAAGGCCTGAAAAATCTACCTACAATCGTGACGGGCACCCAGTGTTGAGTGAGAAACGGCGAATTTCTTGACATAAGCTTAAACTGTTATTATACTTATTAAGCAGAGCAAGGAATATTGAACACAAACGGCAAGTGAACTAAAGTGCCTAAAGTGAGCTAAAGTGAACTAAAGTTGAAAAAAATCAACTTTAGGCACTTATAACTGCCTTATGTTCAATATTTAATGCTCCGAGTAGTAATTCTGTGAGTAAAGAGAGGGGAACAATAGTAGTGCTGAGTCAATATGGCTGAAACAAACGCAAATATGCAGTTTAACAACGAGCACCAAAGCCTGGCCGAACTTTCAGCTCCCCCTGCCACAATGCTCCGCTTGCGCAAGTTCCTGATTATCCTTGCACATCTACTCGCTTTCGCCGCTTCTCTGATGTTTTCCTTTCTGGTGGCAAACGATATGGACTTCACACCAGACGATAAGCCATTCGCAGAGAGCTGGCTCGTTATGCAGTATCCTGTTTTGCTGACGTTCTTTGTTATCGTCAAGCTGATAATATTCAGTCTTTTCAAGCAATATCGCGGCTGGTGGCGCTATGTTGGTATATCCGACCTTCTGGGGATACTGCGAGCTTCGCTTGTCAGCACTTTAATCATCGTAGCTTTATGGTATGCATTGGCGTTTAATGTCGGGCCGATTCGCCGAACTTTAGGTGATATAAATAAGGTTCGGCAAGGTGTGTTCACGGCCGATTTGTTTGCCACAGTCCTGATACTCGGCGGGCTGCGAATGATAATACGGCTGTACTATGAGGAGTTTCGCACCGTCGAGGGCGGCCGATTGAAACGTTTTCTTATAATCGGCGCAGGCAACGCAGGCGAAGCTCTGCTTCGTGAAATTCACCGTATGGACGTTGCAGAGTATGAGGTCGTTGGTTTTGTGGACGACACCCCAGCCAAAGAAGGGATATACATCCACGGCTTACCCGTCATGGGAAAGGTCGAAGAGCTGCCAAAAATCTGCGAAGACCATAACATCGAAGAAATCGCCATTGCAATGCCATCAGCAAGCCATCAGCAGCTCAGGCGAGTGATACAGGTATGCGAAGGCACCAAGATTCGTTTCCGTACCGTGCCGTCAATTACGGACATTGCCTCGGGCAGGTTCCGAGTTTCCCAGATTCGAGACGTCGATATCAATGACTTACTCGGCCGAAAATCTGTTCAGCTCGACCTTGATTTAATCGAAGCTTTTGTCCAGGGTAAGACGATTTTTGTATCCGGCGCGGGCGGCTCCATCGGTTCGGAAATGTGCCGGCAGTTATGTAACTTTAAGCCGGCGCTTCTTCTGCTTATTGAGCAGGCTGAAAATCCACTGTTCTACATAGAGAGAGAATTGCACAAGAAATTCCCTACAGTCAATATGCAAGCGATTATCTGCAATATCACCGATAAGACGCGCGTGGACGAAGTTTTTGAAAAGTATAAACCGCAGGTTGTTATTCACGCTGCCGCTCATAAGCATGTACCATTGATGGAGCTTAATCCCGGCGAAGCCATCAAAAACAACATTATAGGGACAAAAAACATCGCCGACGCCGCAGACCGCTACGGCGCTGCTAATGTTGTAATGATAAGTACCGATAAAGCCGTTAATCCAACCAGCATAATGGGTTCATCGAAGCGAATCGCAGAAATGTATATCCAGAGCCTAAACAGCACGAGCAAAACACATTTTGTGACCGTCAGGTTCGGCAACGTCCTGGACTCCGACGGCTCGGTCGTTCCTATCTTCAGGAAGCAAATAGCCGAGGGCGGCCCGGTGACGGTTACACATCCCGAAATGAAGCGGTATTTTATGACCATACCCGAAGCAAGCCAGCTCGTCCTTCAAGCGGCAACAATGGGAAAAGGCGGTGAAATCTTCGTGCTGGACATGGGTGAGCCGGTAAAAATTGTGGATCTGGCCAGGGAACTTATTACTCTTAGCGGTTTCAGGCCCGGAGAAGATATTGAATTGCTTTTTACAGGCCCCAGACCCGGCGAAAAGCTTTTCGAAGAACTCTCGATAGTAGGCGAAGATATGCAGAGTACAAGACATCCTAAAATAGGTATATGGAAGAACATACCAAAGGACCAAGACAAGCTCCGCTCAGATATAGAGGAGCTGGCGGCAATCGCCATAACGCAGAACCACAGCCTGGTAGTTCAGAAAATCAAAGAGCTTGTACCGGAATATATCGGGGGCAATAATACGAACACTGAAAATAACTAACGAGCAACCACTTACCTGAATCACATTAAGGCAAGATTGAGCATGAAAAAAGGCCGCTTCAAGAAGCGGCCTTTTTATTTATGTTCAATCATTGTCCCGTCAGTTTCTACAATCCATCACCATTGTCGCCGGTTTCCCTCGGATGAGCGCTTTCATAAACTTCTTTGAGTTTTGTTGTGTTGAGGTGTGTGTAAATCTGTGTCGTTGAAAGGGACTGATGGCCGAGTAATTCCTGGACACTCCTTAAATCAGCGCCATTGTTCAACATGTGCGTTGCAAAGCTGTGGCGCAAGGTATGTGGGCTGATTGACGGGTCCAGGCCGGCCATTTTAAGATATTTGTCCATCTTTCGACGAACGCTGCGGGTACTGAGGCGCCGGCCGTGCTTGTTTACGAACAGCACCTTCGAGTCAAAGTTGGTGTTGTTTTGCGCCCGTTTATTCCTGAACTCCATATAGTGCTGAATAACCTGCAAGGCAGACGAACCGATAGGTGCGATTCTTTCTTTTTTGCCCTTTCCCCTGACATGAACGACCTCTCCAAGAAAGTCGATGTCGTCCATATTCAACGCCACAAGCTCACTGACCCTTATGCCGGTACTGTAAAGCGTTTCAAGAATTGCCTTATCTCTTGCCCCCAGCCAGGTATCCATCGGCGGGGTTTCGAGTAATCTTTTTACTTCCTCGTACTCAAGGAAACGCGGCAGCTTCTTTTCCTGCTTAGGCGTTCTGACCGCAATAACCGGATTGGAGCTGAGCTGGTTTCTTTTAACCAAAAACTTATAAAAGCTCCTCAGGGTTGCCAGCTTGCGAGCGATAGTCGCCTTTGAATACTGCTTCTCATTTAGAAAAGCCAGATAGGCCCTGACGGCATTGACATCAACCATAAGAAGTAACTGGTCAACCTTCGGGATAGCCTGCGTTGCCACAACCGTACCCGGTCCGTCATGGTGGCCAGTGAGCGACATCGGCTCCGGAGCAATCGGGCTGGATTCAGAAGCACCAATCAGATACTCACTAAACTGGCTCATATCGGCACCATAACATTTGGCCGTGTGTTCGGAAAAGCGCTTTTCAAATTTCAAGTAATTTAAGAAATCCTGGATAATTGTGTTATCTTCCATACTTATACCTATTCTTATCTTAAGTTTGTGGGAGTTATCTTAACTTTTCAAAAACGCCATCAGTATTTTCTAACTATTCTTAACAGATGCCATCGCCTAATTCGCGTGAATCTGGGCATCTGTATTCCTGCTCAAAAGTTCGTCAGCCTGGCCGATGAGCGACTGGGTCAGTTTGAAACTCAGTACGGCTGCATCAAACCAATCAAAGTCCGTCCGTCTATCCTTTGCCTGCTCAATCAGAGCATCGAGCAGCTTATCTTCACAACCGCTTTCGTAGCGAAAAATAAACTTCTCTGTCCCCTTGTTTAAAACCAGTTGTTGTTTCGTTTTCTTCACTGCAGCAGACAGCTCTCAACGTTGATTAACATCAGCCGGTAAAATAATCATCCGGCACGTATTTTATAAAACCTATACTTCTCTTATCGGTCTCAAAGTAACTTATCTAAAGCTAAGCATCTCCTTTTTTTTGTAAGCTCGATAAAATGGGCACTTCAAAAAACGCCTCACCGCTTTTATCGGCCAATAAGAGAGTTGTCTTTACAAATTGAATGCGAATATGAGCAGATTAAGGACAATTTTCGGCAAATTTATCAGACTGCCTGAAGGCGAGGGGCTTTCTACTAATTTGCTTTGAAGAAGAGCGTGCCGCCCTTTTGCATGGAATGAATAACGCCCTGTTTTTGAAGGTGACTGATATATTTGATTGCCTCGTTGCGGTTTATGCCCAGAGCCAAGCATATGTCATCCAGTGAACAAGGCCTGCGTTTCAGCATTGATAACACACTTTGAGGCTTACTTCCAAGGTGTTTTGCGTCGTGCTCCGGTGAGAACCCGGCCACAATCTCGCATTTGTCGCCCAGTCGGGCAGCGATAACCTTGAGCTTTTCGGAATCGAGTTTGCCGACGTTGGGCTCGGCTGTAGGCCGGACGGCCGTGTTCAACTGTATCCTGTCCGGATGAATATGCTCTATCAGCCGCTTAATGCCGGCAATTTGCTCGTTATCAGTATTCAAACCCTCGATAAGAAATACCTCAAGCCATATCTCGCCCGTAAATTCGCTCCGGAATGCGGTCAATCCTGCGATTAGTTTCTCGATACTAATATCTCTGTGTGGACGATTTATTTTCCGGAAAGTCTGTTCATCACCGGCGTCCAGGGAAGGCAGCACCACATCAGCCTTTGCGCAGTCTTGACGCACATCCTGTCTGTACAGCAGTGTGCCATTGGTCAGTATGGCTACGGGAACGTCGGTAATTTTTTTTATGCCGTCTATCAATTCGCCGAGCTTCGAGTTCAGCGTCGGCTCCCCGGAACCACCGATAGTTATGAAATCCGCTTCGAGGCCTGCTGCCGCGGTCTCTTTGATTTCCGCCAAAACAGCCTCAACAAGAACATACTCCCTGCGGGCAGTAGTTTTGTTCGTGGTCAGGCCGAGCTGGCAATAGAGGCAGTCGAGCGTGCAAACCTTAAAAGGGACGATATCAACACCAAGACTGAGACCCAGCCTTCGGGACGGTACCGGCCCATACAAATATCTTTTTTCTTCAGCCATAATCGTATCGCGTATATTTTATCGTTTTTAAGATAAATATCAAGCAAACGAGTGCCTAATGTTTTAGAGGTCAGAAATCAGATGTCAGAAGTCAGAAATCTGTCCTCTGACAAGTAAATAGCGTGTAATAAGGTAAAAATGTTGGGCCGCTGCGCGGGGCTTTTTTTTACAGATTCCTCGGCTGCGCTCGGAATGACGATTTTTGATTGGGCTGTGAGTATTACGCTTGCAGCCCTTTTTGAATTTGTTTAATCGGTATATAACTTAGGACTTGTAAAAAAATAAGGTTTCGTTTTGGCTCCAGCGAGGACAAGGCTGGCAAGGAAGCAAAACGCAGGCCTACTGGTTGGTAGTCCGAGTTTTGCCGACACCGCCAGCCGAAGCCACAGCCAGCCAAAAATGGAAGATAATTTATTTACAGGTCCTTAACTCTGATTGGTCTCTTCGCTGAGCAGTGCTTTGACTTCATCGTGGAGGATAGGCATCTCTTCAGCCACGACATCCCAAACAACGGTGTCGTCAATGACATCGTAGCCGTGAATCAAGGCATTGCGAAATGATATGATACGCTGATGCCGGCTAATTTGGCCCATTATATGGGGAGCTACTTTAGACAGCCGATTCAGGGCTTCGCCGATGATCTCAAACTGGCGTTCAACACCGGAACGCAGCAGTGGGTCGCTGGCATAGTTACTGAGAGTCATACCTTTGGTAAAATCAAAGATGAGCACTGCTGCTTGCCTAATATCTTCGAGCAGTGTTTTGGACTCAAGCTGCATAGATAACCTCCCGGGATTTGTTGACTGATTCAAGAAAATACGGGTTCTTGATGGCACGGGTCATTACCAGGTCAATATGTCGGCCAAACATATCCTGTAATGCTTCCAGCAGGCCAAAATAGGCGTCGGCATGTTCGCCCGGTTTCAAGGGCAAAAACTCTACGAGGAAGTCCAGGTCGCTCTTGTCGGGATTAAAGTTCTCATCGGTCAAGGCTGAGCCAAATAATTCGAGACGCTGGACGTGATGCTGTGAGCAGAGACGCTCAATTGCTTCGCGGTTATCTTCAATAAGACCAATCATCTCATTCTCATAAAAGGAATCGCGGATAACGGATAAAATATCACGAACATCTCATATTTTGTCAAGTGAAACGTTATTTGTGCACAATCTCAAATATTTCTTTGCAAACTTTCAGTAAATCTTCGAGCCAATCTATGGGCATTATGCAGGCGGCGTCTGATTTTGCTTTTTCCGGCTCGGTGTGGACCTCAATAAAAAGGCCGTTCGCACCGGCTGCAATCGCCGCCTTTGCAAGTATCGGAGCAGCCTGCGGCCGGCCCGCGGTCGCATTACCAAGCCCTCCGGGCTGCTGGGTGCTGTGGGTCGCATCAAAAACAACCGGACAGCCCAGCTCCTTCATAGTCTCGATGCTCGTCATATCATTGACGAGTCGATTGTAGCCGAAAAAAGTGCCGCGTTCGGTCAGTATGATTTTCTCGTTATCGCAGGCTCGAATCTTCTCGACGACATTTTTCATTTCACCGGGTGAGAGGAATTGGCCCTTCTTAACGTTCACGGGCTTGCGAGTTCGCGCACAGGCACAGAGCAAATCGGTCTGCCTGCACAGAAAAGCGGGCACCTGGAGACAATCAACAACATCACCGGCCTGCGCGGCCTGAGCCGGCTCGTGTACGTCGGTCATAACGGGCAAATTAGTTTGTCGACGAACTTTTTCAAGAATCTCCAACCCCTTTTCCAGGCCCGGCCCGCGAAAGCTGGATATGCTGGAGCGATTGGCCTTGTCAAAACTGGCCTTGAAAATCATACCGACGCCGGTCCTCTGACCAATATCAAGGAGTCTATCAGCAATATCCAGGCAGACAAGCTGGCTTTCAATGACGCAAGGCCCCGCCATTACAAACAAAGGCACATCCAAGCCAATCTCGACATTACCAATTTTGAAATTCCCTTTACCCATATCGAAAACCGAAAAAATTAAAATGGAAAACGTAAAATTATAATGTAAAATTCCAAAAACTTTGAGTTTTTAACGATGGTTTCATGCTTTAAACTCTAAGTTTTACACTATTTTATCCTATTGCTCTGATAATTCTTGTTCTAATCCCGGCCGGTTTTGCGTTCTCCGGCACGATACAATTGACAGCCTGTGGTATTATCTTAATTTCCACCGGCAGAGCCGGGCCGGGGTCGCCGTCTATTTCGGTCTCTATACAGGGGGTTTCAGAACTTACGGTGAAGTTTGTGCCCTGACGATAAATTACGTCACGTCTTCCGGCATGCTTTTTGATAGCCGTCATCGCCGAATGCTTGGCCAGGTGAAGCTGCGACGCACATTTATAAATGCACACATCCAGCAAGCCGTCGCTGAAATCAGCATAATGTAATATCTGCAGTCCCACAGCATATCTCGAAATGTTTCCGACAAAAACCAATCCGGGACCGTCGAAGATTTCTTCGCCATCTGCTTCCACCCTCATCGGGCTGAATTTGTAACCCCAATACGTCCGCCATATCGGCCAGAAGTAATCAAGGTAATTGATATTTCCCATCCGCTGCTCGTGAACGCGCTTGACGACCTCTCCATCAAAACCAAAACCGGCTATGGAAGTGAAGCATTTTCCGTTTGCACTGCCCAGGTCCAAAGACCTGACGAATCCAGCCTCAAATGTCCTTATTATTGTTTTTAATTTTTCATCAAAACCAAATTCATTTGCCAGCAGGTTCTCGGTGCCGTGAGGCACTATCAGTAAGGGTGTGTCACTGCCCTCCAATCCGTGTGCAACCTCCCTGACGGTGCCGTCGCCTCCGACAACAACCGCCATTGCACAATCGTAATCAACCGCTGCATCGGTTGCCAATTCGCAGGCGTTCTCCAGGGAAGTGGTCAAACTGACCCTGACCTCAAATCCCCTCTTTACAAGGTAGCTCTGAAAGCGGCGCCCGGTCGGTTTGCTGCTGGTGGCGCCGGACTTGGGATTTACAATATAAGCAATATATCCATCATCAGGTTTTGGCATAGTACGTAAGCAATAAGTGCACAAGTTCTTGTCGAGACTTATATAATTCCAACAATTCTACTTTTTGCTGAGCCTTTTGAGTTCAGCCCTCATTAAAGAGGAGTAACTTTTCGGGATATGAGGCAAGCCGGACAATCCCAAACTCTTCTGCGCATCGGCGATTTTTTCGTCATCAGGCCCTTCTATCTCCACGAAATCACCCAACAACGGCAGCCGGTCCAAAGCAATAACACACTCGCCAAGCCGCCAGGCTCGACGCTTCTTTTCAATAACAAATACCTTTTCATACCCCAACGCCGAAAACAGCTTCTCCGTCGAAGCGGCATCCTTGATTTCAATTTCTATCTCCTGCCTTTTTTTGAAGCTGCTCTTTTCTTTGGCGCCTTTATAAGTCAAAAAAAAACGTTCGGTATCGGCGACAACTTCCCGCCTCAATCGCAGGCAGCTATCGTTTTTTTTCATTGTCGCGTTTGCATCATCAAAATGGCAGTCCGTCTGTAACTGCTCAGCCAGAAATTCGGCGCCGAGCTCAGTTAACTTGCGCTCTATTTCCGGCAACGAATCGACCTTCAGCTTTGCTTCAATTTCGGTACACATCAGTATGAAACCATCGATGTTCAGGTAATTATGCTCACTATTCTGGGCATGGCAACAATAATCTTCTTAGCAGGTTTGCCATGCATCGCAGCTTGCACTTTCGCGCTGGTTAATGCTTCGCCTTTAATCGTCTCTTCGTCGGTCTCTGCGGCGACGACGATTCTGTCCTTTATTTTGCCGTTGACCTGGACGGCCAATTCAATTTCTTTTTCTTTTATAAGCTCGCTGTCATATTCGGGCCAGGGCTCATAAGCCAGGCTATCGGTATGGCCCAGCTTCTCCCAGAGTTCTTCGGCAATATGAGGCGAAAACGGCGCAAGAATCAGGACGAATTTCTCGACGACCGATTTGGATATGTCCGGTTGTTTGCCGAGGTGATTCACCAAAATCATCATTGCGCTTATCGCCGTGTTAAAACCGAAACCTTCGATATCATCGCCGACTTTCTTTATCGTCTGGTTCAGCAGTCTCAATGTCGCTTCGTCCGCCCGGGTCTCTTTTACGGCCTCGGCAAGGCGGCCTGTTTTGTCGTCAACTATCAATCGCCAGGCCTTCTGCAAGAACCGATAGACGCCTTCCACCCCCTGCATACTCCAGGGCTTGATTGCCTCCAGAGGCCCCATAAACATTTCATAAAGCCGCATCGAATCGGCGCCGTAATCGGAAATGACCTTGTCGGGATTGATTACATTTCCGCGGGACTTGCTCATCTTCTGGCCGTCTTCACCGAGAATCATTCCCTGATTGACAAGCTTCCTGAACGGCTCGGCGGTGCTGACATAACCCAGGTCGTAAAGAAATTTGTGCCAGAACCGTGCATACAAGAGGTGCAGCACGGCGTGCTCGGCGCCACCGATATACAAATCGACGGGCATCCAGTATTTTTCCTTTTCGGGGTCCCAGCCCTGCTGCGTATTTTCGGGGTCAAGGTATCGCAGATAATACCAGCAACTGCCGGCCCACTGCGGCATCGTGTTTGTTTCGCGTCTTGCTTTCGAGCCATCAGGCAACGTTACGTCAACCCATTCGCCGACATTGGCCAAAGGCGGTTCGCCTGTCCCGGTAGGTTTATAATTTTCAACTTCCGGCAGCTCGAGAGGCAAATCATCTTCCGAAAGCCCAACGACATTGTCATCAGCTGTATGTAAAATCGGGAACGGCTCGCCCCAGTAACGCTGCCTGCTGAAAAGCCAGTCACGCAATTTATAGTTCACGGCCTTTCTGCCCTGGCCCTTCTGTTCGAGCCGGTTTGTAATTTCCTCTTTGAACTTAGCCGTGGGTAAACCATCAAACTGTCCTGAGTTAATGGCTGTACCGTCACCGACAAAACACAACTCACTCCGCCTGACCAGCTCTGCCTGCTCAGAATCATCAGGCTCCACCACGGGAACGATGGGCAGGTCGAATTTCTTTGCAAATTCAAAATCCCTTTCATCGTGGCCGGGCACAGCCATAATTGCACCGGTGCCGTAGCTGATTAAGACGTAATCGCTTATCCAGATTGGAATCTTTTCGTTATTGACCGGATTTATTGCCTGAGCGCCTATGGGTTCACCGGTTTTCTCTTTAGCCAAATCCGTCCTGTCCAAATCGCTCTTGCGTGCAGCGGCTTCGCGATATTTTTGAATAGCCCCTTTTCTTTCCTCATTTGTAATTTTATCTACAAGCGGGTGCTCAGGAGCCAATACCATATAGGTTGCACCGAACAGCGTATCCGGACGGGTGGTGAACACACGGATAGTCTCATCGAAGCCGTCGACTCTGAAATCGACGTCCGCTCCGAGGCTTTTGCCTATCCAATCGCACTGGAGCTTCTTTATGGAATAAGGCCAATCCACCTGGTCCAGGTCTTCGAGAAGTCTTTCGGCGTATTTTGTTATCCCCAGCATCCACTGGCGCATCGGTTTTCTGATTACCGGATGTCCGCCGCGTTCACTGAGACCGCCGACAACCTCCTCATTCGCCAGGACCGTCCCGAATTCAGGACACCAATTGACGGCAACCTCCGCCTCATACGCGAGCCGATTATCATCTATGAATATGCGTTCCTCCTGCCGGCTCAAACCATCCGGGATGGGAAGCTGTTCGATGGGCTTTGCTTTTTGCTCGGCTTCGTCGAAATAGCTGTTGAAGAGCTTGAGAAAAATCCACTGCGTCCACCTGTAATACTTCACATCTGTGGTATCAATCTCCCGGTCCCAGTCGTAACTAAAGCCCAGCGATTTGGTTTGGCGGCGCATATTATCTATGTTCTTTTGTGTGGTTTCTCCAGGGGCTGTGCCGGTCTTTATGGCGTGCTGCTCAGCGGGCAAGCCGAACGCATCCCAGCCAAACGGGTGCAGGACATTGAAGCCTTTCATCCGCTTATAGCGGGCTATTATATCACTCGCGGTATAGCCCTCGGGATGTCCTACGTGCAGGCCTTGACCGCTCGGATAGGGAAACATATCCAGGACATAATACTTCGGTTTTGAATTATCCATGTCCTCTGCCCGGAAGGTCTTGCTCTCTTCCCAGAACTGCTGCCACTTCTTTTCAATTTCGACAAATCTATAAAGACCTTTTTTCGAGCACATTTATCCTTACCAATCCTTCACGAGCACAAAAACCTCAAGAGAGCGGTTCGAACGAGCCGCCTCTGCTCCCGAACAGAACCTGTTGCTATTTCATAAGTTATACAAAACGGCTGTTGATAATACAGATTCTGCTGTTGTTTATAAGTATTCGTCACACAATAAGGCAAATATCCAGAAAAATCCACTAAAATCCGCCTCTTATTGATGAGGAGCAAGCCAGGTTGAACTGTTGTTATACTATGCTGCTGGACACGTTACGGTGTACATGGAAGTGGACGATAGAGAAATTATGAGAAATATGGTGCGTTAGCAACTGTGTATATCGGACTGAAGATTTAAAGCTCCCACATTCCGTCCGGGCGTACCTTAAGGACTCCGGTATCACGATAAAATTTCAAGGTTGCGACAACATAACCTACCAGAGTCTCTGTGGCGGCATTCTGAGAGTCAAATAAGTCCCTCTGGGCGTTAAGCACCCGGCGGCTGCTTGCTCGGCCGTACTGAAGCAGCAGAAAGGTGTCAGCGAAACGTTTCCGGGCAGATTGGCAGCTCTCCATCTGCACCTTATAGCGTCGTGCCTCTTTGTTCAAATCGCGGTAGGCCTGGCGGACTTCCAACGCAACCATATCGGAGGCATCGTCGTACTCCCGCAGCCTCTGGCTCAGTGCTATCAAGGATTTGCGGTAAATGTTCTGCTCAAGTGTCCTGTCAAAGGGCAAATCCATTTGCAAACCGGACAAAAACATATTCTGAAAAACATCTGTGTTTGATGAACTAAGGTCTTGCAGAAGTATATTGGTGTTCAAACTTAAATCCAATTGGGCCCCGAGACCATCAGCAGCAACATAAACCTTGCGCTGAGCATCCATAATGGTGTCAGCACTATTCGCCAGGTCCAGACGCTGGGCCAACGCAGCTTCAACAACCTCAACCTCGGAGAAGTCGGGGCAAGTCATTTTCGCAGCCCTTAAAGCTGCGAGCTCGCTCTCGTCCAACTGGAATTCTGCTGTGGGGGGCAAATTTAACACTATCTTGAATTCATCGAGTGCCTGCCTGTATTCCCTTTCCGCCTGAACGTAGGCATCGAGGGCCCGGAGCCTCTCCTGATGTATCCGGTCCAGCTCGAGCTTGGGCACACGCCCGGCATCAACCAACAGCTCGGTCCGTTTATACAGCCAGTCAAGGATATTGTAGCTTCTCCGTGCATTCTTAATCATATCAGAGAGATACAGAACCTGATAGTATTGACTGATTATTGAGACTACAAATGTCTTGCGATACCTGTTGAAGGAACGCACCTGGTAAAGTGTGTCGCGTTCGGCCTGAGTGAGACCTTCGAGGACAACTCTACGGTCGCTGCCCCGCAGCAGAGGTTTTATTATCTCGACACTGAAAAGGGATATGAGACTTTCACCCTCCAGAGCTCCGTTCATTATACGGCCCCATGACCGAGCCACATTCGTTCCGATTACGGTACCATCACTCAGCAGTTGGTCAAAGCCGAAGCCATCGGTAATACTGAATTCATCGCCATCGAGATGTTTTCGGTCGTCAGTAACACGAACAGGAAGGTCCTGGCCTGCTCTGTATGGATTAAACCGAGGTTCAACGCCGGCCCCAACACCCACATAATCTACGCCTTCAATCTTACCGTATATGCCTTTGGGCCTGCCATAATACAATCTTTCAAAATTGTGCTGTACCAACCGTAAATCCAGCGCCATAATGTAAAGAGCCTCTTTTTCAGTTTGATAATCGCTATTATGAGCTGTGGCGACGGCTACTGCCCGGGGCAGGGTGAGCACGCCGTTATCAGGGATGGCTTTTTCGATTTGAATGTCGTTGGGTGATGGCGTGGCATCGTTGAGCTTAAAGTTAGCTTTGGTGCCGAACTCTTCTCTCCATTTTTGGTCAATGATTTTATAAACCTGTTCGTCGGCTTCTTTTTTATAGTTATGTCGAGCACAGCCGGCCAAACCACATAAGCCGACGAGTCCGCATATTATCAGGAAAACCTGCCATTTGGTAAAATAGTTGTGATTCATATCTTCTATATCAACTCTCAGGAGTTTCCAAGTCCTGGTATCCTTTCCAGGGAAGCCCAAACGCCTTCTTACATTTGGTCGCGGCCTGCTTGCCGCAGGATTCACACCCCGGTTACAATCCCCTTATTCCCACCAATTCGCCCGGAACCAGATTCAAACCAACAGGTATCTCTATCAGAACGGGTCGTCCCCACTGAGGAATGGTTGGATTTCGCCACAACCGTTCAGGCATTAGTTCCATTGTTGGGCAGAGATATTTCACGTGGGCCTTGGCTATCTGCTCAGGTCTTCTATTTTTGATGAGCTGAACCACCATCCCCTTTTTAATATGGCCTAATTGATTGCCGCTGACATAAGCAATAATTTCATCTGGCTCACTCTGAGCTACCGCGAATATCGGCTCTCCAGGCATGACTACCTCGCCGGGCCTTAGCAAGACATTTTCACCCGGTCTGCGTAAATTTACTTCATTGGCATTTCCCTGAATTGGGATGATGATGCCATCAATTGGGGCCTCCAACACCAAAGGCTCGCGTCTTACCATTATTTCCTGCATCAACTGTTCCTGGACCTTTATTGCTTTACGTATAACATCCAGAGCATTGTCCACCGAAGGGTTGTATAGCTGCAACTCGTCATATTCATCACTACGCTGCAGGTTCTGCTGGAGGTTACTTTTGGCTTGTTCGAGGAGGTTCTGATTTTCTTCGATCTTTTTGGCCAGAGCGTTGTGCTGGACCTGTATTTTCAGCAGCTCATAAGGCACGACGGCCTTTTTTTCCAGAAGGTCCCGGGTAATTTTTACTTCAAAGGCCAGGTCTTCCAGCAAAATCCGGTCAGATGCGAGCAGTGCATTTGTCCTCAGTATTTCAAGCCTTGCGCTCTCCACATCAATGGCAAATCTCCTCTTGTCCGCAATCTGGTTGGCCTGGCGGTCAGCCTGCTCAGCAAGGAGGCCATCCTGAATGGGACCCAATTGTGCCATCAAATGTTCTATTTCCGCCGTGATGGTGTCCAATTGGGACTGCAGGTCTTCATTATCGAGTACAATGTCGATTACAGCCACTGTGTCACCAACATTGACCTTGTCAAACAACTGGACATTCACACTTTTCAAGCGTCCCATACAGTTGGCTGCAATCTGCCTGACCTGGCCCTGAGCTATGCCTAAGACTTCAAAACGCTGTGTGCGGTGAAGAAGCAGGCCGAACACACACGCAACTGTCCCCAGCCACACCAGAATAGGCAGAAAATGCATACGCAAACTTAGAAAGTAATTTCTGGAGCTTATTTTTTTCATCTGCGCCCTAAACCTCCAGCAGCCGTTCCTGCATTGTCAGGCTGATATTATCAATACCCTCAACTTTTTTCAGCTCCGACAATAATTGTTCATTCTTTGCAGCATTTCGTATCATCAACTGATAGGCATATTCAACTTCAGCCGTCCCAAAGCCGCTATCCTGGGCCGATATGAGGATATAACTACCGCAGAAACGCCCAAGAATTCCGGGAATTGGATGCTTCGGCCCGATACGGCCCCTGAAACTAAACCGAAGGAAGCCATTATGGGGTTGATGCGCCCCAAAGGCGGTCAGATGTAAATATAGCACTATCAAACTCAAAATAACAGTACCGATAATAGCTATGGCATATCGCTGAGAGCCGGTTGCCATACCGACGACCAGCGAACAAAAGATGAAAGCTATGTCACGGGTGTCCTTGATAATGTTTCGAAAACGTATAATCGCCAACGCACCCATCAGTCCAACGGCTGTAATGATATTGTTGCCGATGACGGCCATAACCATCGCCACAACAACAGTGATTATAATCAGTGACTGCACATAGGACTTTGAGTAGGACAAACCGCTATGTGTTGCGTAATAGACCCAGGCCAGAACCTGACCTAAAACAAAAGCCAGCAACAGTGACAAAATAATGTCCACTGGGTCAAACAGCACCCCTGAGGACGTCGGTTCCAGAATTTGCCAAGCTTTATCCATAATTTACCACCCCGTAATCTGAGGCGCACAGAACCTCAACGTACAAGAATCCTCAATTGAAGTAACATACTTCGATATAGATCTGGCTTGTAAATCGAAGTATTTGACCATTCGGCTTAACCACGCCGGAAAACGTTCGGTAAATTTGACCTCTAAAATAACGCCGCCCAGGGTAAAGGGACTGTGCTGCCAACCATTGCCTCCAAACCTGACTTCGGACTCTTTTGTGACACTATAGCACAACTCACGGTCAAATGTTACCCTTACCCTGTTTTCCGATTCGCTTTCAAACGCCTGCCGCCTGTAACGAATTAGTATAACAGGCCCGGCCCTGATACTGCTCATATACAACTGGAACTGGTTGAGCGCACGCTTATCGACATTGTAATTTTGCGGCGGTAGAGGCAATCCTGAAAGCAAAAGCGGTATATCGTGGTGCATAACGCGTGCCCGGCTTTTCATGATAACAGTATTCATACGACGTTTTATCTCGAAAAAGCAGGGATAATCCGGCTCGTCCGTATAACTTCGGATTCGCAGTTTGAAGCGATTCTTTTGCCCATCGAGGCTTTCCCGGCAGAGCTTCATGTTTTCCGAGTCCAGGTAAAGACTGACAATCGGATAGTCCCCACCCCGCTGTAATTTGCAGTAACGGTCAACATCTATGTACTGCTTGACAAACTGGGCAATCGCCTGAGCTTTTGACTCGCGAAGGTGATACTTCAACTCAAAGCGACACGCGAGAGTACGATCGACCAGGTCGTTCGGCCGAGCCGATTTCTTCGGGGTGCCTACATCGCTCTTAGAAGGCCCGGAAGGGGCCTTCCGTTCGGAAGTACCTTTTTGCGATTTACCGTCTAACATAAAAAACCTTCACCACAAAAACCACACGACACTTGAAGAAAAACACTGTTAACTTTATTTGTTTCAGCCACTTATGGCTTTTCAATCCTGTTATCAGACGCTAACCCACCCGTGAGATGCACAAAGTCAATTTTCTGTTCCGTTAGTCCTGTTTTTCAACCACCTAAATATAATTTTCCAGCCCCAAAAGCCTTACCTATTCTAACATATTTGAGATAGCAAAGTCAACACCTTTTTCTCGAAATGCGTTAATCAAATATCGTTTCAAGACCAAATATTTCCCTTTTCCATCATTATTTACCCATTGAGCGTTGAAATATCATCAAAGGCTCAGTTGTTAAGGTCATTGCCATTTAGATTCCGATTAATCCTGCTCAGCGATACCCCTACTCCCAAAGCTCGACAAAAGAACCGGGTATTCCAGGCCAATCTCGAAGTTTCCACTCAAATCACCCACAGGGCAGCCGAGACCCACGGATACATTTACAAATACATTTAACACCAGAGTGAGCAATGGAATTTTCGCTGGCCTGAGCATTTTCTATCTCCTTCCTCACATATTTTAGGCCGCCAACTGTAAATTCCTGTGGGGCCAAAATCTCAACAATCATTTACGCATAGTTTACCTAATTGTAGCATCTACAAGTAGTTATGTCAATGCTTTTTCAAGTTGGATATCCAAACAACCAGATAACCACTCGTGGGCCCAAACAACTTAATGATAACTATGTAAATCCTGTTACTTCAACTATTATTCTCTATATTGCCCTAATTCTCCATATTGACGAGACGCATATCAAAACTATCCTTCCATATAACACTACTATTTTGTGCACTTATCTTCCCTATTTGTTACAGTTTTTTTACAAAATTTGGCATGGTTCAATCTGATATGCTCAAGGGTAACGCTTTTCAAGGTAGTACAACAGCCAGAAATACTTATAGCAGTCTGTTACAGCAGGAGTTACGGACAATACAGCGGTCCGCCGGGTTCAGAGAAGTGTTACCCTGTTTTGAACCATGCCCAAAATTTCATTGAATAAATACCGTGGGTGGTGCCGCAACAGGTTTTGAAAAACTCCTCAGAGATGCTCGACCCCGCAAACGAGTCCGATAAATGGCAAGAATTATTTATGAGTCCACTCTAAAAAGGTAATGTGTCTGACGTCAACTATAAATTCCCTCTGACGACAATTATTTCTACCGTTTTTTGATAACATCCTTTTTATGGCACAAGCCCCTCTGCGGTGCCCCCTATAAGGGGCAGGATTCTGGAGTCTATTTGTCCTGTTTTCTTCTCTTCTTGGCCTGTTCGGTCCGGTAGCTCGGAACGTTGAGCTCCAGGACAACGCTGTGGTGCACAAGCCGGTCTATCGCAGCGGCCGTGGTCATCGGGTCCTTGAAGATCACCTCCCACTTCGAGAACGGCAGATTGCTGGTGATCAGCATACTGCCCCGCTCATACCGATGGGCCAGCGGCGTAGAGCCGGGTGAAGAAGAACCCCCTGCATTGAGGCTGTGTCGCAATTGTACGGTTTTCCACTTAAGAAGTCGATATTTAATGCGGGCCATGTTATAATGGCACGTGTTGGCATTATTAAGAAGGGATTCCTAATGGCGTAGCGATATGGACCGCGACGACAGGGGGTGTTGTTTCCGGCGAGTATTGAAGATTATGTTTCTGCTGAGGCACCGGTTCGCGTCTATGACGCTATCATCGACGCGCTCGATTTGGAATCGCTGGGCTTCGAGG
>JAUWPZ010000153.1 GCA_030611315.1 Sedimentisphaerales bacterium
CAACTCCAATTTTCCGTCAATAATAGCTATCACCTCTCTGTCATTCCCGCGAAAGCGGGAATCCAAGCCTTAAAGCGACTATCGACATACGAATAAGTCCAAATACACAGGTTTTTTACCTACAAAGATGACGTGCACCCGAGTAACTTCACGGCTCAAGGACGCTGAATAATCGGTGCGGTTGCGACTTTAGGCCGGATGGGCAGATGCTCGATGCCCGGGAAATCCGGGTCGGGTATGGCGCGGATATCTTCTTCGCCGCGGTAGGGGCAGTTGGTGTCCACCCATGCGATGAGCTTGCGCAGGCTTACAGGGTCAACTTTATATTTGTCTCTCATGGCGATATCGATAAGTTTGCTCGTATAGGACAGGTGCTGCATCGGGCGAAGCGTGAGGTAACTTTCCGGGTCGCTTTGTGGGTAGTTCTCGGCCATAATAGCGCCTGCGATTCCCTTTCTCTTCGGATCCACCCCGCTGAATTGAGCGCCTCCGACGAGTGTTACATAAGGCTCTTTGAACATTTTGAATCCATCTCGCAGGGTCAGGTCGAGTTTTTTTCGCGCTTTTCCTTCGCCCTGATGGCATTTTCCGCAATATTCATCGAGAACAGGCTGAACGAATCGTGTGTAGCTTATGCTCTGAGTGCCCCAGGGCGGCGGCGTCAATTCAGCCGGCTCGGATCGCAGGGCGCTGCCTCGCTTGTTCGGGGCGACGGTACTGTGCAATTCGTGGCAGCCGAGACATCCTCGATTCTCACCGGGCATTACGCCGGAAAAGGAGCGCATCGTTTGCAGGGCTCGGAAATGCTCATCGAGCAGTTGAAAGTGAAGGGCCCGGCCCGGCGGGACCTTGAATGATACCGAGCCGTCGGGCTGGATGGGTACCGTGCCGAGAATGCGCTTGACCCCGTCATCCTGTATCAGTGAAACCACGGGGCCTGAGAATCTTGCATCACGGGTCCAGCTTGAATAGGTGCGGGCGTCCATTTGAATTACCCTTAGGTATTTGGCCTTGCCGCGGGGCAGGTCCGGGACTCCCTGATAGACATCGGGGCTGTAGAGTACGCCCGGTTCGAGCGCCTTTCGGTCTTTGCCCGTACCCGGCCATGCGACGCGGTCGGTTTGAGTTTGAGGGCGTTTGCGTGGTTTTACCGGCACAGGATACCAGATGTGATGGGCTCCCTCGTATATCAATTCACGGTTGCCGACCACGTCCATCAAATAGAGTCGAAACTTTCCCCTGCTGCGGGCTGAGACGAGAAAATCCTGCTCGCTGAGCGGATAGGGAGATTTGTATGCGGTAAATTTGCCGCTGGCGTGATAATCGGGCGATTCAGCCGGGTCGAGCGGTGGCTTGGGGCATTCGGGCCAGGGCGTATCGCAGGTAACTTTGGTCAGGCCGCGGGGGAAGTTCAATCCCTTGCGCGGATTGAGAATTCCGATAGAGCCGTCGAACCAGTTGTGATGGGCCAGGCCTGTGAACATTACTCTTGGGCTATTCGGGATGGAACGCGCCTCGGCGAGATGGTCGGGCCATACGCTTTGGTTGCCCCAGAAGGTTGCGATGCCGGTGCCGTCCTGGTTGACGGTCCAGAGACTCTGTATTCGCCAGAGGGCCTTGTCGTGGTATTCCCAGCGCGAATATATAACGCGTCCGTCGTTCAGCAGGGAAGGGACCCAGTCGGTTTCATTATTGCGGGAGACCAAGTAGATGTTTTCTCCGTTCGAGTCGCAGCGGGCCAGTACATAGCAATAGGTGTAGGGCATGCAGCGGATGTATGTGTTGGCGCGCGTCGAGGAGAACATTATATGTCCGTCGGGCAGGTAGATTGGGTCGATGTCGTCGTATGGGCCGAAGGTCAATTGTCGCAATCCGGAGCCGTCGATATTAATTTCGTAGAGGTGGAAAGACTCTTCGTCGTGGGGCTTGCAGCAGTAGAGGACTTTTTTGGCGTCGAACGACAAATCCGGTTTCCAGAAGCTGCCGGGTTTTTCCGGGGCGAGCTTGCGTATTTTTCCTCCGGGGCCGAGGCCGTCCAGCAGCAGGAGCCTTCCGCCGGGCACAGCCATCATGCCGTTACGATGCCTTGCCTGGTGCGGCCACTCGGCGCCGCGTGGGTAGGGATTGTCGATAAAGATGACCTTGGAGAAGTCCACGACGGGATTTTTGAATACAATTCGGCGTTTGACCGAGCGAACGGCTGAATATAGCTGTCGCAATTCGGCTTCGGAGAAGTCGTTTTTCGATTTGGTAAGCTGAGTTTGCAATTTTTCGAGCTTGTCCAGGTCTCCCTTGAGGTCCGGCGTATCGGGATTTTGCATCAACCTTGAAGCTAATTGGCCGGCCCGGAGGATTTCATCCAGGATACGCTTTTGTGTGGGCTTGTTGTCGGCCTGGAAGAGCCAGTCAGCTTCGAGTATTTCCCGGGCTTTGTTTTTGGGCAGTGTTTTGGTTGGCGGCTCGGTTGGCTCGATATGTTCGGCGGGCGGATGCGGGATTGAAGCTCTAAATAAACGCTTATTTATGTTCTTGAGGCCGGCGAAAGGCTTAAATTGGCTAATTGTAATGCCGTGGCCCGTTCGAAGTTGACTCTCCGATGCCCAGGTGCCGGAATATCCGGTGTCGGGTGGGCTCAGGCCCGCCATGGCTGTGCAAAAGCCGGTCGGCGGATCGACTACCAATACGCCGGCAATTTTGGGGTCGAGGATGCTGAAATCGTTTCCGTGCGTATGGGCCGATTCGAGATTTGAATATACGCTCAATCGTATATCTCTCAGTGGGCTCTGGCTGATGTTGGTCAGTTTGAAATTGACGGCGACGACGGAATTATTGCCTGTTATCGCGTGGATGTCGATGCGCAGTTTGCCGTCAGCAGTTTCGAGGGCTGATTGAGCTTCTGCCTGGGAGAGCAGTTGAGCTGGGTTGATTATTCTCAGGTTTTCAAGAGAACCTCTTCTGGTTATGGATGTGCCCGCCTGTCTGGATTTTCCATCGTTGTAATGGATGTAATAGCCGAATCGGCTGAGCTGGCCGCCGTGGGCGCATTTGAGAACCTGGCGATGGCCCTCCCAGAAAAAAGCGCCGCCTGCGTCCATAGCGAAATCAGTAAGGCCGTTTTGTATCCAAATAATCCCGGAACTGGTTGATTCGGGGGCGTTTTGCGGCGAATCGGGCATGTCTTTCAGGTCGTCTCGTGCCTTTTCCAACAACGCAAGCAGCTTGTTGTATGATTCGGAATAGGCGAAAATGACCGTTTTCTCGGCGGATTTGTCAGGCTCGAGCCGGCCGAGGTTCCAGGTCAGCAGGCCGTCGGTGTTGCCGGTCGAATCGAGCCCGCCGGCGATAACGGTGGTTGCCAGGAAGATTGCCGCCAGAACGGGTGCAAAGCGGAAGGGAAATGGAGTTTGAGAAATGTGTCGTTTGCGTTTCATTTTAACCTTAGCACAAAAAAAGGATGGCTCAATTGCCATCCTGAATTATGTCGGTTATTTTGCTTTTTGTCAAACAACGTGGATTTTTCGGCCCTGGAAACGGACTTTCCCATCCGCAGTGGCGAAAAGCGTGAAGTCCTTGCCCATCCCGACATTTGAGCCGGGGAAGAATTTTGTTCCACACTGCCTGACGATAATTGAGCCGGCCTTTGCCGTCTGGCCGCCGAACAGCTTAACCCCTCTGTATTGAGGATTGCTGTCTCTGCCGTTCCTCGTAGAACCTTGACCTTTCTTATGTGCCATAATCAGCTACCTTAAGTATTCCAAAACGAATCTGAAACCGCCAAACTAATAAACAAACTATTCTATCCTCTTTCTTCACCCTTGTCCAGAAGAATTTTGAGATTTTTGGTGCAAAAAATCCGAGCTTGTTATAGTGGGTCTGCTTGAATTATGGCCTTGATTTCGCCTAACGATAATAAACCAGAAGTTGCCAGCTTTATTTTACCTTCCGGATCGATAAAGAAGCTGCACGGAATTCCACTTACGGTACTATACGGTACGCTGATATCGTCGATATCCGCAGCGAGGACGGTATAATTGATTTTTTGGCTTTCGGAGAAGCTTTTAATCATTTCGGCGGTGTTTGGCGGATATTCAGAGATGTAAGATATGGCCAAAATTGCCAAATTGTCCTCGCTGATAGTCTTTCGTAATTCTATCAGATCTGGTATCTCCATTAGACAAGGGCCGCACCAGGTTGCCCAGAATATTATGATAACGTTTTTGCCGCGGTGGTTGCTCAGCTTTTGCTTTTTGCCGGTAATATCAGTCAAGGTGAAGTCCGGCGCCTGTCTGCCGTACCAGTATGTGAAAGCAGGGCCCCAGTATCCCCTATACCTTGCGGCCCTGACGATATCGATTAAAGTGGGTTTGGCGCTGGTTTTTGCTTCAGCAGGAGGCTCGGTATTTTTTACTTCAACTGGATGGTTGGGATTTGGCTCAGGGGCCTGCTTTTTGCATCCTGTCCAGGTTGCCGTCACAGCGAGGAGAACCATAGCGATAATGGCCGGCAACCAAAGATGAGTTGTTTTTCCTTGTTCAAACATGCTGGTTTTCCTTGTTCTTTTTTTTTTAGTACGAGCGATATATAACAATTGTGCTGTTTTTACAACGGTTAAATTCAAAATTTACGGCTTTTTATAGAGGCTTTTGGGAATATCGGACATTTTTCAGTTCGACTTCTGGTGATAAGTCAATTTGCCTTGTGTGGAGAATTGAACCGGACCTGGTTCTGCCGGGCTAAAGGCTCGGAAGGAAGACTTATATGATGACTATTTCCCTGAACTCGGTGTAGGTGTTCTGTACTATAAGAGCCTATCCGAATAACTCAACAGCTCTTACTTTTTGCCATTCGCGGACAGCGCATTCTGCATTTGCGATGATTTGTTAAATCAAACAGATGGGATGTATTCTGGTGGTTATTCGGCTTTTAGCCGGCGTTTCATCAGGTCGGCGATGGCCGATTGCACGGATTTATCTTCAAAGAGCACTTCATAGACGGCGGCGGTGATGGGCATCTCGACATTGTACTTTCCGGCAAGGCCGACAACAGATTTGCAGGTGTCTATTCCCTCGACGACCGATTCGGTGGCGGCTTTGGCGTCTTCGACGCTCTGGCCTCGGCCCACCCTTTCGCCGAACGAGCGGTTTCTGCCGGTCGGAGAAATGCAGGTGGTTACCAGGTCGCCCAGGCCGGTCAATCCGGCGAAGGTATGCTCTTTCGCGCCCATCGCCAGGCCAAGGCGTTTTATCTCGGCAAGACCCCTGGTAACAAGGGCGGCCTTGGCGTTGTCACCTGCGCCGACGCCGTCGATGACGCCGGCTGCTATGGCAATGATATTCTTCATCGCACCGGCCAGCTCGACGCCGACAATATCGGTATTGGTATAAACGCGAAACCAGGGCGTATTGAATGTGTATTGGATTTGTTGAGCAAGCTGCTCATCGGCTGCGGCGGCACAGGCGGTGGCGGGCAATCTGCGGGCCAGCTCGTCGGCAATCGTCGGGCCGCTCAGAACTGCGTATCTTTCAGCCAGCGGGGCCTCACCGAGGACGTCGGCGATTATCTGGGTCGGACGAAGCAGCGTATCATTTTCAATTCCCTTTGCAACCGAAACGATAGGGACGGCGTCGGGGACGTAATCTTTCAATCGGCCCCAGACTCTTCGCATATACTGGCACGGCACAGCCGAGACGACCAAATCAGCCCCGGCCATTATTCGCTCGTCGTTCGGCTCAAAGATAAGGGCCTTCGGCAGCTTATAGCCGGGCAGGAATTTGACATTCTCACGCCTTTGCCGTATCTGCGCCAACTGCTCGGCGTCATAGCCCCATATCCGTATATCGTGGCTCGCGGCTCGTGACTCGCGACTCGATTTGCGCTTGTCATTCAACTCTTCACGTTTTTCGCAGAGCAGGCCCGCCATAGCGCTGCCCATCGCCCCATCGCCGATTATGGAAATGTTCTCGTATCTCATATCTCGTCGCTCGTGGTTTGTGGTTCGTGGTTCGTTCGAATTACGGTTCATAGTATTGGCATTAGAACAACCGCGGGCGGGAAAGTCAATCCTGCAGCGCTGCCGTTACCCCGGCTTCGGAGGAAAAAATGACGAATCCTTCGACCGTGCTCAGGACAGGTTTAGAATGTCGAATTCCTTGGGGATAAATTTAGAATTTAGAAGTGAAAAACTGCTTTACTTTAGAAGGGCGTCAATCAAAAGTGGCGCACCCTGAAAGCAAAAATCGGGAATTTGCAAATTTTTTTTATTCATTTCTACATAAGCACTTACGGAAAATACCCGCCTTAAAAATTGCGCAATTTTCGCACCAAACGTGCAAGTTCGCCCAATTGTAGAAGCCGTTATACGGCTTCCGTATGTTGTGAAGCGTGAAGCGTATCGCGCAGCAAAGAACAAAGATATAAGACAGGAGACAGAAGGTGGGAAGTGCGGATAAGCGTTAACGGAAAACGTATATATATCGGCAGGTTTCAGGACTAGGTAGAAGCAGCCAGGGCTTATGACAAGGCAGCGATTAAATATCACGGGCGATTCGCTGTTCTAAATTTTGCGTTTTATTTTGACCGGTCGCTTACGCTCCCGGCTCTGCGTTAATTCTCTATGATTTCAATGGCTTCGGGATGGAGGCTTTTGAGGGCCGGGAGCTGGTTTTGACCGAGCTCCGCATCAATCAATACAGAGCCGTCGCGATATTGCTCTTCGAGGATTTTGCCATAGGTCCGCAGGAAGCTCTGTACCTTGCCGTTCGACTGGCTGCTGAGAACACGGAGCAGAAGCTCGGTGCCTTTGTACTTTGCCGCGATGGCTTTGCTGAAATCATCCAGGCCGAGGCCCGTCTTGGCCGATATGGTCAGGGCGTCGGGAAAGAGTGTCTGCAGCATTTCAAGAGCGTCGATTTTCCTGACAATATCGACCTTGTTAAAGACCTTGAGAATGGGCCTTCGGGCGCAGCCAATCTCATTGAGGACGTTATTGACCGATTCAATCTGCTTGAGCGCATCGGGATTGGAGACGTCTATGATGTGCAGGAGCAAATCTGCGTTGACTGCCTCTTCCAGTGTTGCCTTGAACGACGCGACTAATTGATGAGGTAGATTTCTGACAAAACCAATGGTGTCGCTCAGGAGCACCTCGACTCCCTTTGCGGGCGTCCATTTTCTCGTTCGCGTATCCAGCGTTGCAAAAAGCCTGTCCTCAACGACGACGTTCGCATCGGTAAGGGCGTTCAAGAGCGTGCTTTTGCCGGCGTTGGTATAGCCTACGAGGCAGATTTTGAACAGGCCCTTTCTCGCGTCAATCTCGCGAATCCTCCGCTTATCGATATTTGTAAGTTCGCGTTTGATCTCGGTGATTCGCTTGCTGACGAGCCGGCGGTCGATTTCCAACTGCTGCTCGCCCGGGCCTCTGGTCCCGATACCACCAACAGCGCCCGCGGCAGTCGCTCCGCCGGCCCCCGCGAGTGTATCGAGATGCGACCACATTCGCGTCAGACGCGGGTATATATATTCCAACTGGGCCAATTCCACCTGGAGCTTGGCCTGTTTTGTCTTGGCCCGTGTGGCGAATATGTCCAAAATCAGCTCACCACGGTCGAGCACTTTTCTTCCGATAATCTCCTCAAGCTCACGAATCTGGCCTGGAGACAGGTCGTTATCGAAAATAACGACATCGGCGTTGAATTGCTTGACCCTGCCGGCAAGCTGGCTGGCTTTGCCCTTGCCAATGTACGTTCCAGGGTTGATTTTGCGGATTTTCTGCTGAAATCTATCCACGACAATGGCCCCGGCACTTTCAGTAAGGGCTGTAAGCTCGGATAAATCGTCCGGCCCGTCCTTGCCGCGAAACACCGCAGCTACGAGAATAGCACGCTCTTTTCTGACTCTCAGCGTCTGACGCAATTTTTCCAACTACAATATACCTCCAAAATTGCTTTCCTATTTTAGCATATTTGCCCAAATTACTCAAGAAAACCAGAATTATGCCAAATTTAGGCATGGTTCAATCTGATATGCTCAAGGGTAACGCTTTTCAAGGTAGTACAACGGCCAGAAATACTTATAACAGTCTGTTACAGCAGGAGTTACGGACAATACAGCGGTCCGCCGGGTTCAGAGAAGTGTTACCCTGTTT
>JAUWPZ010000151.1 GCA_030611315.1 Sedimentisphaerales bacterium
AGGTACAGATTTTCATCAAGTCAGCCAATGGCTGCTTGACAAAGTTGAGAAGTTATTAACTAATCGTCCACGTAAATGTTTGAACTATCGGACACCCGCAGAGGTCTTTTGGCGCAGGAAGATATGTTGCGCTTCAGGTTAGAATTTTCGAGGGCAAATACATCAGAAAACCTGACGGTCAGGTAAAGGCTAAAATAATCCAGTATCTTCGGACAAAAACTGGAATCACGGCAAAGCCTAACTCCGTAAATCAGATTATGCTAAATCTACAGGGCATCGCTTTGCTTGACGATGAGATACAGCCTAATTCTTGGCTAAATGGTGTTGAGGGGCCTCGTGTGATGGTCGCCAACAATGGCAATATATCTTTCGATGATTTGAACAGAAAAGGTCGGCCAAAACTGAAAAAGGCAAGAATCACAAACCCTTGCAAGTTGGGAAGTTAGACAACGAAAGTGAGGGGATGTCACCAAGTGTCACCAACAAAAAGCAACTACGCCCGGCAGGACTCGAACCTGCGGCCTTCGGTTTAGGAAACCGACGCTCTATCCTACTGAGCTACGGGCGCTTCGGTCTTATAAGCTTGCTTATAGTAACAAATTCCCAAGCTCCTCGTCAACCAAATTCAAGACCCAGAGGATGCGTGGTGTGCAAACGGCGTCTGCCGAAAAAATATTGCGTTATCAAGCAGTGCGTGGTACGCTTGGCCTAAGGTGATTGGCGTTTTTTCGATACGGCCCCGGCTATTAGGGTAATTTTCGATGCGGCGGTCGAAAAGGGTATGAGAATATCAGCGGCGTAGGTTTTACGCCAAAAAACTCCAAGAATAACTCCAGAAGGTAAGAAATGGACAGACGTGAATTTCTCGGCTCGGCGCTGGGTGCCGCTTTCGGAGCAACAGGATTCCCCTATGTAGTCAACTCTCGGGCGCCGGGTAAGACCGGCAATCTCGCCGCCGATAAACATATTTTGAATCGAGATAACGTTGTAAGCAGGCTGCGCGAGGTGATAAAGGACCTTCTCGATAAGCTGGAGAAAAAAACACACCTGACGGTCAATTTCAGGCCATTGGACAGAAATTTCGGAGTCGTGGCCCAATACAACTTTCAGCAACCTAATCGACCTGTCGTTTCCCTGAGAAACGATTGGGAAGATGTAGATGTGGCTCACGAGTTGATACATATGAAACTGGAGCTGGTTGAGGGATATTCGGTATTAGCCTGGCGCAAAAAAGTACCAAGAGACGAATTTGTCGAAAAGGCTTTCGGCTTGATACGCTCCTATGTAGATGACATTATTGTTTTTCAGCGACTGTTCCAAATGGGGCTGAAAATAGACGGTGAAGTAATCAAGCATCAGTTTTTCGATGACATTTGTACTCGAGTTCCCAAGTATTTGAAGGAAGGTCGGTCCTTTAGAAATGACGGGATGGCACACTTCGACCATTTTGCGGAGGGACGATACGGCGACCTTCGCAGGAGCGCATTTCTCGTTCAAGCCGAACTGTTCGCGAAGTCTTATGGTGATAAGCTCAGTAAGGAGCATAACCGGTTACTACAAGATTTCATCTCCACTTTCAGGCGCTTTCGCCGCGACCAGGCCGTCAAGGCAGATAAAGTGCTTGGATACTTCAAAGAGCATAATGTTCTAAAGATTGAGGACCACAGGAAGATTTTGAGCAAGTGGGCCGCTTTAGAAAACCTTAGTTCCTGGGTCGGCGTCTCTACATACGTCCGGCGTGGTGGCGGTTTTGTGCTGCCTTTTCCAAGTAAACAGGATACATCCGAGCAAAATTCCAAAGGGTAAGCCAACAGCATTTAGTTAGTCCGAATTGCCCGGCTTGCTCACATCAGCTTCGCTTGAAACCTGTGAAACGCCCTACGGTTGCGTTTGCTTTTTAACGGTACTGACCCATACACAGGCCACAACAGGGCATATTGGACATTTAATCAGCGAAAAATTTTAGAAAAAATCCTTTGTTTCTACTTGAACAATATATTACTATATGAGTATATACTCATATATTTACACATTTTAAGGGTTTTCGCTATGGTAGATAAGAAGAAATTTTTATTTGAAAAACAGGCAGAAATCGTAAAGGCAGTAGCACATCCATTAAGAATAGCCATCCTGGATTTTCTTAAAGACGGCGAGCGGTGCGTTTGTGATATCGCTGAACATATCAACTCTGAAAGGTCGAATGTTTCACGGCATCTCTCGGTAATGCTCAATGTCGGAGTGTTGGGTTGTCGGAAAGAAGGGCTTCGGGTCATCTACACACTAAAGACACCTTGTATTCTTGATTTCTTCTCATGCGTTACACGAGTTTTGAAGCAACAGGCAAAGGAGAATGAGAGATTACTCAAAACCTTATATACCCTTCAGGGTAGTAAATTCCCGCGAGTAAGATTGTAACTTATTGTTCTAAAGCCACTTACCCGCGAACCCGCCGCGGCGGGGGAAATTTCAACTGAAAGCACTATAGATAGCGAATCTAATGCAAGCGGTCCTGTCAACGTAAAGAGGTTTTTTTGAAGTTTTATGTGAATATGTGTTCAATTAGTTACAAGGTTTGAAAAGGACGAAACTTGTGAACCGAGAATGGAAAATTTTTGCAGGCCTCGCCACCGTTTTCGTGGTGGCTTATACCCTGCCTTTGGGCAACTCCAATATCCAGGGGGCGATTCAAGAAGCTTTCCGCCTGCTACAGTGGTACGCACGTAATCATACGCTGGCCTGTGTTGTGCCTGCATTGTTTATTGCGGGAGCTATTATCACGTTCCTGTCCAAAGACTCGGTAATGCGCTATCTCGGGCCAACTGCCAACCCAGTCATGGCGTACACCGTGGCATCGGTGTCCGGATGCGTTCTGGCAGTCTGCTCTTGCAGCGTTTTGCCGATGTTCGCGGGTATTTATCAGCTTGGCGCCGGTCTCGGACCAGCGGCGGCTTTTTTATACTCGGGACCCGCCATAAACGTTCTCGCCATCTTTTTAAGCGCCCGTGTGCTGGGTCTTTCCATCGGAATCGGTCGAGTTGTCGGCGCTGTAGTTTTCGCCGTGGTGATTGGACTGCTGATGGCAACGGTATTCCGAAAAGGTGAGCGGGCAAAGGTTGAAGCCGCGATGCGGATGCCCGAGCCTGAAAAGCCCCGTCGGCATATAGGTAAGACGGCTCTCTACCTTGCATGCATGATTCTGTTTCTCGTGTTTAGCGACTGGTTTAACCCCGGCAATGTCGTTGTGAAAACAAGTGACGGCCGAGAGTTCAAGGCCGTAGTTATTCATGAGACTAAGGATTCGATTCGGTTTCAACTTGAGCAGGACCTCGGCTCAGAAAAGTCCGGCGATAAGATAACGCTACCTAAAACCGAGATTACCGAGATGCAGGAGCGGCGCACGTGGGTGCTCGCTATCTACCACGTCCGCTGGTATCTGGCGGGACTGATGGCACTGGCGGTTATCATAATGGCCTGGCGATGGTTCGAGAGGGATGAGCTTCGCGAATGGATGCACAACACGTGGGGGTTCGCCAAGCTGCTCGTGCCGCTGCTGTACGGCGGGGTATTCGTCGTGGGATTTATGAGCGTTTTGCTGCCGGAGAAACAGGTGGCACAGTTGGTAGGCGACAATAGTCTCCGGGCTAATCTTGTAGCCAGTGTCATCGGCGCTTTCTGGTATTTCGCAACGCTAACCGAGATTCCTATCACGCAGGCGTTAATGAAGCTCGGAATGCATAATGGGCCGGTTTTGGCTCTGTTGCTCGCCGGACCAGCACTGTCCCTGCCTAATATCCTTGTCATTCGAAGGGTTATGGGAAATCGCAAAACAATCGTTTTCATCTTGTTTGTCGTAGTGATGTCTACAATCGTTGGTATGTTTTTCGGTGCGTTCTGGGGATAGAACAAGGGGAACCATGAAAAATCAAATGCACACCATACGATTCTACTGAACAAAGAGTAACTTACAGGAGAAACCGATATGAAAAAACTGCAAATTCTTGGAACGGGATGTCCCAAATGCAAAAAGCTCGCAGAAAACGTAGAAACTGCTGCTAAGGCTTTGGGCATTGAATATGAAATCGAAAAAGTTACCGACATCAATGAGATAATGAAATTCGGCGTTATGCTCACACCCGCCCTGGCTGTTGATGGCCAGGTCAAAATAGTAGGTAAGGTTCCATCGCCTGAAGACATTGAGAAAACGATTTCTTAGCTCTGGCATTTTTCAAAAAAGAAAGGTACATCAAATATGAATAAGATTACAAAAGCCGCTATAGTTCTTGTTTTGATACTTGCAGTTGGTGCAGTAGTCGCCCTTAAAGAAAAGAATAAGGACAATTCAGAATCTAAAATCCCTGAGTATCCCGTTGAAAAAGTACCTGCAGAAGCAACCTCCATAATCGAAACTGATAAAGTCAAAGAGTCAAAAGCATTGCCTCGGCTGGTAGATGTTGGTGCAGGCACGTGCATACCCTGCAAATTGATGGCCCCGATTCTCGAACAGCTCAAAAGCGAATACGCCGGCCGACTGAAAGTCGAATTTTTCGACGTAAGGGAAGACCCCAACGTCATCACAGAATACAAAGTCATGATTATACCTACACAGATATTCTTTGACGCCTCAGGCGCCGAGCGTTTCCGACACGAGGGATTTATGTCCAAAGAAAATATCCTGGCCAAGTGGAAGGAACTTGGCGTGTACCTTACTACTGCGGAACTACCCCCTTTCGAGCGGCTTACCCCGGCCAAGGTCGATAGCCGGCCCAAGGACAGCATCTGCTATATGTGTGACGGTGACGTCAACCAGAAAACACCGGTGGTGGTTCAGACTGACAAAGGCCTGGTGAGGCTTTGCAGTCCCCATTGCTATTTCATCATGTATTCATGCCTGACTGAGGACAAAAGCGGCTTTGAAAAGAAGGTCTCGGTGACAGACTGGAGCACAGGCAATTCCGTACCGGCCACGGAGGCGGTATTCCTCTATGGTCAGGATGAGACGGCCGGCCGGCCCTGGGTCAAGGCCTTTGCCGATCACGCCGAAGCCGTCAAGGAACGCACCAATAGCGGGGGCAACATCCTTGCCCTTGTGCCCTTGCAGCAAAAGGAATTATCGCATCGTTGCGGTTTCTGCGACCGGGCCTGTTACCCGCAGGATGCCGCCGAGGTCATTGTCGAAGGCGGCCTGCATACATGGGGCTGCTGCTCGCACTGTGCGCTGGGTGTGGCGGCACGGACCGGAAAGGACATCGAGGTCCATGAGAAAGACCGCCTGACAGGCCAGGAAATCGTCGTCAAGACATTTGACGGCAGAATTGCCTCACTCGATTCTCAGACAGCCGTGGCGTGGTTCGGCCAGCGTCAGAAACCGGATGGCACCTGGGGTTCGGCCGGTTGCTTCCATCAAGGGTTCTTTGTCAACGCAGAGAGTCTCAAAAAGTGGGTCGAGCAGAATCCATACGAAACGGGAAGAATGATAAGCATCGCGCAGGCCCTGGCGGCCAAGATGAAGCTCTCACCCGAACAGATCAAGAAGGCCTGTAAGATAGGTGAATGCGCCCCAAAATGATTATTTCTCAGGCACGTTGCCGGAAACACGGAGCCAATAACTGGAGCACAAAATGGTAGACTGTCGGTTTTGCACAGTGTCGTTTCTAATTCTCCTTTGTTCTTTGGCCTCACTGTGGGCCGGGGAAGATGATAAGTCCGGCGGCGTTTCCCCATCACCGTCAAAGCCGCCAACGGTCAACAGTCTATACCCGGGCCTGACGAACGGAACTCTGGCATACGCCAGAACCTCTGATTTGCCCAAGGGAACGCTGCTTCGGGCCGGCAAGCTGGTGATCCGCGACAAAGAACTCGCCGAAGAAATCGCCAAGGCCCCGCCGCAAATGCAGGCCGAGATCAAAAAAAATGCCCTGTTCCACCTCGAACAGATCGCGACATTCAGGCTGCTCTTGGCCGAGGCGAAGGCCCAGACGGAACAATCAGACAAAGACCTCTCCGAAAAAACCGACCAGCAGATCATAGAGGACCACCTCCAGGCCTTGGTCAAGGGCGTAGATGTCAACGATACCGAGATCCGCAAATTCTATGACTCCAACACACAGATGTTTGGCGGCGCTACTCTGGCGCAGATTGGGCCGCAAATCAAACAGTTTCTGCTCCAGCAGAAACAGCAGGAATTCGTCAATAGGCATATCTGGACGCTGGGCCGTAGAATGAGTATTGAGATCTCCGCCTCGTGGTTGAAAAAGCACGCGCTTCTGGCCCGGGATAATCCGGTGGATAAAGCCCGGTCAAGCGGCAGACCATCTCTCGTTGATTTCGGCTCTGTTGGCTGCATACCCTGCGACATGATGGCGCCGATACTCGATAAGCTCAAAGAGAAATACAAGGGCAAAGTCAACGTTCTGTTTGTCCATGTTAAGGAAAAGCCGATCCTGACCGGCCGCTATGGTGTTCAGACAATCCCCGTTCAAATCTTCTTCGATAAGAGCGGCAAAGAGGTCTTTCGCCATACCGGATTCTTCCCTGAAGAGAAAATCGAAAAGCAGTTGTCGAATATGGGGGTCAATTAGCAACTATGGAAAAGCTGTTCACGACCTTAACCCATGCCGTTGAAGGCACGCCGGCCATTGCAATTGCAGCGGCCTTTGTGTGGGGCATTCTGAGCATCCTTCTGAGCCCATGCCATCTTGCCAGCATTCCTCTTATCGTAGGCTTCATCGACAAGCAGGGGCGAATGTCAACTAAGAGAGCATTCTTCATTTCGATGCTCTTCGCTGTCGGAATTCTCGTCACCATTGCAGCAATAGGGGCAGTCACTGCTGCAGCGGGCAGAATGATGGGAGACGTAGGACGATATGGAAACTATTTCGTGGCTTTAATTTTCTTCCTTGTTGGGTTACACCTGCTCGGCGTAATCCCAATGCCATGGAGTGGCCCGGGGCAGGTGGGAATGAAGCGTAAAGGAATGCTGGCCGCGCTCATCCTGGGTCTTGTTTTTGGAATCGCATTGGGTCCGTGCACATTCGCCTATATGGCCCCAATGCTGGCTGTAACATTCAAAGTTGCATCAACCGCGTTGCTTTATGGAATTGTGCTGCTGCTGGCTTACGGAATAGGCCACTGTTCTGTGATTGTCCTTGCCGGCACATGCACTGAACTGGTCCAGCGATACATGAACTGGAATGAGAAATCCAAAGGAGCCGTCATCTTGAAAAAGATCTGCGGCGTCCTGGTTCTGCTTGGAGGGTTGTATCTTATCTACATTGCGCGATGAGAAAAACCATCGCGAGGATTGTTATTTTGTTACTGAGTGCCCGGTGAATTGCCGGGGTCAGGCAAATAGAAATTGTTGACGGTTATTATGGAGGTGCAGAAATGAACCGGAGAAAATTCATCTCAACTTCAATTGCAGCCGGAGCCGCTGCAACCCTCGCTTCAACCACGGCAAAAGCAGTGGACAAAAAGAATGTTAAAATACTGGGCGTATCATGCAGTCCGCGCAAAGGCAAGACAACAGCCACTGCCGTCAATATCGCCCTCGACGCAGCCAAAGAGGTCTATCCGCGCATCGCGGTTGAGTTGATTGATTTGGGCGGTAAGGATATCGCAGGTTGGTCCGGTGGGGCCAAACCCGGTGAAGGGCAAGAAGTAATGGATGACTTCCAGTTGATCCTGCCCTCACTCAAGGCCCCTGACCTTGGAGGCATTATCATTGGCTCACCGAGCTATTTCCGCTCTATGAGTTCACTGTGCAAGGCCTTTCTCGAACGGTTAGCCGTTCTCCGCAAGCCAAAGTTGCTCCTTGCAAACAAGGCCGTCGGTGTCCTCTCCGTAGGCGCCTACCGCAATGGCGGCCAGGAACTGGTCATAAGTCAGATCCAGGCGGCCATGCTATGCCATGAAGTCGTGCTCGTCGGTGGAAAGCCCAAAGCCCACCAGGGAGCAACACTCTGGAACGCCTACAACGACGACATCACCAAGGACGAATTCGGCATTGCAACCGCCAAGCAACTCGGCATACGCGTTGCCGAAGCAGCTCTATCTCTACATCTCGCATAGAAAAAAACGTAGCAACCACACCGACAAGCTGATTGTAACACAGAATGGCTATCTCAAGGAATTATTTCCGACCTGCGAAATTCGTTGATACCGTAATAAATGAAAAGGGGGGTAGTCGGTTAGCTCCTCCTTGCCCCAAATTGGCAAAATCGAGACCAGTTGTAACCATGGGTGATGTCAGCCTCGGTAACAGGCCCAGTAGCGACAGCTTGTTCCAAGAGTCGACGAAAAAGGAGTCCACGG
>JAUWPZ010000028.1 GCA_030611315.1 Sedimentisphaerales bacterium
AAGAGATACGAAGATGCCAAGCAACTGTGGCAGCGTGTTGTGGATACCTGTCCTGATAGCAGCGATGTGATTGTGATGAAGTCGCGGGCCGGGATAATAAAGGCCGATATTAACCTTGGAGATGACCCCAACGTCCTGGCCGATGTCAATGAGTTGATTGCCGATTTTAACGACCATCCAGCTCTGCCGAGGGCTGTGTTCGTGGTCGGCGAAGAATATTATAACGAGGCTTTTCAGCATGAAAACGAAGGCCGTGACGCTGAAGCCAAAGACCATTTCAGAAAAGCCATAGCCGTATGGGAAAGAGTCATATCGGAGGTTCCTGAGCCCAATTCCACGACGATGGCACATGCTCACTACTTCTCAGCTCTTTGCTATCGTCGACTAGCCGAACACGAGAAGGCCATAGAGTACTATCAAGAGACGGTCCGTCGATGGCCGAACTATCGGTTTGCTTGGAACGCCCAGTTTCTTATAGCCCGCGGTTTTGAGCAACTCGTAAGAGATGGAAAGATTCCCCCATCCGATGCCGGAGTAATGATACGATATGCGTGCGAGCAGGTAATTACCAAGTATCCTGACTGTGCCGCGGTTAGGGCCGCAACCAATCTCTTGAACCGATGGAAGTCGGTGAACTGACTATAGAGGAGACGCGAAATGAATAGGAAATTTCTAATTTGTGTTCTTGGGCTCGGCGTTGTAGTATTTGGTACGGGCAGGAGTTTTGGATGTCCTTGCCAGGATCCTGTAGCCAACATGAGCATAGACCCCTCTACACACGACCCCTATAGCGGGGCATACTATGTGTGCGTGGGGCAGTCCATAACCTTCGATGCGTCGAGTTCCTACGATCCTGATTGTGAGGGTGAGTGCGATTGCGAGGACACGCTTGAGGGGATCAGGAAGTTTGAATGGGATTGGGAAAATGACGGAACTTATGACGAGACAGAAGAGCCGGGAGATGGTATAGCCACACACACATATTCCATCAAAGGAACATATTATATGAAGCTGAGAGTGCATGACGACGATGACGACTGTTGTTGTAGCGGGACCGGGTGTGAGGACAGGACCGACACGTGGATGGCAGAGGTCGTTGTCATGGACGTTGATAAGATTGTAGAAGCAGGGACTTCCGATGAAGGCCCCCTGTACACAGGCAAGAATGGCGAGGTCGATATTGAAGCCAAGCCAGACCCGGCCGGTTCCATGTGGCCATATGGCAGTCCGGTATGGTCGGTAATTGGTCCGGCAGGGTCGAGCCCGTCATTGTTTCCCGAGACGCATTCGGATACGACAACCCTCTCAGGCCTCAGTGTAGCTGGGGACTACACAGTTACGGCGAAATGCTGTTCCTCGTCGTTAGGTGATTGGATCACGGTTAACGCACTGGAGATCAGGTCGCAGACCATATCTCCAGAACCGAGTGATAATAGAGACAGGACCACATTGGGACTCGGAGAGCAAGTCCTGTGCTCAATTTATCCTTCTGTTACGGTCGATTGGTCGCTAGAAGGCGGGGGTTCGGTGCAACCGGAAACTGGAACCTACACAATCTTTACAGCAAGCAAAAGCCCGTCATATACGGTTATCCATGCAGAGATCGAAGACGTTGACTGCACGTTGGATTTTGAGGCGATCCCTCCAGAAGGGATGGAGTATGGGCCTGATAATGAATGGACTGACGAGTACCCCCATACCGATGGACCTCCAAATGTGTTCATAGGCAATGGCAGGTACTTCCCGATCACTATTCTACCTACGACAGTGTCTTTCTATGGGTTGGAATTTCGAGAGAACCTGCCTGGGAATAATTGGACATGGCCTGACGGAACCTCTGGATCAATTCCGAGTCAAAAAGTTCCATTTTCCGTAAACTTTGGCAACCATGGTGGTGATTCGGTTGAAGCTCCCCCAGAACCTTACAGCTATCTCCATGACGGGAACAGCTATGTGGCATTTAGTTACTTCGCAGACGTTCCCCTGGAATACAAGAATGAGATTGGTGTGTGGGTCGAGTTCATGTCCGCTAGTGAGAATAGACATGAGGTGAAGTTCACCTCATCCGGCTCATGTTCTCTTAAGGTGATCGCCGATAATACACAAGAATCCGATGCTGAAGGACCATGGCAAGATTAAAACTTCGTAGGGATTTGTCGCGAATGACACGACTACAAAACCTGATTGCAATAAGCAGAAAGGAGCTCGATTATGCGTGAATCTGTTAGGTTTGAGTGGTTGACCGTAATACTAATTATTGCATGTTGCGTTGGTTGTTCAAAGGCCCCTTCTGTGAAACCGCCCGAAGAGTTGGAGAAAACGGAGAAAGCGGAAGAGTCGGAAAAAGCACAAGAATTGGAGAAGGGGCTTGCGGCAATTCGCAGCCAGAACGTGGGTAAAGGAACGGACTGGGCCAAACTGGAAGCTGAAAGCCTTGAATTGGCGAAAGACTTTGACTCACCTGCGGATTTGGGCAGGATATATGCTACAATCGCCCGTATTTACTCAGATGCAGGGTTTACTTCAAAGGATGCGCAGATACCGAAGACTATTGAGTACGCCAAAAAGGCCCTTGGATACCCCCTCGACGTACCAACGCAGTGCTACATGTATGGGAAGTGGGGCGGTGCCTTGATAGCGAAGTCTTCGGGTTATCCGAAGGAAGAGATGGCCAAAGTAAGGCGGGAAGCGGTAGTCCCCATTCTACGCGGGCTCAAATTAGCTCTGGACAACAAGGCACCGAAGGAAATACAGGAACCGCCTCTTTTTAAGATATTTCATCTCTACGGACAGAAAAACAGTCCCTACAACCAGAAACAACTAAAAAAACAAGAAGAACAGGTTGCCATACAAGAGAAAGTCAAACTACTTAACGAACTCTATATTCAACGCTTGGCACTTACACAGAGATGTGTCACATTGTATTCGCGAAAGCCGTATGAAACGGATGAATTATTCGATATGGCGAGTGAGATTCTCGCGAAGCACAAGGATTTTGTTGAAGAACTCGTAAGCGAAGTAGAGACAGAAATCGTAAGGAAACGGAAAGAATAACTTGATCAGGGCCGTCCCCCCATCAAGTAATAAATCTCTTGAGGACAATCGTGAGATCGGTTGGTTGTCCAAATGGAGGAGTCGATCGGGAAGTGCAGACATGCACAGGAGGTGACGGTCGCAACGACCATCAGTCGGGGCAAATAGTTTTGGTCGGCGAAAACACATTTTAAATTCCGCAATTTTAATAATAGTGAATTAACACCACATTAGCTCTTTGACAAGATTTCTCTCTAAATGCCCTTGCCTGAGAAGCAGGCAGAAGCTATAATCCAGGGCGACAAGTATACCCTTGAAGGGTAGTAAATTCCCGCGAGTAAGATTGTAACTTATTGTTCTAAAGCCACTTACCCGCGAACAAACAGGAAATTTCAACTGAGAGCACTATATATATTGCTACGACACTTCCCGCCTGCACAAATGTTGAAATATCCTAAGTTGTTATACTGAGAACACTGTATCATAAATCAAGAGGATTGTCAATAGGGAAAATTTCTGCCCGAAAAAATTGCCGGATAATACTTGAAAAATGTGGGCAGGCTTATTAAAATTCTCAGTTTCGCCTCAAAAGAAATTGATATGCTGAAAAAAGCCGAATAGAAAGGAGCGCAGAAATGAAAAGTCCCATTTCAGTACTAAAAGTCGTGATTTTTGTGTTCGCCGTGCTTGCAGTTTGTGCGTTTGGACAGGCAGGCTATGCCGAGACTCTGGCGCGAATTACGGTTGACAATGCCGAGCACTCCAGCCGTGATGCTGTTGTCTCCGCGGCCCTTGAGGGCATCTCCGCCAAACAGTTGGCAGGTGGCGTAAAGCTCATGAAGATTACGGATTCGGGCAAGAAGCCGGTTGTTTCACAGGTCGAGCCGGGCAGTCCGCCGCGCCTGTGGTGGGTGATGTCGGGAAATACACCGCCGGGCAGCAAGGTTGTTTATGAGCTCCTCGAAGGCGCTCGTAGAACGACCGGCGCGATTAAAGTGACCAAAAACGACAAGTTCCTTGATATACAGGCCCACGGCCGCAAGGTCCTGCGATACAATCATGCGCCGGTTCCGCCGCCGGAGGGCAAAGACCCGCTTTATACACGAAGCGCATTTATTCATCCGCTGTGGTCGCCGAAGGGGGCCGTTCTGACGAACATTCATCCTGCCGACCACATCCATCATCTGGGGATTTGGATGCCGTGGACGCACACCAAGTTCGAGGGCAAGGAGGTGGATTTCTGGAATCTTGCCAGGGGACAGGGTACGGTGCGATTCGTTAAGTTTCTCTCGACGACAAGCGGCCCGGTCTTTGGCGGCTTCAAGGCCGAGCATGAGCACGTTGCCTTACAGACCGCCCGGGGCGAGAAGGTCGTCCTCAGGGAGACATGGGACGTTCGCGTTTATAACACCGGCCGTGCCAATAAAGACTCCTGGCTGATTGATTTTGTCTCGAGGCAGACGTGCGTGGCGGATAGTCCGCTGCATCAGGACAAGTATCGCTACGGCGGCTTCGGCTTTAGAGCGGCCGCTGAATGGACAGGCGACAGGTCGGCCTACCTGACAAGCGAGGGGAAAACCGGTGAGGATGGGCATGCCACAAGGGCGCGCTGGTGCGATACCTCCGGGCAAATCGGCAAGGACTGGCAGGGCATCACCTTCTACAGCCATCCGGAGAATTTCCAGCACCCCGAGCCGATGAGAATCTGGCCCACAAATATGAAACAGGTATTTTTCAACTGGGCGCCTTCGCAGGCCGGTGATTGGGAAATGAAGCCCGGCGTCGAGCACGTCTTCCGCTACAGGCTTTACGTGCACGAGGGCAAGGTCAACGTCGATAGGGTCGAGCAGGTCTGGGACAACTACGCCAAACCGCCGAAAGTAACGCTGGAAAAGCCGGGCGGCAGGAGCGAAAGAATCGCGTTGTTTGACGGAACGGACTTTAAACACTGGACGAGCGGCAGTGATAAGCCCGTCGAATGGGTCATACAAGGCGATACGATGACGATTAAACCCAGGTCCGGCAACATTTTGACTAAGCAAAAGTTCCGGGATTTCAAGATGCACCTGGAGTTCAAGACCCCCCTGATGCCCCCGAACGTAAAGGGGCAGGGCCGCGGTAACAGCGGCGTTTATATACAGCAGCGTTACGAAATCCAGATTCTCGACTCCTATGGCCTGGAACTCCAGAAAAACGATTGCGCATCAATTTACAGGTTCAGGGCGCCGGACAAAAACGTCTGTAAAAAGCCGAACGAGTGGCAGGAATACGATATTATCTTCCAAGCGGCCCGCTTTGACGGCAAGGGCCCTGATGCCAAAAAGACCGACAACGTCCGCATAACATTGCGGCACAATGGCGTTCTGGTTCACGACGACGTGGAAGTGCCGAACAAAACAGGGGCCGGTCAGCCGGAAGGCCCGGAAGATGGGCAGATTAAACTGCAGAACCACGGCAACGAAGTTTCGTTCCGCAACATCTGGATCGAACCGCTGTGAAAAAATGATGCAAGTATCTTGAACCTCGAATATAGAAAGGCAGGAGATAATTATGAACAGTACAACGAAATTTATTGCTGTGGTTTTGGCCGTTACGATTATGTGCGGCTGCGTCTTTGCGAAGGAGGCCGAGTTTTCCTGGAAGGACAAGAAAGGACAATACATTGATTTGCTTTTTGGCGGGCGCAAGGTAACACGGTATATGTATGCCCACGATACGTCAACCGAGCAGCGGAAGTTCGAGACATATAAGCCGTTTCTGCATGCTTTTGACGCTGCTGGAAAGAAGCTGCTGACCAACGGGCCGGACGGCGAAAATCCTTATGGCGATGGGATAAAATATCCGCACCATCGCGGGATATTTATCGGCTGGAACAAGTTGACCTTTGAGGGTAAGCAATATGATCTGTGGCATATGAAGGAGGTGCACCAGGTTCATCAGAAGTTCCTTGAGCTGACCGCCGGGCCGGACCTGGCGAAATTAACGTCGCTTGTTCACTGGAACGACAAAGAGGGCAAGGCGATTATCGAAGAGAAACGGCAGATGACCGTTTATCGTCGGAGTGGTTCGTCGATTCTGCTGCTGGATTTCGTAACGGAGCTAAAGGCCGTAAGGGGTAACGTCTATCTCAACGGCGACCCTGAACACGCAGGCTTTCAGTATCGGCCGCACAACGACGTTGCCAAGGCCCCAAAAGATGACAGGGCAAAGTATCTGTTTCACAAGGAGGAGATTGACCCGAAGAAGGACAAGGATTTGCCCTGGGCGGCGATGTCGTACGGGCTCAACGGCAAACAGTACAGCGTCCAGCACATGAATCACCCGAACAATCCGAAGGACACCGTCTATTCGGCGTATCGGGATTACGGGCGTTTCGGCGCATTTTTCAAGCAGAATATCGACGCCGGCCAGACCCTGACCCTGCGATATTGCATTTGGGTAACCGAAGGCCCAATGCCGGAGCGCTCGCAATTGGAAAAGAACTATTCGGCATATCTCAAGCGGCGGTAACATAGCCGAGCGGCAAATTCGTCGAGGAGGTTCTGAGCTTGAGAGTTAACGAAGTGTCTTGTAAGGATGCGTACGTATTTAAGGCTGCCAATGTGAAATGAAAGAGGGGGTATTTTCGGGAGAAATTTCAATTGCGTATTACCCTTCGCTGGTTATAATGTTGAAACGCTCTCGATGCCCCGTGGCAACGGGGGCCGGTTTTTGGGCGTAAGTCTTTTTGATGAAACAAGTTATATATCTGTTCGTCCTCAATATGGAGGAAATTGCAATAAAAAGACGCTCGTAAGCGTTATTTCTTATAGATTCACGCATTTTACAGAAGGATTCTGAGAAAATTTTGGGTTAAGGAGAATAACAAATGGCAAGACCTGTAACACTATTTACCGGCCAGTGGGCGGATTTGCCCCTGGCTGAATTGGCTAAAAAAGCGGCAAGCTGGGGATACGATGGGCTGGAATTGGCCTGCTGGGGTGACCATTTCGAGGTTGACAAGGCCCTTTCGGACGACGGCTATTGCAAGGCCAAACGCGCCCTGCTGGAGAAAAACGGCCTTGAGGTTTTTGCAATCTCGACGCACCTCGTCGGCCAGGCGGTTTGTGACAACATCGACGAACGTCACAAATCAATTCTGCCCGGGGACGTCTGGGGCGACGGCGAGCCCGAGGGCGTCAGGAAACGTGCGGCCAAAGGAGTCATCGACGCTGCCAAGGCCGCCAAGAAGCTCGGCGTAAAGGTCGTCAATGGCTTTACCGGCAGCTCAATCTGGCACATGGTTTATTCGTTCCCGCCAGCTTCAGGGGAAATGCTCCAGGCCGGTTACGACGACTTTGCCAAACGCTGGACGCCAATCCTCGACGCTTTCAAGGCCGAGGGCGTAAAGTTCGGCCTGGAAGTCCACCCGACGGAAATCGCCTTTGACATTGCCTCGGCACAGCGCGCCGTCGATGCCGTCAAGGGCCACGAATGCTTCGGCTTCAACTACGACCCAAGCCACCTCGGCTACCAGGGCGTGGACTACGTCAAGTTCATCCGTACCTTCCCGGACCGCATCTTCCACAGCCACATGAAGGACGTATGGTGGGGTCACGGCGATGGAACCGTGGGTGTCTTCGGCGGTCATACCGACTTCGCCGACCCGCGACGCTTCTGGGACTTCCGCTCGATAGGCCACGGCGATATCAACTTCGAGGAAATAATCGTCGCTCTGAATGATATCGGCTATAAGGGACCACTTTCAGTTGAGTGGGAAGACAGCCGAATGGACCGCGAGCACGGCGCCAAGGAAGCCTGCGATTATATCAAGAAAGCCGACTTCAAGCCGTCACAGGTCGCCTTTGACGCTGCTTTTGATAAAGAATCAAAATAGAGCTTTTCTTACTTGCCGGATGCGTAATCCGGCATTCACAAAACCACAATAATTAAGGAACAGCTTACTTATGTCGGGAAAAGATAGGATTAGCCGGCGCCGGTTCATTAAAAGAGCGCCCGCTAAAATGGGACACTGTTCACAAAGTGTTTCTCGCTGGCCCCGGAGCCGGCCGTTTGCTTTGGCGTCCCATGCGCAGCCTATGGCATCTGTAAACTTTTTACAGAAAGGAGATTGAAAAGTGTCTCAAAAGAAAAGCATTAATACATTAGGCATTAATCGACGTCAGTTCCTCAAAAGAGCAACCGGTATCACGGCGGGCGCACTGACATTTCCATATATTGTCTCTTCGTCGGCGTTGGGAAGAGACGGCAGCGTTGCCCCAAGCAATCGTCTCGTGATGGGCTGCATCGGTGTGGGCAGCATGGGCTCGGGCGATATGCGAGGCTTCCTCGGCAAAAAGGAGGTACAGGTTGTTGCCGTTTGCGATATCGACAGGGGCAAGCGCGACAACGCCAAGAAAACCGTGGACGGCAGATACAAGAACAGTGATTGCAAGACTTATTTAGATTTCCGCGATATTATTTACCGTGATGATATCGATTTGCTCTCGTTAGCATTGCCGGACCAGTGGCATTCTATCCCTGCGGTTATGGGGGCCCGCGCCGGCAAGGATATCCACGCCCAGAAGCCTCTGGCCCGCACTATCCGTGAAGGTCGGGCTATTTGTGATGCGGTGAAACGCTACGGCCGAATCTGGCAGACCGGAAGCCAGCAGCGGTCGGGCGGAAACTTCCACCGCGCCTGCGAGCTGGTACGAAACGGGCGAATTGGTAAGGTGTATAAGGTTGAGGTGGGTCTGCCTACCGGAGGAAGCTCCGACAATAAACCGGTCCAGCCGGTCCCCGATGGTGTTGACTGGGACTTCTGGCTCGGCCCGGCCCCCTGGGTGCCGTACAGAGGCATTATGCACTGGAACTGGCGGTGGATGATGGACTACTCCGGCGGACAGCTTACCGACTGGGCGGGCCATCATATCGATATCGCGCACTGGGGCATGGACCTCGAGCGTACCGGCCCGGTCGAAATCGAAGGCAAAGGCGAGTATCCCAAAGACGGCATCTACGACGTGCCGATGACGTATAATTTCACCTGCAAGTACGCCAATGGCATTGTAATGACCGTCGCCAATAACAAGCAAATCCCCCAGGGTACGAAATGGACCGGCGACAAGGGCTGGGTCTATGTCAAACGCGGCAAGCTCGAGGCCGACCCAAAGAGCGTTCTCGATGAGGTAATCGGCCCCAACGAGACTCATTTGTACGAAAGCCGCGACCACAAGCAAAACTTCCTGGACTGCGTAAAGAGCCGTAAAGAGACAATCGCACCCGCAGAAATCGGACATCGCTCTATCAGCGTGGGACTGCTCGGCGAAATCGCAATGCTCACCGAGGAAAAACTAAAATGGGACCCCGATAAAGAGCTATTCGTTAATAATGAGCGCGCCAACAGGTATCTGTCAAGGCCGATGCGCAGCCCCTGGTCCGCCTGAGGCGGATAAAATCGATTATCGCAAACGAGTTGTTTCGGAAACAGATGTTGGAGAAAAACGAAAGGGCCTGAAAATGGATAAGATACTAAAACTGATTGGTGTTGTACTTGTTTGTGCAGTGTGCGTATGGCTGTTTGTGAGCACGCTGCAGGCGGCTTCACCGAAGGAGCTGCGTAAGCTCAAGCCCGAGGAGATTGAGAAGATAACGGCGGCATTGCCTTCGAGGGCGGCTGTCAAGCCGGCCAAGCCGCGGAAACTGCTCGTATTCTGGCGGTGCGAAGGATTCTTCCATAAGTCAATACCCGTGGGCAACAAGGCGCTGGAGCTTATGGGCAAGAAAACAGGCGCGTACGAGGCGGTGATTACGGACGACTACTCGGTATTCACGCCGGAGAAACTCAAGCAGTTCGATGCGATATGCCTGAACAATGCGACCGGGTTGAAATTTGACCCCAAAGAAACGCCCGATAGATGCGAGGCCCTGATGGATTTCGTCAAGAGCGGCAAGGGTATTGCGGGTATTCACGCTGCGACGGACAATTTTAAGAAGTGGCCTGCAGGCGAAGAAATGATGGCCTGTAAATTTACCGCCCATCCCTGGGGCAGCGGCGGAACCTGGGCGATTAAGATTGATGAGCCCGACCATCCGCTTATGGCGCCCTTTAAGGGTAAGGGCTTTAAGATAAAGGATGAGATTTACCGAACGGACCCGCCGCTGTATTCGCGGGACAAGCAGCTTGTCCTTATGAGCCTGGATATGAGCGACCCGGCTACGAAATCGAAGGCGTCCAAGCCGACGGATGCGGATACCGGTATCAGTTGGGTCAAGAACGTGGGCAAAGGACGGTTATTCTACTGCTCGCTGGGACACAACGACCAAATTTACTGGAACCCGGCAGTGTTGCGGCATTATCTGGCGGGCATTCAGTTTGCTTTTGGTGATTTGAAAGTCGATACGAAACCGAAAACCTTAAGATAGTTCTGGAAAGGGTTCAGAAATGGAACAGTTACTGGAGAAAGTAAAGACCTACGATTGGGGCCAAAGCCGCACCGCGCTGACCGAGCTGAGTGAGCTCGTGAAGAAGTCGCACGGCAACGCCGCGGAACTGAGCAAATACGAGAAAGGTATGCTTGGCGTGCTTAAGTCGGACGCAAAACGGGCCGGTAAGCAGTTTATCTGCAGGCAATTGAGCATTATCGGCACCGAGCGGTCCGTACCAGCTTTGGCTTCAATGCTGGCAGGCGAAGAGACCTCCGATATGGCAAGATATGCCCTGGAGCGCATACCCGGCGAAGCCGTCGATGATGCATTGCGAAAGGCTGTGCCGAAGACAAAAGGCAAGATAAAGGTCGGCATAATCAACTCGCTGGGTCAGCGCGGCGACAAGAAGTCGGCCAAAGCGCTAAGCGGGCTGGTCGGCAGTTCCGACAAGATGATAGCCGGCGCCGCTGCCGCCGCTCTGGGACATATTGGCGGCTCCGATGCTTCAAAAGCGCTGGCAAAGGCCAAGGACGCCGCTGCCGGCAAATTGCGGAATATCGTTCTCGATGCTTATCTCAAGTGTGCCGACCGGATGGTGGCCGGTGGTAACAAGATTGGGGCTTTAAGCATATACAAGGAACTTCAGAAAAAAGATATGCCGACGCCTATCCGTACCGCTGCCCTGCGTGGTATAGTTAATGCGACAAAAAGGTAGGGGCAAAAAATGAGAACCAGGTGCGCCGGTTTTGAGCACTCAAAACATGGGTTACTTGCTTTTTTGCTCTTGTGCTCTTTTGCTTTTTGCTGCGCTGCCTCCGAGCAGCCGCAGGATGACGCCCTTGCAATCGTCCTCGATGTACTCAAGAGCAACGACCAGGAGATGCAGGCTGTTGCCATAGCAATGGTCAAGGAAATTCCCGGGACGGAAATGACGAAAGCCTTGGCCAAAGAGCTGCCGAATCTTTCGGCTAAAAGCCAGGTCCAGTTGCTCTCGGCGCTGGCCGACCGTGGTGATTCTGTTGCTCTGCCTGCTGTTGTCACTGCTGCAAAAGCCAAAGATGCATCTGTTCGTACCGCGGCATTGAAGGCATTGGGCCAATTAGGTAATGTCTCGAATGTTACCCTTCTGGCACAAATGGCGGCGGAGACCACAGGCGCCGAACAAAAGGCCGCCCGCGAGAGTCTATATCGGCTGCGAGGCGCGGAAGTTGATAAGGCGATTCTGGACCGAATCCCGAAGGCTGATTCAAAGGCGAAAGTTGAGCTGATTAGCGCTCTGGGAGAACGCAGCACTTATGCGGGCGTGAAGACTTTATTGGAAACCGCAAAGGACCCCGACCGCAAGGTTCGAGTCGAATCATTCAAGACTCTAAAAGTCATCGCAAAGCCGGAGGATTTGCCTGTGCTGGTTGCTCTTCTACTCAATTTACGAAGCTCCTCCGACCGCACAGAGGCCGAAAAAACCGTCGCTGCCGTCGCTCACAAAATCGATGGACACAACCGCCAGGCACAGGCCGTGTTGGCTGTGCTGCCTTCGGTCAAAGACGTCAAGAAGCGGTCCTCTTTGCTGAGTGTGCTCGGAAGGATAGGGGACAACAGCGCTTTGCCTTCGCTTCGCAAAGAGCTGAGCAGCAAAGAGGCCGATATTCGCACCGCTGTTATCCGTTCGCTCTCTGCCTGGCCTGCTCCTGAACCAATCTCCGACCTGCTGAACATAGCGGAGAATTCCGACAATCAGATACATCGAATTCTGGCCCTGCGGGGCTTTGTCCGCCTGCTTGGGATTGATAGTGAACGGTCTGCAAAAAAGACGACTGAAATGTACGCCAAGGCAATGAGCCTGGCGCCGAATCCAATGGAAAAGAAAGGTGTGCTATCGGGACTGGCCGAGGCGAAATCTCTCGACGCGATGCAAATGGCGGCGGATTACCTGAAGGACAAGAGCTTGCAGGCCGAGGCGGAAGTTGCCGTTGTTAAAATCGCCCGGGGAATCTACGACAGCGCTGCCGAGAAGGATAAGATCAACCTGGCAAAACCGGTCAAAGAGTTGTTGGAAAAGGTTGTTAAAATAACAAAAACAGATTTGCTCAGTCAACAGGCACAAGAGTTGATTAAAAAATATTCAGCCTTGGATGTGCAGGTGAAATAGTAGAAGAATTGTAAGTTTTGTCGACCTTTGCCCGGTTGGCAAAATTTGAGACCGGACAATTGAAAGCCGGTTTGTTGCAGCCCTTTCGTCAAAGGAGTGTCGGCTTCAATCAAATGGTTGGATTGGTTATTTTACAGGAGAATAAACTATGATTGAACAGTTGAAGAAGAGGAAAACATTTAAGTGTCGCCTTGAAATTCAAGGCTGCAAGGCCATCACTCTAATATCGATTCTCATTTGTTTATCTCTGATGCTTTCTTCCTGCACCGGCCCTGCAGGACCTGCAGGAAACCAACTCATCCAGGAGGCAAAAGATTCAATCCAGAGCGCAGATAACGCTATGGGGGACTGGCAGGGAAGCTGGACGCTGGATGACGGAACCGATTCCGGGCCGCTCGTAGCACAGGTGATAGCCCTGGGTAAGGGTGAGTATCGAGCCAATTGTCTTGAAGAATTTGACAAGCGCGCCACACCTCCGGGGCTTAATGGGCGGCTCGACGGCGAGACCGTGCGATTTACGGGAAAAGCCATAAGTGACAGGTTTGAGTATGTGCAAGGGAAAATTGAAGGTGGTAAGTTCACGGGGACTTTCAGCAGGCCGGAAGAAAAGGGCAGCTTTGCTTTGAAAAAAGTAATTCGCCTTTCGCCCACATTGGGAGCCAAACCGCCGAAAGGCGCTATTGTGCTTTTCGATGGCACAAACTTCGACCAATGGAAACATCCGAAGAAAAAGGAGGGTGAAGACGAGGTAAAATGGGAGCTGACCGAAGGTCGTGCAATGCGGCCCAGGCGAGGCGCCGGCTCGATTATCACGAGGAGACAATTTGCCGATGTCAAGCTGCATATTGAATTTCGCACGCCGTTTCAGCCGGAAAAACGCGGCCAGGGACGCGGTAACAGTGGCGTGTACCTCCAGGGCAGATACGAAGTGCAGGTGCTTGATAGCTATGGCCTCGAAGGCAAGAGTAACGAATGCGGCGGTATCTACGGCGTAAAGGAGCCTCTTGTGAATATGTGTGCTCCGCCGACGCAGTGGCAGACTTACGATATTACTTTCCACGCGCCGCGTTTCGACGGCAACGGTAAAATGAAAAGCAAGCCAACCTTGACGGTATATCACAACGGCGTATTGGTCCACGATAAGACCGAAGCCGGAGGTGCGACGACAGCCTCGTTGGGAGGTGATGCGGCCAAGCCCGAAGGCATATATCTTCAGGACCACGGCAATCCCGTCCGGTACCGCAACATTTGGGTGGTTGAATTATAACATGCTGAATTCGTCGAGTTTCGGTTTTGGATATGAATGTTTGGAATAATAGTTTTGGATAATAATTAAAGATTTCAACAATATAGTTTGTTTTTTAAGGAATGTAATATGAAAAACCGGAAAAAAACAACTAAGCAGCAGACAAGGATGTCTCGGCGCGATTTTATAGGGGCCGCTACGGCTGTGGCGGCCTTTACGGTTGTGCCGCGAGGCGTGCTGGGAGGTCCGGGCAATGTCCCACCCAGCGAAAAGCTCAATATAGCGGGCGTCGGGGTCGGCGGTATGGGCAAGAGCAACGTCAGGGCATGTAAGGGCGAAAACATTGTTGCGCTCTGTGACGTGGATGAGAGCTATGCCGGTAAGGTTTTCCAAGAGTATCCCAATGCCAAAAAATGGAGCGATTACCGTAAGATGCTCGACCAGCAAAAAGATATTGACGCGGTGATTGTGGCCACTCCGGACCATACCCACGCGGTTATTGCTATGGCGGCGATGAAGCGGGGCAAACACGTTTATGTCCAGAAACCGCTGACACGCACGGTCTATGAGGCTCGTATGCTGACAGAAGCGGCCCGCAAGTACAAAGTCGCCACCCAGATGGGCAACCAGGGCCATTCGGGCGAAGGGGTCCGCCTGATATGTGAATGGAGCTGGGCCGGCGCCATCGGCCCGGTCCGCGAGGTGCATGCCTGGACCAACAGGCCTGTTTGGCCCCAGGGCATTGATAGGCCACCCGAAACGCCTGATGTGCCGTCCACGCTGAACTGGGACCTTTGGGTTGGGCCCTCACCGATGAGGCCGTATCACCCGGCTTATTTGCCGTTCAAATGGCGAGGCTGGTGGGATTTCGGCGGCGGGGCGCTGGCGGATATGGCCTGTCACGTAATCGACCCGGTCTTCTCGGCCCTTAAACTGGGCTATCCAATCACTGTTGAAGCCTGTGCGACCAAGGTGAATAAAGAAACTTTCCCCCACGCCTCTATCGTGCGTTTCGAGTTCGGCGGCAGGGGCGATATGCCCGCAGTTAAGCTGCACTGGTATGACGGCGGTATGAAGCCGGCGCGGCCGGATGCCCTGGAGCCGAACCGCAAGTTGGGACAGGCCAGCAGCAATGTGTTCTTTATCGGCGACAAGGGCGTATTGAGGTGTGGCGAGTACGGCGACAGCCCGCGGCTGATACCCGAAAGGAGAATGAAGGAATACAACCGTCCGCCCAAGACCCTTCCAAGGATAGAGGGCAGTCACGAGCAGAACTGGATAGACGCCTGCAAGGGCGGTGTGCCGGCATGCTCGAACTTCGACTACTCGGGCCCGCTGACCGAAACCGTTGTGATGGGCAATCTTTCTCTTCGCCGCTTAGGCAGGAAACTGACGTGGGACGGCCAGAATATGAAGATTACTAACGACGACGAAGCCAACGAATACGTCAACTTGCCGTATCGCAAGGGCTGGTCGCTTTAGTGTGGCACGGCCATCTTGGCCGTGTTTTCACGGGCTGGAAGCCCGTGCCACACCAAGATAGCGCTTTAATGAGTTGCTTGGCTAAACACATACTCTTGCCCGTGTTCTTGTGGTTCGAACCTGATGAGGTCTTTTGTTCTAAAGCTAAGACGAGGGCGAACGATTGGAGATGAAAAGCGCAGGTTTGGTGTAAATTAGGGAACCTTAATTATGAAAAAAACGAACGTTCTGCAGAAAAGAGTACTTACTCGGCGTGATTTTATTGGCGGCGCTGCTGCCGCGGCGGCCTTTACGATTGTGCCCCGGCATGTGCTCGGAGGCCCCGGTAATACACCGCCGAGCGAGAAGCTCAACATCGCCGGCATAGGCGTGGGCGGCCAGGGGGCAAGCGACCTGAGAGGTGTGGACAGTGAAACAATAGTCGCCTTGTGCGACGTGGACTGGTCGCGCGCAGGCGGCACCTTCAGGCGGTATCCCAACGCTAAGAAATACAAGGACTACCGCAAAATGCTCGACAAGGAGGAAAAGAACATCGACGCGGTGGTCATTGGTGCACCGGACCACATACACGCACCGGCCTCAATGGCGGCCATCAAGCGAGGCAAACATGTCTATTGTGAAAAGCCGCTGACTCACTCGGTATATGAGGCCCGCAAAATCGCCGAGGCCGCACGCCGGTACAACGTCGCTACACAAATGGGAAATCAGGGTCAGGCATCCGAGGAAACCCGCCTGATATGTGAATGGATCTGGGCCGGCGCCATCGGTCCGGTCCGCGAGGTGCATGCCTGGACAAATAGGCCTGTTTGGCCCCAGGGCATTGATAGGCCACCCGAGACGCCTGATGTGCCGTCCACGCTGAACTGGGACCTTTGGGTTGGCCCGGCGCCGCAGCGGCCCTATCATTCCGCCTATGTGCCGTTTAAGTGGCGGGGCTGGTGGGATTTCGGGACCGGAGCGCTCGGTGATATCGGCTGCCATCGTATCGACCCTGTCTTCCGGGCACTGAAGCTCGGCCATCCGACGAGCGTGCAGGCGGTATCGACCCTGGTCAACACCGAGTCGTATCCCGCGGCGTCGATGGTACGGTACGAGTTCGGCGGCAGAGGCGATATGCCCCCGGTAAAGCTGACCTGGTATGACGGGGGGATGAGGCCTCGCAGGCCCGATGAGCTGGAGGACGGTCGGCAATTAGGCACAAACGGCATATTATTCGTTGGCGACAAGGGTAAGATGCTCGAAGCCAGGCTGTTACCTGAGTCGAGGATGAGAGAATACAAAAAACCACCGGAAATGATACCCCGCTCGCCGGGACATCACCAGGAGTGGATTGACGCCTGCAAGGGCGGTAAGCCTGCTGGCTCGAATTTCCCCGACCACGCCGGTCGGCTGGCCGAAGCCGTCCTCCTGGGCAATGTCGCTCTGCGCCCGGAGCTGAGAGAGAAAATGAACCGGACGAAACTGTTGTGGGATGGGCCGAATTTGAAGATTACCAATGTTCCCGAAGCCAATCAATTCCTGCAGCGCGAGTATCGCGACGGCTGGACACTGTAATTACTTCCGTCCGGCTCAAAATAGGGAGTGCGAAAACCGCCGGGGATGAACACAATTAAGGAGTTTAACCGTGAAAAAGAACATGATTACACGTCGGCAGTTTTTGGGCGGCGCCGCTGCGGCCGCTGCGTTTACCATTGTTCCTCGCCATGTCTTGGGAGGCCCTCGCCATGTCGCGCCGAGCGAGAAGCTCAACATCGCCTGTATCGGTATCGGCGGGATGGGAGGCTCTGATTCGAGCCAGGTCGGCACGGAAACAATAGTGGCATTATGTGATGTGGATTGGAAACGTGGAGCGGGTGCGTTCAATAAGTACCCCAACGCGAAAAAATACCGCGATTTCCGAAAGATGCTGGAAAAGGAAAAGAGCGTCGATGCCGTAACGGTATCGACGCCGGATAATACGCATGCAGTCGCGGCAATGATGGCGATAAAGATGGGCAAGCATGTCTATTGCCAAAAGCCCCTGGCGCATGACATCTTTGAAGTCCGCCGGCTAACCGAGGCCGCCCGCAAGTATAAGGTGATGACGCAGATGGGTATTCAGCTTCACGCGGAGGGCTACCTTCGGCTGGTGGTGGAGATGATTAAATCAGGCGTTATCGGAAAGGTCAGAAGGGTGGATATCTGGAGCGGTAAGAATTGGGGCGGCGGTACAAAGCCGACTGATACGCCCCCGGTTCCTGAGACGTTGGACTGGGACCTGTGGCTCGGCCCGGCCCCGTGGCGGCCCTATCATCCGGTTTATGTTCCTTCCAACTGGCGGCGATGGTGGGATTTCGGGACAGGCACTTTAGGAGATATGGGCTGTCATATAATAGACCCGGCTTTCTGGGCCCTTGATTTGGGTTATCCGACGAGCGTCGAGGCAAGTCCCGGTGAATTTAACAAAGAGACTTATCCGAAGAAAACCATCGTTAAATGGCAGTTCCCTGCCCGGGGCCAGTTGCCCCCGATGACGCTGACCTGGTATGACGGCGCCAACAAACCGCCACGCCCGAAAGAGCTTGATGAAGGACGCAATCTGCCCGGCCAGGGCGGTCTTTATTATGGCGATAAGGGTGTTATTCTTGCCCCGCACGGCGGCGGGCCGAGACTCCTGCCGGAATCGAAAATGAAAGGTTTCAAGCCGCCCGAGCCGTTCCTGCCGAGGGGCGTTAATCACTGGCAGGAATGGATTAGTGCCTGTAAGGGCGGTCCGAAGCCGCTGGCTGATTTTGACTACGCCGGACCGCTCACCGAGACCATTTTGCTGGGCAACGTGGCGGCCCTTGCCGGTCGGAAAATAAAGTGGAATGGGCCGAAGCTCAAAGTTGCCGATATGCCCGAAGCAAACAAATATCTAAAACGCGATTATCGTCAGGGGTGGACCCTGTAGATGAAAACCGCCAATTTTAACTTGAATTTGCAGGAGAAAATGAAAATGAACAAACCTACAAAGCTTACCTGTGTATTGTTGGTGCTTGTATTGTGTATCTGCTCTCTGTCTCAAACTGCTCGGGCCGCCGAGAAGGAGAGCCCCGTTAGAAATTTTGCAGCGGCCGATGTAATACACCAGGGCGGTATTTCTAACGGGGAGAACTGGAAGCTGGGCATGCAGGCGTACAGCTTTAATCGCTTTACGTTTTACGAGGCGGTGGACAAGAACAAGGCGCTCGGCATGCGCTACATCGAGGCTTATCCCGGTCAAAAGCTGAGCAGGGAAAAACCCGATATCAAGACCAGCCACGATATGCCCCCGACCGAAAAGAAGGAAATGCTGCAAAAGCTCCGCCAGGCGGGCGTCAAGCTGATAAATTACGGCGTGGTCAAGCTGCCGAACAACGAGGCCGAGGCTCGAAAGGTCTTTAACTTTGCCCGCGAGATGGGGATTGAGACGATTGTCTCCGAGCCGCCGGAGGACGCCTTCGATTTGCTCGAGAAATTGTGCGAGGAGTTCAAGATTAACGTGGCCATCCACAATCATCCCAAGCCGTCGCGCTACTGGGACCCCGATACGGTGCTCAAGGTCTGCAAGGGACGCAGCAAGCGAATCGGGGCCTGCGCCGATACCGGCCATTGGATGCGCTCCGGCGTCAATCCTGTCGAGGCGATAAAGAAGCTCGGCGCCGCCGGTCGCATCATCAGTCTGCACTTTAAGGACCTCAATGAATTTGGCGTTCGCGGTGCGCACGACGTGATTTGGGGCACGGGCAAGGCGAATGTTGATGCGATTTTGGCTGAGCTTGCCCGCCAGAAATTCAAGGGCGTTTTTTCAATCGAGTATGAGCATAACTGGCTCAACTCGATGCCTGAAATCGCCGGTTGTGTCTCATATTTTGAGCGCACCGCGGCTAAACTGGGCCAGACAGACTGGAAATGGCTCTTCAACGGCAAGGACCTGAAAGGCTGGGATGGTGACCCGCGATTGTGGTCGGTCAAAGACGGCGTTATTCGCGGAGAAACTACGGAGGAAAACCCCGCTAGCGGCAACACGTTCCTTGTCTGGCGGAATGGCAAGCTCAAAGACTTCGAGTTGAAACTCAGGTTCCGTATCCAGAACGGCAATTCCGGAGTGCAGTATCGCAGCAAGGAAGTCAGCAAATGGGTTATCAGCGGCTATCAGGCCGAGGTGCAGAACGCCCCGGGAAAGGTCGGTTTCCTCTACCATGAAAAGGGACGCGGCTGGCTCGTCAACGTCGGTGATATTATGGAGATAGATAAAGACGGCAAAAAGAATGTCATCGGTAATGTTTCCGATAAAGATGCCTTGATAAAGGCCGGCTATTACAACGACAAGGACTGGAACGAGTACCACATTATCGCCCAGGGCAATCACCTCAAGCACTACCTCAATGGCTATCCCACGATGGAGCTGATTGACAACGACCGCGTTACCAATCCGGACGACCCCAGGGACACTAAAGGCGCCGCGAAGGAAGGCCTGCTGGCATTGCAGATTCACGCCGGGCCGCCGATGGTCGTTGAGTTCAAGGACATCCGCATAAAAGAGTTGAAATCGAAATACGGTGATGGCCGGGTCATCTTTAACGGCAAAGACCTGAAGAATGACTGGGGGGTCAAGGGAGACGACGAAAAGAGCAAATGGGAGGTCGGCATCGCCGCGATATCGCCGGATGACCCCAAAAAGCTGGTGAATAAGGGCGGCCAGGGCGCGATGATTAACCTCGCCGGCCGTCATGGCGATAGTATCGATATCTTCTCCAGAGAAAAGTTCGGCGACTGCCGAATCGAGCTGGAAGTAATGGTGCCGCAGGGTTCCAATTCCGGCATCTACGTTATGGGCGAGTATGAGATTCAGGTGCTGGACAGTTGGGGTAGAGCAAAGATGAGCGGCGGTGATATGGGTGCGGTTTACGGCGCCGCTCCGCCTCGCGTCAACGCCTGCAAAAAGCCCGGCGAATGGCAAAAGTACGTGATTGAATACCAGGCCCCCAGATTTGACGCCGGCGGAAAAAAAATCGAGGGCGCCAACGCCAAACTAATCAAGGTGGAGCTCAACGGCCAGGTGCTGCATGAGAACGTCGAAATCAAAGGCCCGACGGGCAGCGCACTGACCGGCAAAGAAGCGCCGACCGGCCCGATTATGTTCCAGGGCAACCACGGCCCCGTGGCGTATCGCAATATTATTGTGAAGCCTTTGGTCGAGTAACTTTTGTGGCCTCAGGGCAAGTGAAGGTTTGTGAGGTTTTGTTCGTTTTGAGTGTTTACCGAACGGCCTGACAGAATAAACGTCCGATAAAGCAACGACATTATTGGGTGGCCGGGGCGTTAAAATCGCCAAACGCCGCTTGACAGTCGTTGATAATTGTGTTATATTATCTACCGGTAAAGTCAACGAACAATTTGTTACTTTTTTGGAGTTTACAGAAGCACAATGAGTAATCAAAAGACCAATAACAAAATCGACAGGCGCAGTTTTCTGCGCTCTACGGCAGCGGCAGGAGCGTCTCTGGCATTTTCGCCGGCGGCATTTGGGGCAAGTGCCGGCAAGGCGGACGACATTAACATAGCCCTGCTCGGCTGCGGGGCTCAGGGGATGGTCCTGATGGAAGCCGCTCGCAGGATTCCCGGCATCCGTTTCAAGGCTGTCTGCGATATCTGGACGGCCTACAATCAAAGGCGTGTTTCGCGCATCCTCAAGGCCTACAAGCACGAACACAATACGTATGTGGATTACCAGGAGATGCTTGCTAAAGAAAAGGACCTTGACGCAGTCATAATTGCTACGCCTGATTTCCGGCACTCTGAGCACACAGTTGCCTGCTTGAAGGCCGGGCTGCATGTCTATTGCGAAAAGGAGATGTCCAACACTCTCGATGGCGCCAAAAAGATGGCCGTGGCCGCAAAGGAAACCGGAAAGCTGCTGCAGATAGGCCATCAGCGCCGCAGCAATCCACGTTACAGGTACGTTTATGAAAAGCTCGTGTCAGGAGCCAAGATTCTTGGCCGAATCACCACAATCAACGGCCAGTGGAACCGCAGCAAAGCCGCCTGCGAGGACCTCGGCTGGCCCCCAAAGGCCGAACTCGACCAGGCCACTCTGGAGAAGTACGGTTTCAAATCGATGCAGCAGTTTAAAAACTGGCGATGGTACAAGGGCATGGGCGGCGGCCCGATCGTTGACCTCGGTTCGCACCAGATTGATATTTATAGCTGGTTCCTCGGAGCCAATCCCAGGTCTGTTATGGCCAGCGGCGGCATCGACTACTGGAAAGGCCGCGACTGGTACGACAATGTTATGGCCGTCTTCGAGTATGAAACTAAGGAAGGAACCGCCAGGGCCTTCTACCAGACCATTACGACCAACAGCAGCAGAGGGTATTTCGAAAACTTCATGGGCGATGAAGGCTCACTGGAAATCTCGGAAGCATCCGGATACGGCAGTCTTTACCGCGAGGCCTGGGTGCCCGCGGAGAACTGGGACAAATGGGTCAAGATGGGCTACATCAAAGAACCCGAACAGCCGGAAGAAGAAAAGCCCGCCGGCGACGCCGTGCTCGATGTACGCGAGTCGCCCGAGCCGCCGAGTTACGACATACCGGTTACTATGGAAGGCAAGCCTTATCACCAGCCGCACCTCGAGAATTTCTTCGATGCGATTAAAGGCAAGGCAAAACTCAATTGTCCCGCAGAAATCGGATACGAAACGGCTGTTACCGTACTTAAAGTCAACGATGCGGTGGCCGCAGGGCGTAAGCTGGAGTTCAAACCTGAGGACTTTGAGGTCTGAATACTGCATTTAAGCGGGCGGTTTGTATAATGTTTGCCTGCCGGCACCAATACATTTGGAAAAGGATTGACAATAAAGTGAGCAAAGGATTGGTAATAACAGGCGTTTTGTCCCTGATGGTATTGGCCTTGCCTGTTGCCGCCGAGGCGGAAGGAAAAAAGCTTGGCGATGAAAGTGACGGCAGCCGAGCACACTCGATACACGTAATCCCTCTGCTTACCGAGGAAGGGGACAGAATTGCTCCCGATGACGACCCGCTTTTGCCCTTTTCGATGCGCCAAACCTGCGGCGAATGCCACAGCTATCAGATAATTGGTAATGGCTGGCATTTTAACGCCCCCGACGCCAACGCTGCGCCCGGCCGACCGGGTCAGCCGTCGATTTTCTCTGACGCCCGCACCGGCACTCAGATTCCTCTTTCATACCGCCCCTGGCCGGGGACATACAAACCCGAGCAGCTCGGTCTGACGCCGCGGCAGTTCACCAGGCGTTTCGGCAGTCATACGCCGGGCGGCGGCGCAGGAGAGCTTGACACGCCTCTCGATGATGAGATTATGCGCGAGATGGTATCGGGCAAGCTGGAAATCAACTGCCTGAGCTGCCACAACGCCGACCCCGCCCACAACCAGGGCGATTTCGCCGGCCAGATTGCCCGCGAGAATTTCCGCTGGGCCGGCGCCGCCACAACTGGAATTGCTACAGCGAGCGGCTCGGCCAGAGATATGCCCGACACCTATGACCCGGTGATGCCGGACCCGCTGGACGACCCCAAGCTGGTTCCGCCGGCTATAAGCTACAAACAGGGCATATTTGACAGCAAAAAGTGGGTATTTTTTGACATCAAGAGAGAAGTGCCGAGCCATCGCTGCTACTTCTGCCATTCCAATCTATACATTGAGAACGAACACACCGAGAAATGGTCCACCGACGAGGATATTCACATGACCGCCGGCCTGAGCTGCGTGGATTGCCATCGTAACGGCATTGACCATAATACCGTCAGGGGATATGAAGGCGAGGCATCTGTCTCGAAAAATCACATAGCCGCCGAATCGTCGTGCGAAGGTTGTCATCTCGGCGAGAAATCATCGGCAGAGCCTGTAGCGGGCCGATTCGGCGCCCCCGTGCCGCAGCATCCGGGCATTCCCCCGGCACACTTTGAGAGGCTCACCTGCACCGCCTGCCACAGCGGCCCGTGGCCCGGAGAAGAGACTGTTCTGACTAAAACATCCCGGGCCCATCGCCTGGGGACGATTGGCGTCAATAAATCGCATGAGGCGCTGCCTCACGTCATCTCTCCCGTCTTCGCCACGCAGGGCGATGGCAAAATTGCTCCTCATAAGCTTCTATGGCCTGCTTTCTGGGGCAGTCTCAAGGATGGTCAGGTTGAGCCGGTTGCCTTTGACGCTGTCGGAAAAATCCTCGGCGAGACTCTGGCTGATTTGAAGCGGCTGCGTTCGGGGGACTGGCCTGCTTTCACCGCCGAACACATCACCGGGGGCTTGAAGACCCTTGCATCGGATAAATCAATAGAAGGGACGCCCGTTTATATCAGCGGCGGCAAACTCCACAAACTGGATGATTCGGGGGCATTGAGCGTCGAAGACCACGCAGCGGCCGAGCCGTATCTCTGGCCCATCGCCCATGATGTCAGGCCGGCTGCCCAGGCACTGGGCATCCGCTATTGCACGGATTGCCATGCCACAGATGCGCCGTTCTTCTTCGGTAATGTCGCCGTCGATTCGCCGGTTGTCTCCGAACGCCAGGACGTCAAAAAAATGTATGATTTCCAGGATATCGATGTTACCTACGCCAAGGCGTTTGCTTTTTCGTTCGTATTTCGTCCGTGGATGAAGGCAGTCGCTCTTTGTTCGTGTGCGGTTCTGGCTGCCGTATTGTTGTTATATGTACTAAAGGCCCTGGCTTTTGTTGCAAAATTGCTGGGCGAGGAAGATTAGTAGCTCTGATTGAGAATGTGCAGGTATTATGTTTAAGATTATTACGATTGTTGGTTTTGCAGTTACGCTCGCGGGTATTGTTTTGCATCGTCTAATTAGTCCCTCCGGCCCACGAAAAGCCAAAAAAACGCAGTCCGACAAAGGCAAATCAAGCCTCCTGCTTGTTTTAAGAAGGCTGGTATATCTGCTGGCGCTGCTTAGCTTTGTGGTTTTGGTGATTACCGGGTTTTATCCGCTGCTCGTTCTGGGCGAGCATATTTCCGGCTACCTGGTTATGCTGCATGCTACTTTCGCGCCGGTTTTTGCCGTTTGCCTGGCGGTCCTCGCTTTGATGTGGGCAGACAAGTGCCGTATCGACTACAACGAATATCCGGTGATGCGGCGTATCGTCCGGCTTCTTACCGGGACCAAAGCCGCCGATGAGGAAGCTCCCTGCAAAAATTCCGGCCCCGGACAGAAAATAGCTTTTTGGCTGATTATCCTGCTGGCTTTGCCGTTAATCTTGTCGATTGTTGTCATCCTGCTGGGGTATTCGGGTACTCATCAGCAGGAATGGTTCTTGGCTGCGCATCGCTATATAGCCTTGGTTTTCTCCTTGATTGCAATTATTCATACTTACCTGCTGACCCGAATGCAGGCCAGGTAACTAATTGCTCGGTTATGTATTGTTGGGTTATTTCGATTTTCTTTACACAAGACAGGTCTCTTCGAGAGACTGGGAAGGAGCACATAAGCGATGGATAAGGTAAAAGTAGCCGTGGTTGGGCTTGGTTTTGGTGCGGAATTCATTCCTCTTTATCAAAAACACCCCGATACTGAGTGTTATGCGATTTGCCAGAGAACCGAGGACCACCTCAATGAGATTGGCGACCAGTTTGGAATTGAAAGACGGTTTACGAAGTTCGAGGACCTCTTGGGCATCGATGAATTGGACGCTATCCACGTTGTCTCGCCGATTGCCGACCATGCCTGGATGACGTTGGCCTCTTTGAACGCCGGCAAACACGCCGCCTGCACGGTCCCGATGGCGACTACCACGGAGGACTGTCTTGCAATTGCCGAGGCGCGGAAAAAGTCCGGCAAGGTGTATATGATGATGGAAACCGCCGTTTATACGCGGGAATTCCTCTATGCAAAAGAGCTGGTCGAGACTGGTAAACTGGGCAAGATTCAGTTCCTGAGAGGCTCACATCAGCAGAATATGGGCCTGCCGGGCTGGCCTGATTACTGGTACGGCTTTCCGCCTATGCACTATGCGACCCATGCCGTCAGCCCGCTGCTTTGCCTTGCGCAAAAGCAGGCCGAATCCCTTGTCTGCCACGGCTCAGGCCAAATCAGCGAGGAATACGCCAGGAAATACGGCTCGCCCTTTGCTGTCGAGACCGCTATCCTCAAGCTCGCCGATTCGGACCTTGCCTGTGAGGTTACCAGGTCGCTTTTCGATACGATTCGACAGTACCGGGAGAGCTTCGACGTCTATGGCACGAAGCTTTCATTCGAGTGGGAGCAGATAGCCGGCGAAGGGCCGATAATATATTCCGGTTATGAGGATGCCGAAAGAGTAGAGGCCCCCGATTATGGGCATTTGCTGCCTAAAGAGATAGCTCCATTCACCGGGCACGGCGTCTATGACGATGAGCACGAGCATACTTCCTTTATCCAGGGCGCCGGTCACGGCGGCTCGCATCCGCATCTGGCCCATGAGTTCATTCGCGCGATTATCGAAGAGCGTCAATCCGCTGTCGATGCGAATACGGCGGCGAACTGGACAATGGTGGGAATCTGCGCACACGAATCCGCACTGAACGACGGCAAAAGAATCAAGCTCCCACAGCCGGATTAGGCCCAATTTTTCAAAAAGATACTTCTCCGGAAGATTATTAAAAAAATTGTGGTTTTGCTGCGCAAGTGTTATATTATGCAGATATCCGGCGATGGTGCCGGGAGAATATAATCGACGTAATTTTAGTTAGGAGAACAAATTATGAGTAATGGAGTACTGCCGGATTATGTAAAAATGGCAAAGCCGAATCCGATTCAAAACAGGGCTCCCTGGTACAAGAACACCGCCCCCACGTACGCAGGTATTTTCCTCTGGTTCGTGTTCTGGAGCCAGGCGCCGACCGGCGGCGAGGCGGCGGGCGCGCCCGGCGGTGTGTTGGGCCATGGTATTGGCGCGGCCATTCTTGGGCTGATTATTGCTGCGCTGCTGTGCCACTTTCTGTTCTATCTGGTTCCGGGGTTGCTTGGTATGAAGACGGGCCTGCCTCTTTACGTCATCGGGACATCTACTTACGGCGCGCAAGGCGGATTCCTGATGCCCGGTTTTCTGATGGGCGTGCTTCAGTTCGGCTGGCTTGGCGTTAATTCGTTTTTCGCATCGAAGGCCATTGCGTCTTTCTTCGGCCCCAGCGAGGTTACTTGGAAGATTATTGCTGTGATCTGGGCGGCTGTTGCTGCGTTCGTCGGACTCAAGGGTATTCAGTACGTTGCTAAAGTCGCTACGTTCCTTCCTTTGATCCCCTTGGCAATTCTTGCCATTATGCTCGGGAAAACTATCGGCGGGATCGGCGATTTCAATGCGGAAGCTCTGGTAACCGCAGGGACCGTTGAGGGAGGCGCAACGAGCGGTTTGAGCTTCCTTGGTGTGATATTCTTGAGCATAACGTTTGTGGTTGGTTTCTTCGCGACGGCGGGCGCGGCCGGCGTTGATTTCGGCATGAACAGTAAGGACGCCAAAGACGTTCAGATGGGCGGCTTGGTCGGAATCGCTCTGGCTACTATCGTCGCAGCCGGTGCAGCCATTCTGATCGCTGCGGGCAACTTTGGCGCAACGGGCAATTACGCGATGAACCCAGCTTCAGCCGATTTCATGGGAGGCTTGATGGGTTCTGTCGGTACAGGCAAAGTCATGGCTCTGTTGCTGGCTGTTGCAGCTTTCCCACCGGCATGCTTCTCGTCGTTCATCGCGGCTAACAGTTTCAAGACAACGCTTCCAAAAGTGAACCCGTTTATTTCTGTCGGTATTGGCGCCGGTATCAGCATTCTTTTGGCCATCACCGGTTTGGCGGGCAAGGCTGGCGATGTCTTCACAGTGATCGGTGCATCTTTCGGCCCCGTTTGCGGAGCTATGATGGTTGATTACCTGATGGCTGGTAAGAAGTGGGCAGGTCCGCGGTCCGGATTTAACCCGGCCGGATGGATTTCCTGGGTGGTTGGCTTTATTGTTGGAATGCTGCCGTTGGTGAGCAGTGTGAAGATTCCGGCTGCACCGCTGGCGGCTTTCGCTGTGGGTGCCGTGCTCTATTATATCCTTGCCAAGGCGGGGCTTGAGTCAAAAGTGCTCGAAATGACCCCGGCTCCGGCTCCAGCTCCTGCAGAGAGTGCACCGCAGGAAGCACCAGGCGGAGAGAAGAGCGAATAATCGCCAATCGCGAGTGATTTTGCTTTATATAGGTTTATTTGCTAATAAGGCGGGGATTCGGATTTGTCCGAGTCCCTGCTTTTTTTGTGTTTTTTGCGGCATGGGATGCTGAACCTGTCGGCAAGTTGTTGAAATTGAGATGGAATTTTGGTATTAAAGAGCTTGAATTAGACGCAATCGAAAAAGGCCGATATCATGACAAACGAGAAAAAAATTACCCGTCGCAGGTTCATTAAGAAGGCATGTTGTGCCTCGAGTCCATTAGTGCTGCCCTATCTCCTTCCGATATCCCTGTTTGGCAAAACAGCGATTCGGCCCAGTGAACGGATAACCATGGGCGCCATCGGCATCGGTAGTCAGGGGACCCATGACCTCAAGGCCTTTCTGCAGCTTCCGGATGCTCAGATCGTCGCTGTCTGTGATGTCAGCCGCCCGGCGCTACAGCGCGGACTCAAACTGGTCAATGACAAGTACGGCTCCGCCGACTGCCGCGCATACCACGATTTCCAGGACATCCTTCAGCGCGAGGATATCGATGCCGTATCCATAGTCACTCCCTGTCACTGGCATAGCCTCATGGCGCTGGCGGCTGTCCGCGCCGGCAAAGACATCTTCATGGAGAAGCCTGTCGCGCTGAGTCTGCAGGAAGGAAAGATGCTGCGGGAAGCTGTCCATCGCTACGACACCGTCTTCCAGCTCGGGACTCAGCAACGGTCCGGCAGGAACTTCCGCTTTGCCTGTGAATTGGCGCTCAACGGCAGGCTCGGCAGGCTTCATACCGTTAAAGTGGGCTCTGCCCACGGACGAGTCACTGCCAACATGCCCCCTGTGCCTGTCCCCGACGGGCTCGACTATGATAGCTGGCTTGGGCCGGCACTTTGGTCGCCCTTCAACGAAAAGAAGATGATACGAGGCTACCACGAGCACATGAGCGATTTCTCCCTGGGCATGATTCATTGTTGGGGCATCCACCACCTGGATATCGCCCAATGGGGCGCCGGCACGGAAAATACGGGACCCTCTGAGATTTGGGGCACCGGCGCCTTCCCGCGCGACGGCACATGTGACTGCATGTTGGGCTGGGATGTCACGATGAAGTTTGCCGATGACCTGACAATGAGCTTTACAGATGACACCAAAAACCCCCATGGAGTTCGCTTCGAGGGTGACCGGGGCTGGGTCTTTGTCAATCGTGGAACTCTCAAGGCACAACCCGATTCCTTGCTGAAAGAGCAGATCAAACCTGACGAACACCGCCTGCCCGTAAGCACAAACCACTTTCAGAACTTTCTGGACGCCGTACGGACCGGAGAAAGGCCCATATCTCCGATAGATGTGGCGGTTCGTTCGGACTCCCTGTGCCATTTGAGCTACATCTCAGTCCAATTAGGACGCAAGCTGAGCTGGGACGCCGAACGAGAACGGTTTATCGATAACACCCAGGCCGACAGGCTATCCTTGCCTCGGCCAATGCGAAGTCCATGGCGCCTGTAGCTCAAAATACACTAAGCGGCGGATACCGCAATTTACACCTTTACTTTTAACTTTTGTATTCTCAAACTGACCATCGGTCAGTTTGAGTAACATAGATTTTTTTGCTAATAAGGAGGAGATTCGGATTTTTCCGGGTCCCCGCTGTTTTTTTGGCCAATTTTCGGGAAAATCGCTGCAAAGAAGTACGAAAATAGCCTTCTCAGAGCTTGACAATCCGACATAAATAGAATAGAATACTTTTTTTAACTTAGTGTGGTATCCGATAGTTTGCTTCAATCGGTAGTTTCGTTAGGAACAGAAATTTGTGGATTTTTGAGGTTAAAAGGAAATCATGAGAAAAGATTTTGGTTCAATTATCAAAGTTTGTGTATTGGTGCTGTTTGCTGTTTGTGTATGTTTTGTAGCTTCCTGCAAGGAGTCTTCTCCGCCGGATAAGGAGCCTGATACTCCAACTGTCAAAACCCCGGACGAGTCAAAAATTCCCGATGAGTCGAAAACCCCCGATGAGTCGAAAACCCCCGATGAATCGAAAACCCCCGATGAATCGAAAACCCCGGACGAGTCTAAAACTCCGGATGAGTCTAAGACGCCAGACGAAACAAAAGCTGCTGACGGCCCCAAAATGGTGCCTATCGACATCAAGATGCCAAAACCCATGTTCGTAGGTACGCCTCAGGATACACGGGTGCCCAACCTCGAAAAACCCACCGGCAAGTCTCGTCCGCCGTTTCTGGCCCCGGAGGGAACTAAAAATGTCGCACTCGAAAAACCAATCTCCGGCAGCGACGAAGAGCCAATCATCGGCGAAATCGAAATGATAACCGATGGTGACAAGGAAGCCGCCGACGGCAGCTATGTCGAGTTGGGTCCGTTCACCCAGCAAATCACTATAGACCTCGAGGCCGAGCACAATATCTACGCGATTGTTGTATGGCATTACCATAAGCAGGCCTGGGTTTATTATGATGTGGTGGTACAGGTTGCCGATGACGCTGATTTCATAACGAATGTCAAGACGCTGTTCAATAACGACATCGACAATTCATCCGGTCTGGGTGTCGGCAAGGATATGCACTATAGCGAAACCAATGAGGGCAAGCTTATCGACGCCAAGGGCGTCAATGCCCGTTATGTTCGCTTTTACAGCAACGGCAATACCGCCAATGACTTGAATCACTATATCGAAGTGGAAATTTACGGCAAGCCGCTTAAATGAAATGGCCCAAAAAATGTTGCGTGCTTATCCTGGCCGCGACAGTTGTTGCGTTTTCGCTGTGCCTACCACGGCTCCGGCAGCGCCCGATGCACGGCGACGAGGCGGTTCACGCCGTCAAGTTCGGGGACCTGCTGGAGAGGGGCGACTATACTTACGACCCGAACGAGTTCCACGGCCCGATGCTTAACTATCTGACTTTGGTCCCTGCCTGGTTGGCCTCAGCTGAGACATTGACCGAGATAAGCGAATTCACCCTGCGCATTGTGCCTGTCTTCTTCGCCGTGCTGATGGTGTTGGGGCTTTTGCTGCTGGTCGATGGTCTGGGGAGGGCCGCCGCGGTTTGTGCCGCTCTATTGACCGCCCTCTCACCGGCTATGGTTTTTTACAGCCGGTATTACATTCAGGAAATGCTCCTGGTGAGTTTCACTTTCGGTGTGATTGTTTTCGGGTATCGTTATACTAAGAGCGAAAACATCCTATGGGCAATATTGACGGGAGTGTGTCTGGGCCTTGTGCACGCGACCAAGGAAACGTGCATCATTGCTTTTGGTTCAATTTTTCTGGCCATTGTGCTTGTGCTGATGCTGCGGTGCCAACAAGACGGCCATCGAGGTTTTATCAAAACCCTCAAAACGATAAAAGGCTCGCATTTTATTGCCGGTCTTTTGGCTGCTATGGTAGTCTCCGTGCTGTTTTTCACATCATTTTTCGACAATCCACGGGGAATCCTCGATTCGGTTCTGACTTATGGAACCTACTTCGACCGGGCTAGCCAAAACGAAATACATCAGCATCCCTGGTATTATTACCTCAAAATGCTTCTCTTTTTCAAGTATGGCGAGGGGCCTGTCTGGAGTGAAGCATTAATCGTTTTTCTTGCTGTGGTCGGCTTCATCGTTGCGATGATAAGAAAGGGCATATCCGCTGTCGATTTTCACTTGCTCAGGTTCATCGCCTTTTATACGCTCACAATGACTATTATCTATTCCGTCATCCGGTACAAGACTCCCTGGTGTATGCTGGGATTTCTGCACGGCATGATTCTGCTGGCGGGCGTAGGGGCCGTGGCGCTGGTAAAGCTCGTGCCGAAAGTTGTGCCGCGCTTGATTGTTGTCGGCTTGTTGATTGCAGCTTCGGCTCACTTGGGCTTCCAGGCGTATCGGGCGAGTTTCGTATCCTATGCCGACAGCCGTAATCCGTATGTCTATGCACATCCGACGACGGATGTTTTGACAGTAGCTCGGCAGACGGAAGAGATGGCTGAGGTACTCAAACGGTTGGCCGAGGAAGAGCCGAACGATGTCGAGATGCATATTCAGGTCATCTGTCCGGGGCACGATTATTGGCCGCTGCCCTGGTATCTGCGCCGAATCGAAAAAGGCGCCGTCAGATGGCGCGATATTGTGGCTGATGACGTACCGGCTGCGTCTATCATTATTGCTTCTCCGGATATGGAACAGGAGCTTCTGAGAAAGTTATACGAATTGCCGCCGCCGGGAAAAAGGAATCTATATGTGCCTTTGTTCGATACTGATATGTATTTGCGCCCGAAAGTGGAACTGCGAGGTTATGTAAGGAAGGACCTTTGGGACCGCTCCGTGAATAGAGAAGTACCGGACGTCGTCGATTCAATAACCGGAAAAAAAAACGAAAAATGACCATGCCCAAAAAACCGGAGACTTGTTTTGTCCGGAGCGATTGCCGTTCAATTGACGGGATGTTGCGTTATTCCCATGAGGCAATGGCAACGACCTTTGAGGTCATCATCGTGCATGAGGATGGCCGCTATGCCCGGCAGGCCGCCGCCGCCGCATTCAGTGAGCTTGACCGGCTCGAAGGCGAGCTTAGCCGATTCATCGAAAACAGCGATATCTCCCGGCTCAACAACCTTCCTGCCAATCATCCGCTGCTGCTTGGTTTGGCCGCGTTCGAGTGCCTCCAGCTCAGCGCCGGGTTGTATGGTGAAACCAGCGGAGCTTTTGATATTACTATCGGTTCTCTGTTGGCGTGCTGGCGCGGCGACGATGGGACAAGTCGTACGCCCAGCGAGGAACAGTTGAACCTTGCTCGTCAGCTTACCGGCATGGGCCTTCTCAAGCTGGATGAAGCCGAACATACGGTCGAGCTGCTCAAAAGCCCGGTGCACGTTGACCTCGGCGGGATAGGCAAAGGCTACGCCGTTGACCGGATGGCTGAGTTGCTGCGCGAGTGGAGTATTGATATTGCTTTGGTCTCCGGGGGGTATAGTTCGGTTTTGGCTCTTGATGGGCCGCCCGGTAAAAAGGGCTGGCCGCTGACGTTGAGCAATCCGCGCGACCGCAAAGAGACGCTGGTTCGTACTAATTTGCAGGGCCGGGCACTGAGCGGCTCAGGTATGGAGAAGGGCCGGCATATAATCGACCCGCGCACCGCTCGGCCGGTCGAGGGCAAGCTCACAGCTTGGTCCTCGGCCCCGGATGCTGCGACGGCAGATGCCCTTTCAACCGCTTTTATGGTGATGAGCCCGGAGCAAATCAAACAATACTGCCTGCGACATCCGGATGTGCTGGCTATGATTATAGTCCAGGAAAAAGACAAAGAAGGGGCCGAGAAAGAGAAGATTTTGCATTTCGGTCCCTGGAAAAAAGAAGAACTGCTTTGATTTTCCAGCGGCCTCAAATCCATTCGGGCGAGTAGTAAAATGGCGGTTATGTAAATTGCGTAAGTTAACACAGTTGCTTCAAGGCTTGGATTCCCGCTTTTGCGGGAATGACAAAGATAAGAAAAATTGAAGAATTGGGAGGATATAAAAAATGAGTGCGCCAAGTGAAGCTGATGTGAGCAAGCTGGATAATCCAGCCTGGCTAAAGGCTAACCACCAGGCCAGAACGGAACTTTGCGTGTAGGGAGGTAACGAACTATGCGAAGCCAAAGGGAAGGCGGATTATCGGCCACAACGCAAGTGAAGGTATTCAGCCCCGAAATTGTCAACA
>JAUWPZ010000183.1 GCA_030611315.1 Sedimentisphaerales bacterium
AGGTACAGATTTTCATCAAGTCAGCCAATGGCTGCTTGACAAAGTTGAGAAGTTATTAACTAATCGTCCACGTAAATGTTTGAACTATCGGACACCCGCAGAGGTCTTTTGGCGCAGGAAGATATGTTGCGCTTCAGGTTAAAATTTTCGCATTTTGACAACAATTCTTATCTTCACTTATCAAATTATAGCTGTATTTTGCACAGAATGCAACAGAAATATCCTGCATTATCACTTCCAAACTGTAGATAAAGAGTTGATTTTTGGTCCTGCCGGCGTATAATAAGATAATTGTTTGCAAGGAGAAATACGATGCGATTTACGAAAATGCACGGGCTGGGCAATGACTATGTTTATGTCAATTGCTTCGAGGAAGAAGTTGAGAACCCTGTGGAACTGGCGCAAATTATCAGCGACAGACACTTCGGAGTCGGCTCTGACGGCTTGATTCTGATAGGCCCATCGCAAAAGGCAGACGTTAAAATGCGTATCTTCAACGCAGACGGCTCAGAAGCCGAAATGTGCGGAAACGGTATCCGGTGCGTAGCTAAATATACCTACGAACATGGACTGGCCCAGGCCGGCGGCTCGTTCGCCGTGCCCGGTCAGCAGTCCTACCCTGCTTCATTGAATATAGAAACCGCTAAAGGCATTTTGACCGTTGGGCTTATAATCGACCAGAGCGATACTGTGCAAAAAGTATGCGTCAAGATGGGCCAGCCGATTCTGACGCCGAAAGATATACCCGTGAATCTGACCGGTGAAAAGATTGTTGATGAGCCAATCGAAATTCTCGGGCAGGAACTGTCGATGACCTGTATATCAATGGGCAATCCGCATGCAATATTTTTCTGCGATGATGTGGGTTCAATCGAGCTTGAAAAAGTCGGGCCGGCCGTCGAAAACCACGAGCTTTTCCCAAACCGAATCAATGCACATTTTGTTCAAGTAGAAAACCCAACAAGCTTTACGATGCGGACGTGGGAACGAGGCAGCGGAATTACGATGGCGTGTGGCACGGGCGCCTGCGCATGTTGTGTGGCGGCGGTGCTGACGGGGCGGGCCGAACAAGTATGCACTGCACATTTGCCCGGGGGCGAGATGGATTTGAACTGGTGCCGGGAAGATAACTGTGTCTATATGACCGGCCCGGCGGTGGAAGTCTTCGAGGGTATCTGGCCGATAAGGTAACTGTCAGGTGCAAAGCCTGGGACGTTGGCAGAATTCGAGAGCTACGCCGTGCGTATGGGGAGATGGGCTGGAGTCCGAGGAGCAGACGTTTAGTTTTTCAGTCCTGAGTACCCTGGCAAAACCCGCAATCCTGCCGCCAAACTCAAGCAGACCCTCAGTTGGAGGTATTGATAATCTTACTTTTAACAGGGCGCCCGATTTAAATGCATCGTCTGTGGTCTGAAAATATAGCCCCCCGGTGCTTACATTCATCGTGCGGCCCATCTGGGACTGCTGAGCAGTCGAACCAACTCTGCGGCACGATATACCGAATTTTAGCGGCAAACGCTTGTATTTGCGCTTTTCAAAACCTTCCACCTGGCGCCTCCATGCACAACTGCTGTCAATAGTCCTTTATGTTTAAACAGCATCGATGCTTTAATTGAGCAAAAAGCGTTCCAAAACGGCGAGCCGTCAAATACCCCATTTTACCTTTTACAAATGCCTGCCACGCATAAGGTTATCGCAAATTTGCACACCAGTATCAACAGGCCGGCAAAGAAGGGGCGGATAATGTTTATTAATAGCAACGCCATGAACCGATTTACCGCCCTGCCGGCTAAATATCGGAGCAGGTGAGATTAGCTTTGGAGCTTATTACACAAAAAATTCTGTTTCTCGCTAAACACAGTGGCCATTTAGTCCGAAAAAAGGACAATATGTTGTTTTTTTGCAACATATATCTTGACAAAAGAGCAAATAATCTTTACTATTTTAACTATGCCAGAACACCCTAAATTACCATCCAAAGAACCAGGCCGAACCGGTGGACAACCAAAAGGGCATCGGACAAGGAGCCATTCTGGATTTGGGCCGCTTGGCAAATCAATCGTCCAGTCACTGCCGGTAGGAATTGTTGCCTTCGATGCGGACCTGAGAATTATTGAGTCCAATTCTCAAGCAGGCAAGCTAATCAAATTAGGTGATTACATCGATGAATCACTGGCACAAGGCGCCGAGAATTCCAACAGGCCGGGACCGGACTGGACGAAACAACTGAAATCGGCCGTATCAACGGGAGAAACGTGCAGGTTCGATGAAGTGGGCTACACGCTGAACGGCAAAACAAAACTGCTGCGAATCGTCTGTACGCCTTTGAACAAAGCCGAAACACACCCCGGCGGGACAATCATCATTGAAGACATAACCGAAAAGCTCAATATGCAGAGACAACTGGCCGATACCGAAAGGCTGGCGACCATCGGCAGGCTCGCATCCAAAGTTGCACACGAGCTAAACAACCCTATGGACGGGATACTGCGATATATCAACCTTGCGTTGAGGATTATCGAGAAGGAAAATCTCGACAAACCCAAAGAGTACCTCACTCAGTGCCGGGAGGGGCTTATGAGAATGGTCCAAATCGTCAGCGAGCTGCTGGAGTTCTCCCGGAGCACATACGCGCCGTTAGAATATGTCAACATAGAGCATCTTATCGAAGATGCCATAAAAACAATGGGTTCAAGGGCAGAGGTCCTCAGAATACGGATATTGCGAAACTACAGCCCGGACATACCGCAAATCAGAAGCGGCAATCTTTTTCAGGTGTTCTGTAACCTGACGAAGAACGCCCTGGATGCGATGCCGGACGGAGGGGAGCTGAAGATATCAACGCGGCTTGCAACGGATAATACGGCCGTGGTGGAATTCCGCGACACGGGAAGCGGTTTTGCACCGGAAAACGCAGAAGCCATATTCGAGCCATTCTTTACGACAAGGGAGAAGGGCAAAGGGACAGGATTGGGATTGGCAATATGCAGGGATATCATCGAAAACTATCATGGGCGAATAACCGCTGAAAACGCACCCGAGGGCGGAAGTATATTCACCGTGTATCTGCCGGTAACGAGTAATTCATAAAAGGATGACGGGAAAGTTTATGAGAGAAAATAACATACTTGTTATCGAAGACGATAAAATCATACTGGATTCGCTGCGGGAGTTTTTGTCGCTCGAGGGCTTTCAGGCCAGCGGCGCCGAAACATTAAAGGGCGCAATGGCCAGGCTGGAAAAGGAAGTGTACAACCTGGTCATAACAGATGTCAATCTGCCGGACGGAGACGGTCTGGAGCTGCTGGAAATTATCAGAAAGGAGTATCCTCAAACGGTTGTCATTGTGATAACGGGGTACGGCACCATCGAAAGCGCGGTCAAGGCCATTAAGCAAGGCGCCTATGACTACCTTACCAAACCAATCATTGACGATGAATTGCGGCTGGCGGTCGAAAGGGCAATAAAGCAGCAATCGCTGATGAGCGAAAACGAGAATCTGCGACTGCAACTGGAAAAGAAATATCGGCTGGAGAACATCATCAGCCATCACTACAAGATGGCGAGAATTTTCGACCTTATTGAGACCGTTGCCGACAGCAAGACGACAATACTGATGGCCGGGCCTTCGGGGACGGGCAAAAGTATTCTGGCAAGGGCAATACACCATCTTTCGAGCCGACATAGTAAGGCGTTTGTCGAGGTAAGCTGCGGAGCACTGCCGGAAACGCTGCTCGAAAGTGAGCTGTTCGGACACGTTAAAGGTTCATTCACCGGCGCTGTGAATAACAAAGAAGGCAAATTTCTGGCAGCGGACGGGGGGACGGTCTTTCTCGATGAGGTAGCCAATGCCTCTGCCGCGTTTCAAGCCAAACTTTTGCGTGTTATCGAGGACAGGCAGTTCGAGCCGGTCGGCAGTAACAAGACCATAACGGTCGATACGCGAATTATACTCGCTTCAAACCGCAACCTGGACGAGGAAGTAAAACAGGGCAAATTCCGGGAGGATTTGTACTACCGGATAAATGTGGTGAAAGTAGATTTACCCCCTCTGTGCGAGAGAGTAGGAGACGTTCAGCTTCTGGCGGAGCATTTTTTGCGGATGTACTCGGCGCAGCACAAAAGAGAAAAGCTCGGCATTACCGACGAGGCGATGGCGTACATGGAACGTTACTCGTGGCCCGGTAACGTTCGTGAGCTTGAGAACGTAATCGAGCGGGCGGCACTGCTAAGCAAGAGCAAATTCATCGGGCCTGATGACCTGCCAGACTCAATCAAACAAGAGCAAAACCAGCAAAAGGCTTATCCGCCGAGGAGTCTGAAAGAAGCGCTGGCTGAGCCGGAGAAGAATCTCATTCGGCAGGCCCTCGAAGCAAATCACTGGAACCGACAGGCAACGGCCAGGGCACTGCAAATCAACCGCACAACATTATTCAAAAAAATGAAACACTATGGGCTTTATGACGAGGCCGAGCGATTAGGCCTTGTTTAGGGAATAAAGTATAGGATTTAGAGAATTAGTTCATTGTTCGTGGATGTGTATATGCGTTAATGAGTTAATGAGCGGATGCGGGAGTTACGGGTTTCGGAAAACCCGGCGTGAAACGCCGGGCCAAATATGGCTTATCTGTCCTTTTCCGGTATGGGTGGTAAAGGACTTACGGCCTGGTCGAAGGTCGGGATGGGTCGGAAATTTGGGTGGCCCCTGAACTCGATATCCCTGCGTCCGTAGTACGAGCCAAAGAACTGGCAACCGGCATCTATCCAGGTGGTAATCTTCAGCAGCTCTTCTCTTGAGAGCTTGACATCGTGATGGCCTTTTCGAAGGAGGCTTATCAGCCGACTTGCACCCGAGCCGATAGTCATCGCGGGGACATACGGCGTACTTTGAGGTCTCTCCGAAACTTCGTCTATCGTCTTTACCAGGCCTCTGCTCATAAGGCTCTTATAAGAGCGAGTGTGCAGCCTGGTTGTAGTCGGCAAAGCAGCACCACTGGAATTGCCTGCTGTTAGTACACATAGTTCGTCTGGTAATGTCATACCTGCGCAGAGTTTTCAATCCGACACACCTGGCACGGTAACGGCAGGCTTGGTCAGACAGGCAGCAACCACGGGGTTTGTGGCGTATTTGAAATGCCGGAGAATAGTCGGTTTCTGGGCAATTACTCGGTTTAGCTTTAGCAACAAAACTTTTGGAATGCATAGGAAATTTTTCATTTGCGCCAACATGGCAACATGGAACGGCAAAAGCGAGATATTGAAATCTTATAAGTATTTAAACCACAGGGCGTTACGACTAATATCAATCGTGAATTGCTGATAGCCCGGAAAAATCCCTGAGTTTGAGTACAAAAGGGCTTGACGCATGATTACAAACCTATTATTATACAACAACTTAGAAAGACTCGGGGCCGTAGCTCAATTGGCTAGAGCATCGGACTGTCGATCCGAAGGTTGAGGGTTCGAGTCCCTTCGGCCTCGTTATGTAAGATTAGGGCCAGTAAGCACTTACGCTTGCTGGCTCTTTTCGTTTAACGCTCGAAAATGCCACGCGCACCAAAAAGAATCCGAAGCCCTCATGCAAAATCATAGATATGGATGACGTGTTCAGCGACAATTATTCTTACCGTTTCCCGTTGCCTCAATGACGAATGTTACCATAACCAGAACCTATAAGTAGGTCAATGGCTCTTAATCACCCAGTCCTTCCTGGTCCGCCGTTCGGTTATCTTTACGTGGCGTTTTCCTGCTAACGGCTCAAACATAATAAAGATATTGGCTACTCCGTTACGTTTGTATTCATAATCATAGCGAGCAGGCTGGCCCGGGTCTGCTGGAATCGGTTTGCGTATTTCTCCGACCAACTGCTTGGGCCTCTCATCCAAACATACCTGCGGGCGCCTGGGATCATAAGGCCTTTTATACACGTCTAATACGTCTTCCATACCGCAGACAAATTCGTCATTGTCCTTCGGGGGAATACACCATCTTTGGCTTAACCAAGGCTTAGGCTCGTTTTTTTTAGCGTCCGATGAACCGTATCCTTGCTACAATGCTCGATTATCTCCAGAGCCACCATCTTCTCAGCTAGCAATCGCATTGTCCAGCAATTACGGCCTTTTGGTGGCTGGCTGCAGGCCAGAGCAATTAG
>JAUWPZ010000121.1 GCA_030611315.1 Sedimentisphaerales bacterium
CAGGGTTATCCCTGCAAGTCTCACGACTAAGAGCTAACCGCCTCAAGCCTGCGATTAATTAGTTCCTGTTGCCCGAACGGGTTTTGTCATTCCCACTCAAGCAGAAATGGAAAATTGTGCTGTATTAATGATAGATAAGCATTTGTGGCGATATCCTATACAAAAAAAACGGTTGGTTTGAGTATATTGGCCGCCTTGGGGGATGATACGGCCTCCTTTCGTATGGATAGTACCGTTGCTTTTGGCTTTGGGAGGGGGGATTTTCAGGCAAAAAACTATTTTTGGATTCGAGAAGGGTTTATGCTTTGAATATCAGGATTTCAGTAGTATAATACCTGTTCTTGTATGAGACGGCCTGCTGAGGAATAGAGGCACAGTTGATAGGCAAGTTCGATTTGTTGTCGGTATGGCCGAAAAACCTCAGATTGATTAGATAAACAAGAGCATAAAAACAGGAGTTTATTCGATGTCAAGAGTATGTTTTTTTACCGGTAAGCGAACGGTGTCAGGCAGGAGTATCGCCCGGCGTGGTAAGGCCAAGCATCTCGGCGGCGTTGGCAAGAAGGTGACCGGTATTACGAAAAGAAAGTTTAAGCCGAATATCCAGAAGGTCAGGGCGGTGGTTGACGGCAAAATCTGTCGCATAAAGGTCTCGGCCAAGGCAATCCGTATGGGATTAGTGCAGAAGCCGGTCAAGCGGAATTATAAACCCGCCGAAGATTAATTACGGGTAACTGGTAACTGGTTATTGGTGATTGATGGTGCCCGGAGGTCCATTAGATTTTACAGCGAGGTGGGTTTCACCTCGCTTTTTGTATTATAAAGTAAGGTTTGGAAAATGGCTGAGAGAATCGACGAAGAGCAGGTAAGAAAGGTTGCCAGGTTGTCTCGCCTGGAACTGACGGAAGGAGAGGTTGAGGAATTTACGGGGCAATTGAGCGCAATCCTCGAATACGTGGAGAAGATGAACGAGCTGGAGACCGACAGGGTTGAGCCGTTGGCGCATTGTCTGCCGATAAGCAATGTTTTGCGTGAGGACGTCGTTAAGGAATCGTTAGGGACAGAGAAGACGTTGGCCAACGCGCCTCAGCGGGATGAGGATTTTTTCAAAGTACCGAAGATACTGGACGACAGCTTCGGGGCGTAGGGGCCGTTCGAAATCAAAGGGATGTATCGAAAAATGAGAGCAGGATGCTTGATAAGTTTGATTGTTGTGCCGGTGGTCGTTGTGGGCTGTGGGCAGATGGAGAAAGGACAGATGGCAGGTGATTTGATTCAGCCGGGCGGTCAGCAGGAGCATGCCTTCGAGAAGACGATAACGAAGGATTTGAGTTGTAAGTATCTGCTGTTTCTGCCACAAAGCTACGGCGAGGGCGAGAAGAAGTGGCCTTTGATGATGTTTTTGCACGGCGCAGGTGAGCGGGGGAGCGATTTGAACAAGGTCAAGAAGCACGGGCCGCCGAAGATAGTGCAGGGGCGAAAGGATTTTCCATTTGTCGTTGTTTCGCTGCAGTGCCCATCGGGGGATTGGTGGACGGCGAAGACCGAGGTGCTGATACATCTTCTGGATGATATCGAGGCGAGGTATGAGGTGGATACGGACAGGGTGTATCTGACGGGGCTGAGTATGGGGGGGTACGGGACGTGGAGCCTGGCGTCTGAGTATCCTGAGCGTTTCGCGGCGATAGTGCCTATTTGCGGGGGCGGCATGCGTTTCATGTCCATGATGCTGAAAGATACGCCCGTCTGGGCTTTTCACGGCGGGAAAGATAACGTGGTTCCGGTCAGCGAATCGGAAGAGATGGTCGAGGCAATAAAGGGCCGCGGGGGGAACGCGAAGCTGACGGTGTATCCGGAGGCCCGTCACGATTCATGGACGGAGACGTACAATAATCAGGAAGTTTATGATTGGTTACTTTCGCACAGAAAGAGCGATAAGAAGAAATAGTGGTTGATTTGTCGTTATGGAAGAATTCAGTGCAAGGCAATTGCGAGAGCGGATAGCCGCTGGCGAGGTGAACAGCGTTGAGGCGGTGAAGGGGGTTTTTAAGCGGATTGATGAGCTTGAGCCGACTATCGGGGCTTATATCAGCACGTGCCGTGAGAGGGCGATGGAAAGGGCAGCGGAGGTTGACGGGCGGATAGCGGCCGGTGAGCAGGTGGGGGAGTTAGCGGGCGTGCCGGTGGCGGTGAAGGATAATATGTGCACGACCTTTGGGGCGACGACGTGCGCTTCGAAGATATTGGAGAATTTCCATGCGCCTTATAACGCGACGGTGGTTGAGAAGCTGCTGGCAGCCGACGCTGTAATAGTGGGCAAGACGAATATGGATGAGTTTGCGATGGGTTCGAGCACGGAGAATTCAGGGCTCAAGCAGACGGTCAATCCGTGGGACACTTCTCGTGTGCCTGGGGGCAGCAGCGGCGGTTCTGCGGCGGCGGTGGCGGGGCGGTTGTGTTACGCGGCTATCGGGTCGGATACGGGCGGTTCAATTCGCCAGCCAGCGAGTTTCTGCGGGGTGGTCGGGCTCAAACCGACATACGGCAGGGTCTCGCGGTTCGGGCTTGTGGCATACGGTTCGAGCTTAGACCAGATTGGGCCGATAACGCGCACGGTGGGCGATGCGGCGTTGATGATGAATGTTATAGCCGGGCACGACCCGGCCGACAGCACGAGCGTTGATGAAGAAACCGCGGGGCTTTGTGATTATCTTGCAAAACTCGATGAGCCGATTGAGAAACTCAAGATTGCGATTGTTCCGGAATTCAATGCAGGGGCCGCCGAAGCGGTGACAAAGGCCCTGGCTGAGGCGATAGAGGTGTATAAGAATCTGGGTGCGGAAATCGTGGAAATAGATATGGCGCATCTGGATTATGCGATTGCGGCTTATTACGTGATAGCTACGGCTGAGGCATCGAGTAATCTGGCCCGGTACGATGGGGTGCATTACGGGCATCGCAGTGAGAAGGCGGCCGATTACGTGGAGGTTTATACGAAGTCACGGGCTGAGGCTTTCGGCAAGGAAGTTAAACGGCGAATAATGCTCGGGACGTACGCGCTTTCGAGCGGTTATTACGATGCGTATTATCTGAAGGCGCTTAAGGTCAGGAATTTGATACGGGGCGATTTTGCCGAGGCCTTCGAGCAGTGCGATTGTATTATGATGCCGGTTTCGCCTACGGCCGCTTTCAAAATCGGCGAGAAAGTCGATGACCCGCTGACGATGTATCTTTGTGATATTTATACGATAGCCGTCAACCTGGCGGGGATTCCGGGTATAAGTATTCCCTGCGGATTCGATGGAGAGAGTCTTCCTATAGGCTTACAAATACTTGGGTCTGCTTTTGACGAAGACAGGCTGCTGCGTATAGCGAGGATGTTCGAGGCGCAGACAAATTGGAACGAGAAAAAACCACCGATTGTTGAGTAGAACATCGAAATATTAAGCACGGAATATAAAGTGTGGTAATTCGTGGTTACAAATAATTGTTGAGAAGACAGTGAGATGGAATATAAGGTAATAGTGGGGCTGGAGATTCACGTGCAGTTGTGCACGCGGACGAAGATGTTCTGCGGGTGCGCGGTGGAGTTTGGTCAGGAGCCGAACAGCCGGGTATGTCCGGTGTGCTTAGGGATGCCTGGCGTGCTGCCGGTGATGAATAAGCAGGCGTTCGAGTATGCGGTCCTTGTGGGGCTGGCCCTTAACTGCGAAATACCCGGGTTTACCAAGTGGGACCGCAAGAGCTACTATTATCCTGATTTGCCGAAGAATTACCAGATAAGCCAGTATGATTTGCCTTTGAGCCGGAATGGCTTTATTGAGATACCGTTGAAGTCGGGCCGGAGCAAAAGGATTCGGATAATAAGGGCGCATCTGGAAGAGGATGCGGGCAAGAACCTTCACTCGGCGGGCAATTATTCGCAGGTGGATTTGAACCGGACGGGTACGCCGCTGCTGGAGATTGTTACCGAGCCGGATTTGAATAACGGGGTCGAGGCGCGAGCGCTGGGTGTGGAGCTGCAGCGAATCGTCAGATTTTTGGGCGTGTCCGAAGGCGATATGCAAAAAGGGCAGATGCGGTTCGAGCCGAATATCAATCTGGTTATCAGCAGGGACGGGCGTGAATACCGGACGCCCATCGTCGAAATCAAGAACCTGAACAGCTTCAGGGCGCTGGAGAGAAGTATTGACTACGAGGAGCAGAGACAGCTTGCCGAGTTCCTCGAGAGCGGCAAGGTGATAGAGATGGGCAATAAGACCACCCGGGGATGGGATGACCAGAGGGAGGTAACGGTCCTGCAGAGAGAGAAGGAAGAGGCGCACGACTATCGATATTTTCCGGAGCCGGACCTTGTGCCGGTCGAGCTGGATAAGAGATGGCTGGAGGAGATTAGGTCGGGACTTTGCGAGCTGCCTATCACAAGGCAGATGCGTTATGTCAACGAATATAAGCTGAGCGATTATGACGCGGGGGTCCTGACAAGTGAGCGTGCGATATCTGATTTCTTTGATGAAGCGGTGAAGGCTGGCGGAGACCCAAAGAGAGTTTGTAATCTGCTTACCCAGGAAGGACTAAGGATTGCAAAGGAAAGAGGTTCAAGTATAGCCGAGTTGGGTATCAAAGCCGAAAATGTGGCAAAATTAGCGGGGCTGGTTGAATCAGGGACGGTAAGCGCCAGTGCTTCGGCACCTATATTTATGCAAATGGTGGAAACTAACAAGGATACCTGGAGTATTGTCAATGAGCTAAACCTGATACAGAAGAGCGATGCAGGTGAATTGGAGGCGATAGTCGAGCAGGCGCTTGCGGACAATCCGGACGCGGTTAAGGACGTTACGAGCGGCGGTAAGAAAAGCAAGAAGGCCCGGGGATTTCTGTTAGGCCAGGTTATGCAGAAGACAAAAGGGCAGGCAAATCCGAAGGTGGTTTCTGAAATCCTCACCAAGAAACTTGGTTAAGGCCTTATGAAAGATGAAAGGTGCAAAAAATGAATCCCGTTAGACATTCCCAGGATAAGGAGTGGCATATCTCTAACGGGGAAAAATCTGAAAGCCCCATTAGAAATTCTATAATGGGATAATAATTATGATACAGAAAAGCAACATTTCTAACGGGGTAAGGAGATAAAAATGTCTAACGGGATGAAAATCGACAAAAGCAGCAATATCAGCAAGTCTGTGGTGGAGATGGATGGGGCGCAAGGCGTTGGGATTCGATGGCTAATCTCGAAAGCTGACGGCGCCGAGCATTTTGCGATGCGGATGTTTGAATTAGAGCCGGGAGGGCATACGCCGCTGCATGCGCATTCTCACGAACATGAGGTATTTATCGTTGAGGGGCGAGGCGTGTTTGTTTGCGAGGGGGCCGAATACGAGTTCGAGCCCGAGTATGTGATATTTGTGCCCGGCGGTGAGGAACACTGCTTCAGGAATGTGGGGGACTCGGTTTTGAGGTTTCTTTGCATTATTCCTGCGTCTGCGGTATAGAGTAAAGCGTGTAAGCGTGAAGCTGTTGTAGTTCGCGGTTGCAAAAAGCAAGAACCAGAAGGTTTTTTATCGGACCAGCTTTACAGAAAAGCAACGCCAGGTAAATCCGAAGGTAATTTGGGGGAATTGCGAAAAAACAGCCGGATTAGTTCAAAATTTTATTTGATTTTTCGATCCAGGTTTGTTAATCGAAATACACATACTACGAATGTTTGACATCATAGGAAGGACTGAAAAGGCATAAATGCCGGACTTACCGCAAATGGTAATTGGTAACTAAAGGATTGGTTAATCTGCAGGAGGCAGAACCATGAAGGAAAGCGAAAGAGGCGGAGAGGAATCCATAAATCAAGTCGAGTCGAAGCGTGCGCGTAAGGGGAAATTAGAGCGTGTGAGCCGCGGCACTATGGAACGCAAAAACGTGGCCGAGGCGCTGCGCAAGGCAGAAGAGGAGAAAAATACTGTCCTGAACACCATGTCGGAGATCGTGGTGTATCAGGATACCAAGCATCGGGTACTATGGGCAAATAGGGCGGCAGCCGAATCGGTTGGTTTGGCTGTTGAGGATTTGGTAGGACGAAGCTGCTATGAGATATGGCATGGAGGTTGCGAGCCTTGCGCGGGCTGCCCTGTGGAGAAAGCCTGGAAGAGCGGTCAACTGGAAACAGGAGAGATTGTCGGTACAGATGGGAAGATGTGGTCTATACGGGTTGACCCTGTTAAGGATATAAAAGGCAGCGTCACGGGCGTGGTGGAAATAGTCCAGGACATCACCGAGCACAAGCGGGCGCAAGAGGCGCTGCGGGAATCTGAAGAACACTACCGGATGTTAGCGGAGAGGATGAATGAGGGACTGCTGCAAATTGATAAGGATGGAAGGTATGTTTATGTCAACAGGAAGCACGGCGAAATGTTCGGATACTCGCCGGACGAAATGGTCGGGAGGCATTGGGCGGAATTTCACGATATCGACGCTCAGAAGATAATAAAGAAGGAAATGGCCAGGAGAAAAAAGGGCCTTGCCGAGCCCTACGAGGTCGCGGCGACAAGAAAAGACGGCCGGAGGATTCATATCCGCGTATCGCCGCGGCCAATCTATGATAAGGACGGCAAATTCAAGGGCAGCATTGCGATATTAACCGACATCACGGAGCGCAAGAAGGTAGAGGATTTGCTGAAAAAGAGCGAGGAAAACTATCGAACTCTTGTCGAAGCAATCCCTTATGGAATTCAGGAAATCGACACTGCCGGCATCATCACTTATTGCAATCCGGCCTACCAGAAAATACTCGGTTATACCAAGAAAGAACTGCTTGGAAAATCTATCATAGAATTGCTCGAACCCGCATCGAGACGGAAAGAACTACATGGCTATCTATCCATACTGGTTAAGGACCAGCCGGAGCCGACTATCTACTTACAACAGAACAGGACAAAGGATGGTAGGATTGTCGATATGGAAGTGGCCTGGAACTACAAATGGGATAATGAAAATTGTGTAGTTGGATTTAGATCGGTTATCACCGACATCACGGAGCGCAAGAAGGCGGAGGAGGAGGTCCTTATGGACCGGGCGCAGTTGAAATCCTTAGCTTCGCAATTGACGTTAGCCGAGGAGCGAGAGAGGCGGCGAATTGCTTCAGAAATACATGATGTAACCATCCAATCGCTGTCGCTTGCCAAGATGAAGCTGGATGGGCTTGGTCATTCTGTCTCTTCACGGGACCCGGCTGAGGTTTTGGATGAAGTCAGGGGGGCCCTTGGCAAGGCCATCGACGAGACACGGTCGTTGGTGTCGAGGGTTCATTCTCCAATATTGGCCCTGTTAGGTTTTGAGGCGGCTGTGGGCGAGTGGCTTACAGGGCAAATTCAGGAAAAGCACGGTATAGAATGCCGGTTCGAGGATGACGGCCAGCCGAAGCCGCTGGATGACGATATTGAGCTGGTTTTGTTCAGGGACGTGCGGGAGCTGCTTATGAATGTTGTTAAGCATGCGAGAACAAAGAAGGTGAAGGTCTCCATAGGCAGAGATGGTGAGCAGATATGCGTCATTGTTGAAGACGATGGTGTCGGGTTCGACCCCGCCGAGGCGGTGTCAATGGCGTACAAAAGGGACGAATTCGGGCTTTTTAGTATTCGAGAGCGATTAGAGGAGTTGGGAGGGGCTTTTGAGATTGAATCGGCGCCGGGCCGCGGATGCCGGGCCGTGATGCGGGCGCCGCTTAAGTGCGGGACACAAATTGAAGGGGATACATAATATGAGCACGAGAGTTTTATTGGCAGACGACCACGCGATGGTGCGGCAGGGATTGTGTTCACTGCTTGAGAAAGAGCAGGATATGGAAATAGTGGGCGAAGCCGAGGACGGCCAAAAAGCGCTCGAGCTTGTGCGGGAGCTGCTGCCGGACATAGTAGTTATGGACATACAGATGCCGAATCTGAACGGCATCGATGCTGCACGGCAGATTGTTCGCGACTTGCGGGGAGTTAAGGTGATAGCTCTGTCAATGTATTCCGATGGACTGATTGTTGAGAACATGCTCAAGGCCGGTGCATCAGGATATGTATTGAAGGATTATGCGGTTGAAGAGCTCGTTAGAGCCATACGAATCGTAAAGGCCGGCGATAGCTACCTGAGCCCCAAAACAACCAGCGTGTTGCTTCGGCCTAGAGGGCGCAAGCTGCTGACGGACAGTCTTACAGATAACGAACGGCAAATCGCTCAGATGTTATGGAATGAGAAGAGCGCAAAACAGATAGCTGCGGAGCTGCACGTATCTGTCAATGCCGTTGATGCGGCCAAGCGTAAAATCAGGGACAAGCTCGGCGTTGTTAGTGATGTCGGGATTGTGAAAGTAGCTCTGAAGGAAAAGAGGCTTTTTGTTGACGTGTAAGTGATGCAGTTGGCCTGAGCTGTTATTGAAGGAGAATTGGTGCATCGAACGGGATTTGGCGCCTGTTTTTTCTGTAATGCTCAAGTAAATGGCGTTGATGTGCCGATAATAGATGTAGAAATTGTTGTTTTGGGGGTAAAAAACATGGGGGCATGTTGGTCCTGTAATAGGATTTTACCAGTCCGATAATAGGATTTTCGAAGCTCATATTTAGGAATATCCCATCTACTTTTGTTGCGATTTTGCCGATAAAATCGTTGTTGGCAGGTGCAAATCGCATTTGGCAGCGATATTCCGGGGGGCGGAGGGGGCGAGAAGCTGATAAGTGTATTGGTTTGGTTGTAAATGGGGGGCCGCCAATCACAAAGTGGTTGGTACGCTGTCTCGCCGAGGATAAATTTGGGGCAGATATAAAGGAACTGGTCGAGATTCAGGTGCTGCCTTGAGATTGGTTTGCCCCCTTGCTTTTGGCTGGGCCTTATGCGCGGCGGGAGGGCAAATTCTGCACTTATAACAGAGCGGGAAATGTTCCTTGATTCGCTTTTGACTTTGTGATTCGTATTCTTCTCCGGGTATTTGGCGATTGGCATTTCTTAAGAATTTTCCGGTTGGGTGTAATTATTTTCAGCGATGTTGTAGCTGCGGCGATAAGGGGAGGCTGCAGATTCGACAGGCATCAGCCTGCGGAAGTTATCATTTGGCGTGTATTCTTTTGGTTCGGATACGGTGTTTCAAGCCTAAAAGCGGATGTATTGGCAAAAAACCTATAGGGTTTCAGGGCTTAACAGGCAAAAACCCCCTGATGCGTGGCCGGACGAAAACGCCGATGTGAAAAATGTCAAAATGGGAAAAAGGATATTGACAATTACCCGCTGCATAGTCATAATGGCTTTTGTGAAAATGTGTTATCGTACTTTTGAGGCGTCAATTTTGCAAATTTGAGCTTCGTAAGTTAGTATGGTGAACAATGGCAGAATCATCCAGGCTTGAAAGGGAATAAATTATGAAGAAAGAAAAAGTAACTCGGAGGAAGTTTATGCGCGACGGCGCAGCGGCCGCAGCGGGCCTGGCGGTGGGTCTGGGAGCGGCGGACAGCGCTCAGGCCTCCATGGCAAAGAACAAGATTCGCAGCTATAATCCGGAGATGGAATATCGTCCTCTCGGCAAAACCGGAATTTCGGTTTCTGCGGTTTGCCTGGGCGGACACTGGAAACGGGTAGATAAGATGGTTCCGGGTGTCTTTGTGGGCAAGGGCTGGCTCGGTGCTGACCTGGATATGGAGGGGTTCGTCAAGAACCGCCGGGATGTTGTAACCCGATGTATAGAGAAGGGTATCAACTATATCGATGCCTGCACATGGCAGGAGGTTGTAACGTACAGCAGGGCGCTGAAGGGCAGGCGCGATAAGATGTATCTGGGCTTTTCGTGGTACCAGGAGGAGATGCGAAAGCCAAGCTTCCGCACGTCCAAGGCGCTGCTGGGGACGCTTGACAAGGGTTTCCGCGAGGCAAAGCTGGAATATGTGGATGTTTGGCGGATTACAATGCTCTCTCAGAGCGGCCGACACACCGAGGCGGAGGTTGATGAGATGATGGATGCCCTGGAAAAGGCCAGGAAACAGGGTAAAGTCCGCTTCACGGGGCTCTCATCGCATGACCGTACGCACATCAAGTGGATGATAGAGAAATACCCGGAGACCGTCCAGGTTGTTTGCACTCCTTACACTGCCAAGACCAAGGAGCTGCCGAAGGACAGCGTCTTTGAGACGATGAGAAAATATAATGTTGGTTTTTTCGGCATCAAACCGTTTGCGAGCAACTCTTTGTTCAAGGGCGACAGCTCGCCGGACAGCCCAGCGGCCGAGCAAGACGACAAGCTGGCGCGTATGGCCATTCGGTATATTCTTGGCAACCCGGCTATGACGGCGCCGATACCGGGCATGATTAACACGCACCAGGTTGACAATATGGCACAGGCCGTCAAGGAGCGTCGTGAGCTGGATAAAGCCGAGGCCAGGGAGCTTGAGGCCGCTATGGACGAGGCATGGGCCAAGTTGCCGGCGAATTACCAGTGGCTGAAAAACTGGGAATACGTGTAAAAAAAGAAGCTCGAAAGGATGACTCAAGGGCTTTTTAAGATATACCCTTAAGGGTAATAAATTCCCGCGATTAGGATTGTAAATTATCGTTTTAAGGTTACTTGCCCGCGAACAAACGGGAAATTTCAATCGTGAGCACTATAAATACAGGAATTCCAAAACTAACAGAACAGCAGTTTGAAAAAAAGGAGAAAACTATGGACCAGAAGCAACAGCAAGGTCAGGCAAACGACCTGACCCGGCGGAAGTTTATGCGCGACGGCGCGACCGCCGCGGCAGGTCTTGCAGTGGGCCTTGGCGCCTCAGAGAGCCAGGCCGCCAAAAAGACGGATGTGCGGAAGACCCGCAGCTACAATCCCGAGATGA
>JAUWPZ010000031.1 GCA_030611315.1 Sedimentisphaerales bacterium
TCAACAAACATCCATTAAAAACCTGTTATAAGTCTTTTCTTACAGTTAATTACTTACTCCCAGCCCAAATCTATATCGCCTCCACATTGCGGATTCTCCAGAGGAATTGGAAGCTTGTTATCATCCATCCAACTGGCAATCAGTATCTGCAAATCCTCGATACGAACTCTGGAATTGCCCAAGATTCCGCCGTTCCTCGTCCGGTCGAAGTCCGCACAGATGAATTCCTTGAAAAGAGGATCGGTAATATCATCTTCGGGCTCCATCCAACCTTTAATCAGTATCACCAAATCAGGGATACGAACTCTGGAATTGCCCAAGATTCCGCCGTTTCTTTTGCCGTCGGCGTCACCGTAGCACTGGTATTTGTAGCACCAGCACTCTGGCTTTCCAACAGCGACCCACTCGTCATAATCCGGGTGGCCGCTGTCAAAGCAGTCCGTGATGAGTGTTACGGTAGCGCAAGCTTCGGACAAGTCCGTACCGCCATCTGGCGGCAGGGCATTTTCCATGACGACCTCGCCACGGGCTTCGTTGAGAGAAATGCAAACTTCGCAGTCTCCATCCACTTTGACCGTGCAAAGTTGTCCGAAAGTACCCGGAGCATTCCCACCTTCGGGGTAGAGCGAACCCATCTCAACGGTAACGCCGTTGGTGCCAAGTCCCTGCTGAGTACCCGGATGATCACACGGGTCTGCCAGGGGCGTATAACCGGCTACATCCCAGGTTACAACATTGCCATCGCCATCGACCTGGATGTACGCGTCAAAACTGGCCGGGTAAACGCCGTACCCGCCATTGTCGTCGCCGGGAGTGAAATTATTGATTTCAATAATATTCGCATCGGTTGCGACAATGTCGAGGGCAAAGGCCCTGACGAGGTTCGGCTCCTGACCAACGATCTCATAGTCGATGGACACTACACCCTCACCTAAGTGAGTGGCAGTGACCTTGACTGTCGCCCAGGCCGGAACTGCAAGCAAAACTACTGCAAGAACTAAACTTAACTTTTTCATAATAAACTCCTTTCTCTTCTTCTTTGCAGAGTTACACACCCTGCACAACTTGGTTTTGCCTCCTGCGCAATATATTTTTTGCCAATTAGGCACGCCTGCTCACTCCATGATAGCTGGATACACTATCTTGAATCTTTGAACACAGCGCTCCGGTCGGCAGGAACGACCATTAAAACATCTTTCCTTTCAAGTACTCCTCCTTTCCCGCCCATCAGGCGAAAAATGCGTGCTTTACTACTTATGCACAGGTTTCTAATTGGTGAAGATTAACTTTACAATAACACAAACCCTCGCACATTTCAAGAAAAAAATGCAAAAAAAACACAAAAACCCAAAAATTTCTGAAAACCTCTTTGCGCTGCACATTTCACCCCTCAGAGGCTGAAAAACGGGGGAAATAACATATTTATGGTTCAAAATCTGTGAAGTATAGAGAAAAAATTGCAAATTTTTTTTGTAAAACAAAGAAAAAAGTGGAAATAGGAAAGGGGAGAATTTTTCAAAATTACATTATAGGGTAGATTCTAAACAAGTGCCAAATGTGTATTTTCGCCGCTCATTTCGTGCACTTTTTGGGACTGAAGCGGATGAGCCTGGTATCCGACAGGTCTAAAACTCAAAGCTGAAAAACCACGAGTTTTCACATAATTGCGTATTTTTAGAGTTTTTTCGCTTTTAGTTTTCGGCTTCTTTGTTATTTTTCTCAGTATATGTACAACTTTATGAAAGGCCGACTCGCAGCAGTAAGACTGTGCCTGGTGGGAGCTTCGTTAGCCCTGGTTGCCATCGGGATATTGACAATCTATTCGGTCGGCCACCCTGCCGAGCCCAGCCCGGTCGGCCAAACAGAGGGCCTGAGCAATCTCTGGAAGAAACAACTGGTATTCACCGGTATTGCAATGGCCTGCTTTGTGGCGGTCAACTTAATTAATTACCGGCGGTTCGGTGCGGTAAGCTATTGGATGTATGGGCTGGTGCTATTTGCTCTGGGCCTGCTATTGCTTGACAAGTTCGTGGATATCCCGTTTGTTCCGGTTATTAATAGATCCCGTCGATGGCTGAGAATCGGCACCCCTTCCCGATTCCTACTAATCCAGCCCTCGGAAATCTGCAAGCTGGTGTATATCCTTGCGCTGGCGTGGTATCTGCGCTATCGCAGCAACTACCGGAATTTCCGCGCCCTGATAGGGCCATTCGCTTTGACACTTCTGCCGATGGTGCTTATCCTTCTCGAGCCGGACCTGGGCACTGTGCTGCTGATGATGCCGATTTTGTTTTCAATGCTGTTTGTGGCCGGTGCGAAGGTGAAGCATTTGCTGATAATAATATTTATGGCCCTTCTTGTTAGTCCGCTGCTCTGGTACAAGATGAAACCTTATCAGCGTGAGAGGATAAGCAGCGTGCTTCTTCAAAGCAAGTGGGTCCGCGAAAAGGCCGAGGATTATCCGAGCTTAGGCCGGATTCTTGTGGGCGGGAAATTCAGTGAACAGTTGTGGAAAAGCGACTTTGGCTACCAGTTGATACGCTCGAAATTTGCGGTTGCCTCCGGCGGTATAAAGGGGCACGGCTTTCGGAAAGGGCCTTTTATCAAATACAATTTTCTGGCGTTCAGATATAACGACTTCATATTTGCCACGATTGCCCATCAATGGGGCTACTGGGGGTGCCTCGGGGTGCTCGGTCTTTATGTTATTATAATCGTGTGCGCTCTGGAAATCGCGGCGAACAATACGGATCCTTTCGGCAGACTGATTGTGGTCGGTATTCTGGCAATGTTCATGGTGGAGTTTATCGTAAACGTGAGTATGACAGTGGGTCTGATGCCCATCACGGGCCTGACTTTGCCGCTTGTCAGCTATGGCGGGTCGAGCCTGCTGGTCAGCCTGGCCTGCATCGGAGTATTAAATAATGTGGGGCGGTGCAGGCCCTTCAGCGTGGCGCCGAAAGCGTTCGAAACGCTTCAATCTTTTTGAATAAGCAAACCGCAAAAAATGTACGCAATTGTGCATAGGCGGTACGATATAGGAAATATGATAAAAGGCTTTCGACAAATCGCCTCTTTGACAGCAGTGAGCAGAGTGTTCGGGATGGTGCGTGACATGGCTTTCGCCCACTTTTTCGGCGCCGGCTGGCTAATGACAGCGTGGACGATGGCTTTTACGGTTCCGAATCTGGCCCGAAGGCTTTTCGGCGAAGGAGCGGCCTCGGCGTCTTTTATTCCCGTTTACAGCGAAGAGCTTCATAATAATCCCCAGCAGGCAAAAAAACTGGTCAACACGGTAGTAACCGTATTATTCGTGATACTCGCCGTAACGGTGCTTATCGGCGAGGGGCTTATTTGGGGGTATTCCGGTTTTTTCGAGAGCAGAACCGGTCCGCTGCTCGGACTGAGACTGTGCTCTATCATGCTGCCTTATATGATATCTATATGTATCGTTGCAATGCTGGCGGGCATACTGAACGTGCACAGGCATTTCGCCAGTCCCGCCGCGGCGCCAATCGTGCTGAATATATTCATCATCACCGGCATCGTGTTTAGCGGGCGGGCATTGAAAATCGAGGCCGAACAGCAGGTCTTTTTTGTCGCCGCCGCAGTGCTTTTGGCCGGTATCGCGCAGATAGCAATTCAGATTCCCTCTCTGCGTGCGAGCGGTGTTTCAATCCGGCCGGCGTGGGATGTTCACAGCAAAGCATTCAAAAAAATCATAATCCTGATGGGTCCGATGATACTCGGGCTTACAGTAACCCAGATAAACACATTTGCGGATTATATTATCGCGCTGTCTTTTATGAATGAGCGGGGCGACCCGTTAAGTTTCGGCGCGCCGTCCTACCTGTACTACGCCCAGCGTCTTTACCAGTTTCCTTTAGGTGTGCTGGGGATATCACTGGCAACGGCAATTTATCCGGTGATGAGCTCGGATGCGGCGAGAAAAAACTTCGATTCGCTGCGGCGAACCATCGCTCGTGGGATTAAAGCGTCTATATTCATTGCGATTCCGGCGACGGCGGGGATTTTTCTGGTGGCCGGGCCGCTGGTCTCGGCTGTATTCGAACATGGCGAATTCGAAAGCACAGACACCCCAATAGTGGCGTGGACACTTTCACTTTATGCCCTCGGTCTAAGCGGCTTTTTTATGCAGCAGATTACAACACGGGCGCTTTACTCAATGCAGGACTCCAGCAGGCCCGCGCAAAGCGCTGTCATAGCCGTAGGTGTCAATGTCGTCCTGAATCTAACTCTTATCTGGTCCCTGGGGACGGCCGGCTTAGCGCTTTCGACGGCGATTTGTTCATATTTGCAAGTCGTGATTCTCGTTCTGGCGCTTCGCAGGCGGTTCGAGAATTCGATATTGGATGGGCTTTGGCCCACATTGGCGAAGATAATTGTGGCCACGGCGGGAATGTGCCTCGTGAGCGGGACAATTGCATATCTTATGTGGGGATTGCCACAGAGTAGATGGTATAACGTGCTAAGACTTGCCGCGATTGTGCCTTCGGCTGCCGGAGTGTATATAGCGGCCGCAAAATTGCTACATATCGAGATGCTTTCACTGCTGTTCAGCGGAAAGAAGCATGAGAAATAGCATAGTAAGTGAGATTTGTGGCGGCTTTTGATATAAAGTGGCGGCTTTTGATATAAAAAAGAGTTCAAACCGAACAGGCAAAGCCCGAAAAAACAGCTTTGCCGTGGGGGATTATGGAACTTATTGGCCGTTCAAATGTCATTTGAAGTGTAATTAAGGTTTTCAATGATACAAATTGAGACGCTCAAAAAACCCGCTTTGGGCCGAACACTATGAATCAGAGTCGGTACGGCATTGAGAGACCAGGCTTACTGTGCGGAGTTACAAAAAGAGGTTTGAGTTTTGTATTCCGGCAAATCGGCTTGATGTTATAGGACCTAAGCAGGTCTTTCCTTGTGGTCAAATGAATAATTACCGAATCTGGCTGGTCCGGCCCCAATCGAACTGAGGCTTTCATTCTATATAAAAAGGCCCACAAAAGAGAACGCCAAGGGTTGAAAAAGAGATTCAAACCGGCAGAAATATACAGTTTACACCAACATTATATCTAAAGCAACAAAAGATAATTGCCCGACATATATTTATGCAGTGTTTTATAATTGTTTATGGGAGAAACAAATGCGCAAAAATAGAATATTTTTGGTGTTTTCGGTGGTTATATTCGGCACATTATCGGTCTGGAGTCAAAGCTTAATCGCAGCGGAAGCCACAGCCAATCCCGATTCCTTGCGAACACATGAGACATCAATTTCTGTGACGGAGTCAAAGCGGTTGTTTTCGACATCCGTAGGGCAAAGATTCTTTGAAATTGCATACGAGCTGGCTGACTCCGAAGATGTCAAAGGGCCCGAGGCCGAACAGGCGATTGTATTTTTAAGCGCCGCGGTGGAACTTGGTTTCAGCGACGACCATATCCGACCGTTACTCATCAGGATTCTCTGTCGATATCCGGAGCGGAACTATTCCAGGCAGGTTCTTCATTTGCTCATAGACTATGTGGATGAATCGGCAGACCTTGAGGTGGCAAGAACGGCGATTCGGTATTTACTCGAGCGTTTGGACTCTCGTGAGGCAAGGGAGGAACTTCTTAAAGGACTATTAAAGGATATGGGCAATAAAAACAATATTCTTGGTTCTGAGATAGTTACCTCGCTTGGGTTTCTGATGGCCGAAAAGACCGATTTGGAGGCTGCCAAGTTTTACCTTACGCAGGGATATAAAGGCAATAGGTATAATAAGGTGGCTTTTGCAAAGCTGGTAGAACTGATGCCGGAAGAAATTGGGCCTACAATATACCTTGAACAACTCAGATTTGCATTACATGAAAATCCTTCGAATATTGAAACTGCGCTTGACCTTGCCCAATACGCTGAGCGGCTGGGACTCTATGATACAGCGGTCGGCGTTTATGAATACAGCGCCGATTTGTTTGCTTATCTCTACCCGTTTGAGCCGCTTTCAGCCCGGATTTATCTTCCCTGGGCGATCAGCAGCTATAACACGGAGTCAAATCGGCACAAATGCCTGCAAATAGCCCGGCGTGTTCGTAAAGACGGTCGATTCGACTTGCTTCTGGAGGCCATTGCCGGCAAAGCAGCTATCAAAAACGGCCAGGCCGACCAAGCAACCGAGATATTCCAAAACGCAGAAGAACAAGCAGAGCGACTGCTCATGGAGGGCCCGAAAGCTGGCGACGAGTACCCAGAAAAGAGCTATCAGCCGAGAGTCGGCGCCAAGGAATTTGCCTGGTTTTACTGTTTCGCCCTGCCGGATGTGGACAAAGCGCTGAGTTGGGCCAATAAAGCTTACTCTTCTGAGCCCAACTCGGCTTCTGCGGCCGGTATTTTGGCCTATTCTCTCGTGATGAATGGTCAGATAGAATGGGCCAAGCCACTTATCAGCAACTACAGGCGTAATCAAATCGGAGATTTAACTCTGGCCCAGATTCAACTGAGCCAGGGACAAGAATTAATGGCAATTGAGACTCTGAAGTCTGTGATTGCCAAAGACCCTGGTTCGCTGGCAGCAGAGCAGGCTAAGGAGATTCTGGCCGAGCAAGGCGAAGAGTATATTCCGCCGATTGATCCAAATATCATCCTGGCTGCAATGAAGCAGCGTTTTGCCCAAATGTTCGCCCCGAAATTTGTTAGTCCCGACGAAATGATTTCAGTTGCGCTTAATATTCGCGGCAATAAGTTTCCCTATGGCAGCAAATTCAGCGGTGTTGTAGCAATAACCAACCATTCCTCCGAGCCACTTGTAATAAGTGATGACGGTTTGTTTAAGGGTGTAATCAGGATTGATGCCGATATCAGCGGCGACCTTACCAGACAGATATCGAACCTGGTTTTTGTTAAGATTCGGACACATTTGCTTATCGAGCCTGGTCGCAGCATGCTTATCCCTGTACGGCTTGTTACGGGCGAACTGCGGCAGATGCTGCTTACCTACCCGCAGGCATCATTGGATATAGAATTTACGCTTTATATCGACCCTATAACCACTGATGAGGGGATAACGAACAGACTGACAAGTATAAAGCCAACCAAACTTAAGGTAATACGGCCCTGTATCAAAGTTACGAGTAAATATCTGCAAAATCGCTTCAACTCAATCTCAACGGGGCACTACGAGCAAAAAGTCAAGACCGCCCAGCTCTTTACAAGCCTTTTGAAAGAGCAGTATGCGATGTCCGGTCGTAAGCCGCCCTATAAATTTACGTACGCCGACTGGATGCCTGGTTTGTTGAGGTCCGCACTATTACACGAATCGGGACTGTTACGCAATCCCGACGACGGTGAGTGGATTGTTAAAGCGCATACTATGACCGAAATGATTTCTCTGCCCCTGAACCATGAGCTAATCAGTGCGGTCTCAGATAATTTGAACAATCCGAAATGGCCGGTTCGTATGATGGCCGTTTATCTGATGGCCACAACACCGGACTCAAAATTCGTTAATGTTCTGAACTGGACAGTGAAACATGACTCAAACAAACTCGTCCGCAATATGGCAATCGCCCTTGGCGCTACCGAGAGGACATACCTGGGACCTTTGAACCCGCCCGGGCAGGTTGAATCCGGGAAGGCGCTGCCGAAGAATGTTAATGAAAAATGACAAGTTAGAGCAGATAGTTTTTCATTCTCCAGCCGAATTTCCCAAGATTTATGTTGTAAAATCATCATAGTTTTGTAAAATCCCCCGTTCTGCTGATAAAATACAAGTTGTTTTTTGAAAGGGGCTCGTAAATGCCGGCTAAAGTAGATGTAGAAAAATGCACCGGTTGTGAAACCTGCGTAGGAGATTGTCCGAATGAAGCCATAAGCATGGCTTCCGAGAAGGCGGTTGTTGATGACGAAGCCTGTATCGATTGCGGGGTTTGCGTTGACTCCTGTCCTGAAGAGGCAATCACTATGGAGTAAATTTTGGGTAGGCCCCATCGTCTAGGCAGGTCCAGGACACCGGGTTTTCAACCCGGCAACAGGGGTTCGAATCCCCTTGGGGCTATTGTATAAAGGCTTTAATGGGGGGAGGTCCGGAGCAGTGTGATGGTTTAGACCCTCATGCCGGAGACGACCGCTTCAAAAACCATAGTATCGTCAACAATTCCCTGGACGCTACAGATGTATTTCCTGCGCTTGAATGTGGTGAGGTGGCCGAGCAGATATAATCTCTTTCCCGGTTCTACGATGGAACGGAACTTCGCGGATTCTATACCGGCAAAGCCGATAAAACCCTCCAATTCATAAATCTGCTTTACGAAAAAGCTCGAAAGCTGAGCAGCCGACTCAACCATTATCACCCCGGGCATCAAGGGTCTGCCGGGAATGTGCCCGCGAATCCAGAATTCGTCCTCGGTCACATTCTTGTAGCCCAGGATAAGACGTTTTTCCTTGTCGTACCAAAGGATGCCGTCGAGATGCCGCATCTCAAATCGCTGGGGATTTACCTTGCATATTGCCTCCTGGTCGAACAGAGGCTTTGCAGCCAGGTCTATTTGTGATAGGTCAAATAATAAAGGCAGCGGCACTATCGTCCTCGATGAAGAATAGGAACATTCATCGCTCTGGTATTGTGTATTGTGCCTTTAGGCTTTTCACAATACCCAATACTTCCGACACATCACACACGGTGCACAACGAAAACAGCGTTTACGAGCGCTCGCGGGGAAGGTTACTGGGATGATCTGATTTCAAGAATGCGGTTGCGGAGAAGTTGAGCAGCCTGTTTGACTTTCTGCATTTGCTTGCGAACCCGTGTTCCCGCAGCCTTATTTCCACCTTCTGCTTTGTTGATGTCAGCTTCAATTTCATTGACTAAAGCTTTGAGATCTTCGTACTCTTGCATCAAATATGCCTCCACAAAGGGGGTTAAAATTGCTATTTATAGCTTAGAATCAATTCAAAACTTAACGGCATCTACAAACCTTGTCAAAGAAAAATGCCTTTTTTTGCAAAAAAACGATATTTATTTTTCGTCATCATGCCCTGTTTTTGTGCACTTTTGGCCGGTTTTTTTCGATATTTGACAAATATTTTTCAGGTCATCCGGAGGAAAAACAGGCATCTGGGCATCAGAACGGCACGTTTCGGCGTCTCCGGGAGGGGCTCGGTCCATTTACTATTGGAAGAGTTTTTTGGTCAGTTCGGCGATTCTCCGGCCTCGGCGTGTGCACTGTTTTTCGACTCTCTGGTCCGGTTTGTCGATTGAAACGGGGCCATAATGGTCGCCCTTTGGGTCGCCCTGGACTATCATTCCGCTGATGAGCATCGCCTCTATTATGCCCATAATAGTAGTTTCGTTGCCGCCCCCGATGTTTGCGGCGCTGGTAAATGCCGCTCCCACTTTGCCGTCAAGCTGGCCGTGTCTGGTTACCAGGTCATCAAATAACTGCTTTATCGAAGCGGCCATGTGGCCATAGTAGGTTGGTGAGCCAATAACTATGGCGTCGAAGCCGACCACGTCCGCCGGCTTGACTTCGTTAATCGGTTTGCATTCGGTCGGCAAATCAGCTTCGTTCATGGCTTTGGTTATAATCTCGGCCATTTCTTTGGTATTGCCGCTCCTTGAATAATATAGAACTATTGCCTTTACCATTTTCGGACCTTTCTATTTCTTAGCAACTTCAGGAAATGTTTAAGGGATTTATTGTTTGCGATCCATCCTATATGTGTTTTGGTTTTCCTTAACGAGATTCTTTCGGCTTACCGGCGGAGGTAGCTTAGCTCTTCCGGCAGCGGGATGTTGTTTCCGAAGTTGTCCTCGCCGTATCCGGATTCCGCCAGGAGTTTGATATCGGCCAGCACTCGCTTATCACCGATGAACATTGCGGTCAGGTTGGTGTCGATATCAATTTTGCCCATTGCAAAGAGCCGATTTATCTCATCGATGACATTCTCGATGAGCGTTCCATCCTTTCTGACCGGTTCGGCAGGAATCTGGAGGGGTTGTTCGTAGAGGATTAGTTTGCCCTTTTCGGCCAGGGCCAATACAACGTTTCGAATTGCCGCTGCGATGCTGCATTCGGGGGGGTTTTGCCGGACGATATCAAGAGCGGCAATTTCGGTGGCCATCCACCGACGTTTTTGGGCATTTATTTTTTCGTTGGCGCGAAAGAGCTCCATCGGTGAGGATGCGTCGTACTCGTCATCATCCATTTTCATTTGCACATCGCTTCCATAGTGGTGGACAAGCTTTGCAATAAGTGTTGAGGGGCGAACGTGGAAGCCGCGGTAGCGAGGAACGGAAACCTCGACCCTGCCAAGGTCAGCGTAGCGTTTGAGCATTTTTTGGCACAGGTGCTCTGCACAGCCGATGTAGAGACCGATGTGAGTGATACAGTAATTCATCAATACCGACAGAAGCGTCTCGGCTTTTAAGAGGGGCTCGCGTTTGGCCGCCAGCGCACAGAGCTTTTTATTCACGTGCCGCTCGTAATAGTGAGCGAAAAGGGTGGCCGTTGTGAGCAGATGAAAAACGACGCTAATGTGCCCTCTCAAGACAGGCAAATCCGTATCGAGGTCTTCGGCTTCGGTACCTGAGACGTACGTATCGTACAGCGACTGAAGGTTATGGAACCGAAGCTCCAGAGACCGCAAATTTTCCTCGCTGACGGAGTCCGAAACATAGGAGGCATATTCTTCGGGTTTGGCCCTGCTGGCAGCGCGAACCGGCTGGCTTTCGGCGGCCAGGTTCAAAAAGGCGGTTGCCAGGAGCGTAACGGTTTCCGAGACGGTTTCGGCCCAGCGTGTACCACAGTCGTGCGGTAACCGGCCCGGAGGGAGTTCTTCTGAGTAAGATTCTTCCCTCAAAGGCTCAGACGGGAACGGCATGGCAAGCTGTTCGGCCCGAGCGACCATCTGCCTGGCCGCCCGCAAAAGGACATCGCCGGTGAAGCCAAGCGCCTCATCGGTGGCTTTGACAAAATCCTGCTCAATCGGCAAAAGCCGGTATGCAGGCAGGGCGTGCTGGATGTGAAGCAGCTCGTAACTTACATCCGAAAAAAGTTTGATAGCCGCTATCAGTGACCTGAATAAACACCACTGACAGTTGTTGCGCGCATCGTAGGCGTCGAGAAGCTCCTCAATCTGGAGGGATTGTGAAAACAGCTCCCCGAGGAAGGGACGCATCATGATTTTACCGCTCGTTCGACACTGCGACAGATACCCGGCAAGACCGAGCAGAGTCTGTGAACGTTTTGCGATTAGCTGCTGAAAATCCTCGTCAACGATTGTTACCGGGTCCATATAACCTGCTCCTGCTCCTTTTGCTTTTTCCGAAAGACGGTAAAGACCGGCGGCGGTTGCACTACTTTTTGCCCTGCTTCTTAAGCGGCACTATTTCCAGCTCGCTAAAGTCCTTCGGAATAGTAAAGTCAAAGGTTTTGCTATTTATTTTTTTGTTGACTTTCGGCTTGAGCAATTTTATCTCGTAAATATCCTCTTCGGTCGAGACGGCACGAATTTTCGCCGGCAGATACAATTTTTTATCTATCCAAAAATCAATGGAGATATAATCGTCTTTATAAGTTGAATTCGGCTTAACTTTCAAATGGAGTTGAATAAAATTTTCCGGCTTGCCATTTTTCTGCTCGACGAGCTTGACATCAAACTGTTTTTTCAAATCTTCTATTCTCGTAAATCCGATGATAGGCAGATTCTTGCTGGCCGCCGCAAAGGCGTTCACCGGCTTGTTAGGCTCTGAGACTTGATACTTGCGAGGAACCTTCGTTTGGAAATTGAGGTGGACGAGCCAAACGCCGTCAAAGATATAATGTTCGGCGTACTTCTGCTCTTTCTCATCATCCTGCTTTAGTGTCTGAAAGTTTATCCTCAGTTTCGAGCGTTTGTCGAGCTTCTGATAATATAAAGCCCCTTTCCTGAGGGCCTCTGATTCGAACAAAGGCTGGATGAATTTATATTCGACCTGCGCGGAGTAGGACTTAAGGTCCAGGGTTTTTTTGTTCAGTTGTTTCAAAATCTCATCAGCCGGGCAGGGCTTTACATTTTCCTTGTCCTTCGAGCACACACTTTCCGGGATTTGGCAGGGCTTTGCACAATCAGGCCGAGAAGCCAAACACCCCCCTGCCGTCCAGAGCAAGAGAATTGCCGCTTGGGTAATCAGAGACTTATCCATTTTTTGATTTTCCTTATTTTCAGGCGTTATTTTCATCTTCAATAATTTGAAGTATCCGGCTGATGTTTTCAACACAAAAATCCGCATGCTCTGTGAATTCGCAGGCTTGATTGTGGTTTGTGAGCAGGACCGCGACAGCGCCTGCGGCTTTTGCGCAGAGCAAATCGAACAGATAATCGCCTACCAGCAGGGTTTCGGCGGGCTTGACGCCGAACTGCTCACATATCCGAAGGACTCCAAAGGCATCGGGCTTTACGGGGCCCTCTTCTCGACCAATAACAGCGTCGAATTTCAGATTGTGCTTGCGGGCGATGGCCTGGGCATTGGTTGTCTTGTTGCGCGTCAGTATCCCGATGTGAATATCGGCTGCGCGCAGAACCGAAAGGGTTTCTCTCGTACCGGGATTGAGGCTGGACTGATTTACCGCCTTTTGCTCGTGAAAATGCAAAATTTCCTCGGCTCGCAGCCGCTGCTGAGCGGTCATTTTCTCCATTGATTCGAGGACCGGCCCGGAATCTTTGCCCAGGCCCATTTCCTGTCGAATTGCGTCAAAGTCAAAGTACGGCTGGGTTATTGTGCCGTCCAAGTCAAATATTACTGCTTTAATCGACATAATTAGGGTATAGAGTTTAGGGTTTAGGGTTTAGTTTGAGTCTGCTGCACACTTTAACTTTTTGGATGGAGCATGCGGTAAAGCATACCACCAACCTCCTTTAGTAACGTTTCGATAACTTCATTTTGTTCCATGTAGCCCATATCTATAGACAACAAATACTGAGTTTCCAACTCTGACAAAGAGCCGCAGGCGATGGACAAGAACTGATGATACTGAAGTTTTGTGTTTCTGCCGTATCCTTCTGCTATATTTGAAGGTGTAGATACCGCCGCCCTTCTCATTTGCTGAACCAAGCTATATGTTTCTGACTTTGGGAAATTTTTTGTGGCTTTGTATATTTCCAAAACTAATTTGTATGACTTTTGCCAGACAATAAGCTCTTTGAAACTTTTAAGCTTTTTCGCTTTCACTTTCTTCTATCCCCTATTCCCTGCTCCCTATCCCCTGCTTTTCGGAGCAATTCAATAAAGTATCGGCCCGCCTGGCCTAAGAGTTTATCTTTGCGAACGATTATGCCCGTCGGCCTTACAAATTTATCGTTCGACAAGTCAACAGCCTTTAATGTTCCGCCGGCGACTTCCTGAGAAATTGCGGTTTGAGGCAATATGCTTATTCCCGAGTTTATTTCCACCGCCCGCTTGATGGTCTCGATGTTATCAAATTCCATCACCGGGCGGACGACAATATTATAACGCCCCAGAATAGTATCTATCCAGAGGCGGGTGGGAACATCCTTCTCAAAGGCGACGAATCTTTCAAATTGTAATCTGTGAATATCAACCTGTGATTCGCGAGAGAAGGGATGTTTCGGGCTGCATACAACAACCAGCGGCTCATTCTCGAATTCGTAAACTTCGAGTCTTTTGTCTCTTTTTGGAACCGCCACGAGACCGATGTCGATGTCGCCGGCCAAAACCATCTCGTAAATTCTGGCGGCGCTGAAGTATTCGATATGGACGTTAACATTCGGATAGCTGACCATAAACTTCTTGACGTAGCTCGGCAAAGTGTGCATTCCGATGCTGAAAATCGCTGCTACATTGATTCTACTGCCGGTTGAGGATTTCAGGGCATTGAGCTCGCTTTTTAGCTGCTCATATCTATCGAGTATATCCTTGGAGGCCTGGTAAAGTACCTGCCCCGGCTTTGTAAGCTCAATGGGCCTTTTCTTTCGGTTGATAAGCTGACATTTATGCGCGACTTCAAGCTGGGCAAGCTGCTGTGAGACCGCTGACTGGCTGATAAAGTTCTTCTCGGCGGTTTTCGAGAAGCTTCCCAGGTCAGCAATATTGCAGAATATCTTTAGCATTTCTATATGCATTATAAGCTATCCTAATAAATTGTATTATCATTTTGCCTCTTGCGTTACGCCATCTAAAAAGTTATAATATACCTATATCGCTTTCAACATAATTAATTTCATTATTAGTATAACTTATTGCAGTAGTAACAACAAACAGAAAATTTAATTTATAACAGAGGTTATTTAAGTGGCAGCAAATACCATTACCCAGGCCGTTTACGAACAGGTTATTCAACGTAATCCAGGAGAGGTCGAATTCCACCAGGCTGTTAAGGAAGTGCTTGATTCACTCGGGTCGGTACTGGAAAAACACCCTGAGTACGTCGATGCCAAGATAGTAGATAGGATTGTCGAGCCCGAAAGGCAAATAATATTCCGGGTCCCATGGCAGGACGATAAGGGCGACTTTCATGTCAACCGGGGATTTCGGTTTGAATTCAACAGCGCACTTGGTCCATACAAGGGCGGCCTTAGATTCCATCCTACTGTCAATGCCAGTATCCTGAAATTCCTCGGATTCGAGCAGGTCTTCAAGAATTCTCTTACTACTCTTCCAATGGGTGGAGGCAAGGGTGGTTCAGACTTTGACCCTAAAGGCAAGAGTGACAACGAAGTTATGCGTTTCTGCCAGAGCTTCATGACGGAGCTTTGCCGCCATATTGGCCCGGATACCGACGTCCCGGCAGGTGATATCGGCGTTGGCGGACGCGAGATTGGCTTTATGTTCGGCCAGTACAAGCGCATTCGCAATGAGTTTACCGGAGTTTTGACCGGTAAAGCACTGAACTGGGGCGGTTCACTGGTTCGTCCGGAAGCGACCGGATACGGCTGTGTGTACTTTGCTGAAGAGATGCTAAAAACCCGTAGCGAGAGCTTTGAGGGCAAGGTCTGTACTGTCTCCGGCTCCGGAAACGTAACGCAATATACCGTAGAAAAACTCAACCAATTGGGTGCAAAGGCTGTTACGCTGTCCGATTCGAATGGTACTATCTATGACCCGGATGGCATCGACGATGAGAAACTGGCTTTCGTGCTGGACATGAAGAACGTACGACGCGGACGCATCAAGGAGTATGCTGAGAAGTTCGGCGTTGAGTATTCCGAAGGCAAAAGGCCCTGGGGCATTAAATGCGATTGTGCTTTCCCGAGTGCAACCCAGAATGAAATTGACGGCAACGATGCCAAGACTCTGGTGGATAATGGCTGCATGCTCGTAGCGGAAGGCGCTAATATGCCGAGTACGCCAGAGGCCATTGAACAGTACATCGAAAATAAGATACTTTATGGCCCCGCCAAGGCCGCGAACGCCGGAGGCGTGGCTACATCCGGATTGGAAATGTCGCAGAACTCGCTCCGTCTTTCCTGGGCACGCGAGGAGGTCGACGAACGGCTCCATAACATTATGATTGCCATCCACAAGCAATGCTACGAAGCTGCTGAAGAATATGGTCAACCGGGCAACCTCATGATGGGTGCGAACATCGCCGGTTTCGTCAGGGTTGCCGATGCGATGTTAGACCAGGGCCTTGTATAGAAAATCGCAGACAGCGCCATTAAGTCGAAAACGGCACTTGTTGCTACAGCGATATAATTCCTTAAAATCCTCGATAAAGGCTGTCTTTCATGAAACAGTGAAAAGCATTGCCTGCTGCTGTGCAGAGGTCATAAAGGACACAAACATTACAAAATCGTTCAGCAGTTTATCCTGATGAGGAGGAGGACTCGTGCTTACAGGTAAAGCCCTCACAAAGAATCATTACAATCTGCCTAAATCTCCAAATTCACCGTGAGGCGTTTTTTTTTATTGCCCGGCCTTAACAATGGCATTACAATTTGCGGCGATGGAAAAGGACGTTGACATCAATAAGGTAGTTCGGCAGCATCTTGAGATGGATGAGTTTTTCACCGGTGGTTTTACACGCAGGGATAAAGATAAAGCCGACCGACGGGAAAGGGAGGAAAAAGAAGCTATGGCCAAAGCAACAAAAGAGCTTGAAAGAATAGCTGATGAGGTGCGTCAGTGCAGAAAATGCTCTCTTGGGTCGATTCGAACCAATGCGGTGCCGGGCGAGGGCAATGCGAACGTCAGGATAATGTTCGTGGGAGAGGCGCCCGGAGCAGACGAAGACGCGCAAGGCCGACCTTTCGTAGGACGGGCGGGGCAGCTATTGGACAAGGTAATCGTGGCTATGGGATTGAATCGCAGCGATGTCTTTATCGGCAATATCCTCAAGTGCCGTCCGCCGGACAATCGAGACCCGCGGGCTGATGAGATAATATGCTGTCTGCCTTACCTTCAGATGCAGATTGAGGCGATAAATCCCGAGATTATCGTTGCTCTCGGCGCTCACGCAGCAAAGACTCTGTTAAACACTACGAAGTCCATAGGCGAATTGCGAGGTCAGTTCCACAAATACTACGCCGGCCTGGGAAGGTCGCCCGTAAAACTTATGGCGACATACCACACAGCTTATCTGCTGCGAAATTACTCGCCGGAGAACCGCAAAAGGGTCTGGGAAGACATGAAAAAGGTCCTTGCCGAACTGGGCCTGCCGGTTCCCCAAGGCCGGAAGAAATAATCCTGTTTCAAAGTCTGAAGTCGGGGCGTTAATCTGCCGATTTATCAGGTATGGAAGCAGAAATAAAAACTACCAAATCTCCGATAGCTGTGGCACAGGAGGCGCTGCTTGTTGCCAGAGAATCAATACCGCTGTACTCTCATCCGTTTGTGCGCAAGGAATTTACGCAGCATCAGTTGTTTGCTATTTTGACTTTAAGGCGAACTCTTCAAACGGACATTCACGGCGTTATCAAAAAGCTCGAGGATAGTTCCGAACTGAGCGATGCTCTGGGACTAAAAGATATACCGGATTACTCAACTCTCTTTCACGCCGAACAAAGGCTCGTCGGCAGAGGATTCCTGGAGAGTATTTAGAGGTCGTTTTTGCAACAGGAACTATGGAAGTTTGCAGCCTCTAAAGTTTGTCCTTTATAAGTTGCTGCAATTTCTCAAGCTCGCCCGCTTTCATATGGTAACTGTGCTCGGCGTCGGGGAATTGGCTTTGCTCGACTTGCTTACAGTAGCCATTGAATGCCCCGATTGTCTCGTTAGCCAGGCCGGCGTAACTTTTTGAAAACTTTGGAGTTGAGCCTTGTGTCAGACCCAGAATGTCGGGCGCAATTAGAATCTGCCCATCACAGCCCGGCCCGGAACCACAACCTATCACAAGCACCTCACAATGTTTTGTGATAATTTCCGTCACCTCCGCAGCGGTCCCCTCAATCAGCAGTGAGGCGGCGCCGGCATTAACCATTTGTTCAGCAAGACATATCAGCTCCACGGCCATTTCGGCGGTGGTTGCCTCGGCCTTGAATCGCCCAATCCTGCTGATGTTCTGCGGCCTTATGCCAATATGGGCCATTACGGCCACGCCGGCGTCGCTAACTGCTTTAATTACATCGAGATACGCGCCACTTGCTTCGATTTTTACCATTTGTGCCCCGGCCTCTGCAACAAACCGCCCGGCGTTCTTGACCGCCTCGGCAATTCCTACCTGAAAGGATAAAAACGGCATATCGGCAACAATATACGCGTTTGGGGCCCCCCGCCTGACCGCAGCGGTTATGGCGACCATAAAATCCATAGTCGCCGGCAGAGTGGAATCGAAGCCGAGCATAAACTGGGCGGCGGAATCGCCTACCAATATCATCTGCACATCAGTCTGGGAGAGGAGCCTGGCTGTGGTATAATCGTAACAACTGACCGCGGCAATCTTGCGGTTCTGCCGCCTGGCAATCAGCAAGTCTGCAATCGTTATCCTGGAATCCATAAATCATTCCTTCATAATCAAAAAGAAATAACAAGCAACTCGTTAAAATATGGGAACAAAATTACTTTATCAAGCGTAAACTATATAGGTTTTTGAGCTAAATTCGACTGTTTCCAAAATAAGGTGATTTTTTTTTTGATTTTCGCAATTAAAAGCTTGATTATTGGAGAGAAACCTGTATTATCCTTTTTTCTAAAATTCATTATTTTTCCTAAAGAATTTTTTACTATTTGTTCGATTAGTATATATAAGGAGAATATAATTTAGACATTCGGAGTTGTCTAAAAGTCATTATTAGCTTTTCATCACCCTCCTCCGAAGCCAGATTCTGTTGTTATTAGAATCTGGCTTTTTTATACGCGAACCTGTCAATATAGGTAAGATGCCGCAACGCCGCCAGGGTTAAACTGGCAAAACAATGTCAACAACAGATTACACTATACGTAGTTCTTGCCAGTCCATCGGCGGCACACAGTTTGCGCAGAAAGAGCCTGAATCTGAAAAATCACTCAGCATTTCTGACGAGATGAAGTTATCAGCGGGCCGGGGAGTTGCCTGCCTCATGTTCACTCTTTTACTTCGGGACAGGACATAAGGTAGTCTATACAATCACTTAAATTCGCTGTTGCGACAGCTACGGTGCAATCGGCAGCGCCATAATAGAGATTAAGCTGGTCGATTTCTTTGTGAACGGTAGCGCCGCTGGGGAATACGACATCACTGACATCCCCGATACGTTCGTATAAAGCCCGGGGTCCGAGTACCCATTCATCGCCTCGCCGTAAGACTCTCCAGGGCTCTTCCAAATCCAAAAGAGCCAGTCCGACGCGGTATATTGCTCCTGCAGCGGTAATTCGGACACCGTGATAGAATAACATCCATCCCTGCGTTGTTTCTATGGGCTGACAAGCCAGACCAACTCTGTGGCAGTCCCAATAGGCCGGCCTTGTTTTAATCAAGGCTCTATGGTTACCCCAATGCGTCAAATCGGGTGAGAAGCTGATCCACATATGCGCCTCGCCTCGAACAATTGGGCGGTGAATCAGTGCGAACCGTCCTCTAAATCTGCGAGGCAGCAGGCAGGCATCCTTGTCCTCCGGAGGTAAGAGAGAACCCAAACGGGCAAAAGTTTTGAAGTTTTTGGTAATCGCCAGCGACACTACGGGACCGCCCTCACTAAATGAGACATAAGTAATGGCAAATTGCTTTTGCTCTTCGAGCCAGGTAATCCGAGGGTCTTCCAGGCCCCACCTTTCCTCTCGTGAACTCTGGTTTGCCTCGAGAGTTGGTGTAGGGTCAATTTCCCAGTTTGTGAATCCATCGGCACTGCGTGCAACAGTCAAATGTGAGAATCCGCGCATATCCTCGACGCGAATTAACAGGAGCGTTTCTGTGTTTAATTTAGCTGCTGCGGGATTAAAAACGGCATTTGTCGGATAGGGCCAATTCTCCGGTGTCAATATCGGATTACCATCGTATCTCTTAAAGAGTTTGTATGCTTTTTTTTGCTGTAAGATATCAGCCATAGTTTCGGTCCTGGGACATCAGGGTTATAAATGGCACATAAGCGCATCGGCTTTTGGAGCGTAAGTCATAAGCTTTTTTTTGCTGCTGTGCTCTTTGTTCGTCATTTTACCTTAAATCGGCAAGATGGGCAATTTACCGTAAATCAAAGTACGAATTTTAGATGGGGTTGAATAAAAATTTTGTGGCCAGCCAGGCAACTCCGGGTAATAAGACCGTATCCCGATGTGTGTAATTTGCGGCTGGAGCCACTACAAACGTCCCACGGGTGCCCAAAAGCTCTATTGACGGCAAAGGGTATTTTTGTTAGCGTAGCGGTTTTTTAAGGAGCAGCTTAATGAAAATCGACTGTGTGGTTCTGGGTGCGTATGAAACGAACTGCTACGTTCTGCGGAGCAGTCAGGCAGCTAAAGACTGTTTGATTATTGACGCGGGTCTCGAAGCCGACGAGTTAACCAACTTCCTCAAAGAACGCCAATTAAATCCTGTTGGGGTGGTTCTCACCCATGGCCACATAGACCATATTGCGGGCGTAGCAGCACTGCGCGAGAGCTATCCGGACATCAAGGTTTATATCCATCAGCTCGATGCGAAAATGCTCACAGAGGCCCAGAGCAATCTGTCCGTTATAGCAGGAGGACAGTTTAGTACCGAGCCGGCTGATTTTATTTTGGAAGATGAAAGCATAATCGACGAGGCCGGGATAAAGCTGCAGGTAATGCATACTCCCGGGCATACTCCGGGCGGTATCTGCCTGTATTCAAAGGACGAGGGAGCTGTTTTCACAGACGATACTCTGTTTGCCGAGTCGATTGGTCGAACAGATTTTCCGAAAGGCAGTATGCCGGAATTATTAAAGAGCATAAAGGACAAACTTTTTTCCCTGCCCGGTGAAACTGTCGTATTTCCCGGGCACGGCCCAATAACAACATTGGGCCGGGAGAAAACACACAACCGGTTTCTCCAATAGCTGCTTCGCAACCCATTAGAAAAAATGCAGGTGTTTTGAGAGGGTTTTGAAAAAAAGGGTGTAACCTTTCGTCCACATAAGGCGTATAAGGAGGTGAAGCGCCGGATAATCATGTGCTGCAATAAAGCGAACCGGCGGAGATGCCCTGCTCTACACGGTTGGGGACGCCGGTTGGCACAGTAGAGACTACCGTCTCAAATAATGTTATAATTATGTCAAATTGAAAGGAACCTGAACTATGAGAAACATAATGTTAATGTTGATGGCGAGCGTACTTTTGACGGCGGCGCCGGTGCTTGGGGGACCCCTGATGCAAAATCGGGTCAGCAGCAGTGCCAACTGGGTCGCCCACGCAGACTACGAGCAGTTCAATAAAACGCTCTTAGGCAAGCTTATCCGGGAGGAGTTGGCGAATCGAGGAGTCGAGCAAAAGCTGGAGGATTTTGCCGTGGTATTTTCCTTTCATCCGCTGGATGATGTTCGCAATGTTACGATTTACGGCAACGGCGAGGAGCAGGAAAAAGCCGTGGCTCTGATTGAGGCGACCTGCGATAAAAACAAGCTGGTGTCGCTTGTGCGGATGAATCCCGAGTATGAAAAAATCGAATACGGCGCTCTTGTCGTGCATAGCTGGGTTGACGAAAAGAAACAGGACCCAAACAAAAGCGGCGTCGAAAAAATGTATGGATGCTTCTTTAAGGACGACCTGGTAATTTTGAGTTCGGGCCTGGATGCGGTAAAGGAGGCGATAGACGTTCTCAACGGCACGTCACCGAATGCAGCGAACGGCGTTTTCACACAGGCGTCGTTGAGTGCAGAGGGGCCCTTTTTCCAGGTTGCGGCCAACAGCGTCGGCCAGATAGCCGAGCAGCAGCAACAAACGGCCATGCTGAAACAAACGGACAAATTGTCTCTGGCGGTCGGCGAAGATATAGGGAAGTTCTACATTGATTTGAATTTGACGGCCGAGTCCGAGGAAATAGCTCAAAGCCTCAGCCAGATACTCGGGGGAATGATCGCCTTTACGGCTTTGCAAGACCAGGAGCAGCCGGAGTTGGCGAAATTGGCCAAGAAGGTACAATTAACCTGTACACAGAATTTGATTCAGATCCACTTCGATACTGACTCACAAGGAGTTGTCGCGTTCCTGAAAGAACAATGGGAAAAGAAGCAGAAAAAGGACGATGCATCGACAAAGTAAATCATGGTCCTGCGCCGCGGCGCCCAGCCCTGGGGAAGCTAAGTGCCGAAGAGCTGGCCCACCGGTCGCAAGAGGGCTGTGAAGCATCATTTGAGGAATTGGTGGAGCGGTACGGGGGACGGCTCTACCAGTTCCTTTTGCATAAAACCCAAAGTGTGCAGGATGCCGAAGACCTGGTCCAGGATACATTTGTCAAGGCCTACCGGAACGTTCACCTGTATCGAAACTCGTGTAAATTCTCGACGTGGCTTTTTACGATAGCAAGGCGTTTGGCAAGCAGTCGTTTTCGCAGCAGACGCCATTATCAGATGGTCGCGGATGTCGAATCCGAGAGCCCCGGGCCGGGGGATTTGATGGCAGAGCAGGAGACAAGACAGAGCTTGTGGGCTGCGGCGAGGGATTTATCGAGGAGCCAGTACCAGGCATTGCGGCTAAGATATGCCGAGGATATGTCGATAAAGGAAATAGCAAAGGTTCTGCGAAAATCGCAGGTAGGTGTAAAGGTGCTGCTCTATCGGGCTCGTGTAAAGCTGGGCCGGCGACTGGTGAATATGGCAGCAGAGGATGAAAAGGCGAGTCAGGCATCGCCGAAAAAAACAATGTCTTTTATGAAAGTTGAAGGTGCGTAATGTTCTGTTGGCTCTTTAAATTGATGATTTCCCACGCTGTGGATAGGGACGGCAAATTGTCCGGGACAACACAAAAGCACATTGGCCGCTGTGCGGGTTGTCGCGAGTTTTATCAGAGCTGTCTGTCATTGGGCGAGGGTTTAACTCGTGAGGCGGCGATTTCCAACCGTGATGTTTCCGAGCGGCTGAACGGTCGCATCTTGTCGGTGGTATCCGGCCAGAAAACAAAAGAGTATAAAGTGATAGTTAAGCTGTGGCCTATCGTTACGGCTGCCTGCCTGGCCTTGGCGGTACTGATTGGAGCTTTATATCTGGTTACAAGCGATGGTGACCAGGATGTTACCGAATCCGACCCTGTAGCGGCGTATCGTAAATTGGCGGAAGAGGAGTTTGCGTCTTCCTGGTCGGGTCTTAATACAAGGCCCCTGGCGGGTGAACTTGATAATATAGCCGAGGACACAGCCTCGGCGGTACGGTTTCTGGTTGCCTGCGTTAATGTTGATATCGCCGACTTCGACCCCAACCCGCCTGAGTAGTCAGAGCCGACGTATATCAGAAGTGGTTGTTGAAATACTCAGGCTTGCCGTCGTCACTGTCGTAGCCGGTTTCTTCAAGCACCTCGGCCTCGATGCTAATCCTCTCGATACGTTCAGCTTTTTTTGTGCTGCTGTCCACGGTAACAACAATCGCATGCATTTTAACATCGCCGGTGGCTATCTCAAATGGAAACGGCATTTGTGTTCTAAAAGACTTCAGGACGTTCTCTGCTTTTCGACCGAGTACCGAATCATGCGGACCGGTCATACCGATATCCGTGATATACGCGGTGCCCCTGGGCAGAATTCTTTCATCTGCGGTTACGACGTGGGTATGAGTGCCGAAACATAAGCTGACCCTGCCGTCAAGATAGCAGCCCATGGCGATTTTCTCACTGGTGGCCTCAGCGTGGACATCAACAACTACGATATCGGCTTCGGACTGAAGTTGGGGCAGTATCTTGTCAATAGTGTTATAAGGACAGTCGGCGGGTTTCATAAAAATTCGGCCTATTAAAGAGACGACCGCTACGACAGGCCCTTTGCCGGTTTTATAAACTGCAAAGCCTTTGCCGGCGGCGTTCTCGGACAAATTTGCCGGACGGACGATATTGTCCGCAGTTTCGAGGGTCGTTATTATTTCCCTTTTGCGGTAAGTATGGTCGCCTAAAGTTATCAGGTTGACGCCGTACCGCAGCAGCTTGTTGTAGATTTGTGGTGTCAGGCCGGAGCCTCCGGCGGCATTTTCAGCGTTAGCTATTACGCAATCGATATTCAACTCCGCGACCAATGGCCCGAGCTTTTCGGCCACAACGCGTCTTCCGGGCCGACCCACTATATCGCCTATGCAAAGAATATTCAGCTTCATAATTCGTATATCGTATTTCGTATGTTGTTATAGTTTTTTCAGCAAATTAAAACCTTCTACAACAGTTGAAGGTATTGAAATTACCGACCGTCTCATCTGGCTTACTATACCGTACATTTCTTGTTTTGGAAACTTTTCTGTTAATTTATATATATCTTTGACCAGTTCGATTCCCACATTCTAAATATTCGGGCCTCGATATGTTTGTATTTTCCCGCCCACACCTTGCTTTCTCCATTCACGACATACGATTCTACTTGGCGTACTCGACGCAGCGGACCTCACGCAGGAGAGTTACCTGGATTTCGCCGGGATAGGTCATTTCGTTTTCGACCTTGTTGGCAATATCGCGAGCAATTTTCATTGCTGCTTCATCATCCACATCGTCAGCGCTGACGATAACACGAATCTCGCGCCCGGCCTGAATGGCGTATGCGTTCTCTACTCCCTTAAAGCTGCTGGCGATTTCCTCGAGCTGCTCCAGCCGTTTGATATATCTCTCAAGGGTCTCTCTTCTGGCGCCGGGGCGCGAAGCACTAATCGCATCGGCGGAGGCGACCAGGGGAGTGTAAGGGTTGTCCGCCGGGACATCGCCGTGATGCCCCGCGACGGCATTTAGCACAATAGGCGATTCGTTGAAGCGCTTGAGGTAATTTGCACCTATTGTGGGGTGCTTTCCTTCGACTTCATGGTCGATTGCCTTGCCGATATCGTGGAGCAGTCCCGCTCGCCTTGCTATCGAGCCGTCCAGCCCAAGCTCATCGGCCATAACCTGAGAGAGAAAGGCGACTTCAACACTGTGGCGAAGCACGTTTTGACCGTAGCTTGTTCTATAGCTCAAGGCGCCGATTAAGCTGAGCACTTTGTTGCTCAATCCTCTGACGTTGGTCTCGACGGCGGCGTCTTTGCCTATCTGCAGGACCTTATGGTTGACATCTTTTTTTGTCTGTGCGACAAGCTCCTCGATTCGAGACGGATGTATTCGGCCATCCTGTATGAGACGTTCCATTGAAAGACGGGCGACCTCGCGTCTTACGGGACTGAAGCCGCTTACGATGATTATTCCTGGAGTGTCATCGACGATGACATCCACGCCTGTAGCTTTTTCAAAAGCACGAATGTTGCGTCCTTCCCTACCGATAATCCGGCCTTTCATATCGTCACTTGGGACATCCACGGTCGATACGGTTACCTCGCAGGTCTGTTCGGCGGCATAGCGCTGTATGGCGGCATTGATTATCTCGCGGCTTTTTTCGTCAGCGGCTTCTGTGGTTTCTTCGACTTTTCGTTGAATCAAAGCCGACATTTCGTGCTCACACTCGTCTTCGAGGCGTTTTAAGAGCAGCTCCTTGGCCTCTCCAATGCCCATCGCAGTGATTTTGAGCAGTTGATTTTTCTGCTGTGCCAGCAAAACAGAGAGCTGTTTTTCCTTGAGGCCTACATTGTGCAATCTTCTTTCGACCTCCTGTTCCTCCTTTTTTGCGGCCTTTTCCCGCTGCTGAATTGCTTCAGCCTGGCGGTCAAGGACATCCTCACGTTTGGATAACCTCATCTCCGTTTCGTGGAGCTCGCCGCGGATTTTATTGACCTCAACCGTAAATTTCTCTTTTTTCTTGATGGCTTCGGAAGCGGCATCAATCTGAGCGGATTTGATTATATTCTCAGCTTCCTTTTTTGCTCCATCTATCTGCCGCTGCAGGTCATGCTCAAATGTTTTGGCTCTAGCTCTTGCAATTATCTGAACGATGACGGCAGTGAGGCATATTCCGAGGATAAAAGCTATGATTGGCCAGACCGAAGGTGGTATTTCCATGATTATGGTGTTCATAATTCCTACCTTTCCCTTGCAATTGTCAAAGTGTCAAAAAAAACACTCAAAGTTGGGGGAACCCATATTGCGGCAAACCGCAAATAGGCACCCCGGAAAGATTGCGGGGATTTCCGGCAGAAAAGCCTCAAAGAAATGGCTGTGAATTACGAAATCCTTTTCACCAGAGCTTAAAATCAGCTACCCGGTACCAGAAATACTTGTAATTGTGGCGCCTTTTTTATTAAAAAGGCCTTCTTTTGGGCACAATTTACTGATTTTATGCTCACTATTAACACTCCCTCGTTAGCAAGCTAACGCTTTTTATCAAGCAGATTTCGTTTCACGCTAAACTTACTTTTCAGCGCTGTATCAAAGCTCCGGAATCAAGTTTTAGTTCTCTATCAACAAACAGCGCCAAAAGCGTCTTTGCAACTTAACTACCGTTAGAGGCAAGGCTTATAAGTCCTGCCTCGTTTTCTTTGTCCCTTTTCAAAGCAGCAATACAAAACAAAAGTAGTTACGGGACAACCCACAGTCTTGTTCGTCATCAGTTGATTACTACTACACTTTTAATGGTATAGCATTCTTATTAATCGGTCAAGAAAAAACCTGCAAATTAGCAGACATACGGATGTTTAATTCCGCTGTAAAAGGGTGTAAAAACCGACATTTCATTTATAGGACGCTGGCTTAGATATTTATAACTCCTTTTCGAACAGGTAATTACGAGGATTTGGATGCGATTCCAAAAACGGTCAAAAAAAATAAGGAATTTGCAGAAATTGACAAAAATGCGCTTTCTTGGCAACGTTATCGGACGCTGTCGTCTCTGACGAAGAAGAAGCTCGAGTTTGTCTTGAGGGAGATTTGGCGGTCCGAAGGTCACAAACAACGCGCAATTGCATGCGGAGCCGGCTTTGTTTGTTCTTGAATAACACCTTCTTTGAGGTTATTTCGCCTCATCTTTTTTTCATCTTCTTCCGGGGGATTCCTTTCCTTTTTCTCTTTCTCCCTTTTCTTTGGCCCCGGACTTTTTTTCGCGGTTCACACGTGCGTTTTCGGTTTTCTTTTTCCTGTTTCTACCCTGGTGCTCGAATGCTTCGAGTTCGGTTTGCTGGCCCTTGTCGCCCATGGCTTCCATCCATTCGGCCAGAAGCTTCCTTAATCCTGCTTTGACTTTTGCATATTTCGGGTCGTCGGCCAGGTTGTTCCACTCGTATTGGTCCTTCGTAACATCATAGAGTTCTTCGCCCGGCCTGTGCTCATAGCGGCGAACCTTCTCAGCAGCATCAGGGTCGTCTGCCGCCTTGGCTTGCCAGGACTTGAAAATGCCCGACTTCGTGCAGGCATTCTGGAATTGTATTTCGGGCGTGAAGTTCCAGACATATTTGAACCTGCGCGAACGGATAGAACGAATACCGAAATACACCGAGCTGTTGATAATACCTCGCGTTGTCATCTCGCCGAAGACGTATTCCTTATGCTCTTTTGTCTTTCCCAGCAGTACCGGCAGCAGGCTCTTTCCGTCGAGCACCGCCGGCGGCGCGCCGCCCGCAGCCTCTATATATGTCGGCAGGACGTCTAAGTATTCTATCAAAGCGTCGCTGACCGTGCCGGGCTTGATTTTGCCGGGCCAGCACGCGATAAAGGCGGACTGCAGTCCCGTGTCATAGCACGTCCATTTTCCAAAGGGAAAACTCGAACCCTGCTCAGTAACCACTATCACCAGTGTGTTATCCGCAAAGCCATGCTTGTCCAGCAGCCCAAGGACCTGGCCGACCTGCCAGTCATAATACGTTATCTCAGCCAGATATCTCGTCATGTTCTCGCGCGTCTCTTTAGTATCCACAAAGTAGGGCGGCAGCTTCAATTTTGCAGCATCATAGCGCGAGGCATCGCCTTTGTTCCAGGGCGAATGCGGCTCGTTGGAGCAGGCAAAGAGACAGAAGGGAGTTTCGCTCTCTTTGCACTGGCCTATGAACTTATCGATGGCTTCAATGTCGGGATTATTTCCTTTGCCGGAATATTCGAACGGGAACACCTCCGGCGGACTGATGTGTTTTTTACCGCTAAGGGCCACACGGTAGCCGAGCGGCTTTAGATAGTGAACAACGCTTTTGGTGCCGTCCTTGGCAAAGGTGTGATTGGGGTATGCGCCGCTTTTTACCGGGTAAAGACCGGTATAGATGTTGTGCCGCGTCGGCGAACACATCGGCGCTGCCTGGAAACATTGTGTAAAACGCATCCCTTTAGATACCAGTTTGTCTATGTTCGGCGTATAAGCCTGCCCACCGTAGCAGCCGATGTCCCGGAAAGTGCAGTCATCGGCAATAATGAAAACGAAGTTTGGCTTTTTGGTTTTCCCGGCCCCGAATGAAACTCCACCCATACCCGCCAAAGCTCCCATAGCCGCCATCTTTAGAAATTCACGTCTTTTCATTTGATTGCCCCTTTCGTGCAAAATCAGAAGAATGTTTTCTGTTACCTGTTTCGATTCTTCCTTGTCTTTTTGTTGCTTTTCGAGATATTCTTTCGGTCCTGTGCGGCTTTTACGTAGTTATCACCATAAATATCTATCAGAGTGGATTTCAGCTTTTCGGGGGAGTTTCGATTTTCAAAGGCCGGTAAGAGTGGGTCGTCAGTCTGTTTCATCCAATCATGCAACCGACTCTGCATTTTCTTGAGGTCGCTCTTATAATCAGATTCGCCCACAAGGTTATTGAGGCAATGGGGATCGTTCTTGATATCATAGAGCTCCTCGGCAGCGCGGTATCGGAACATTCTGACGCGCTGTGCGATATCGGGATCGGTTTGGGCAGCTTCGACCATAGCCTTCATGGTGAGCCCTTCGTTGTTGTTTCGGTAGTAGAATTTGCCATCGCTCCACGGGCTGAAGATGTAGCCGAAACGCTTATCCTGAACGCATCGCATGGGGACGGCATCTCCACCTGCTTTCATGTCTATTTGTGTGAAGACCTTGTCACGGCGGGGTTGCTTTTCACCTTTTAGCAGAGGGAGGAAGGAAAAGCCGTCAAGCCCTTTTGGGATAGGCAGACCTGCTGCTTCGAGCACCGTTGGGAAAAAGTCAATTCCTGAGATGAAATGCTCTCTGTCAACGGCGCCTCGTCTTACAACGCCCGGCCAACGAACGATCCATGGGGTGCGTGTGCTGGCAAGGTAGGCGTTGCATTTTGCGAACGGTATGGCGATACCGTTATCGGAGATGAACATTACGAGCGTGTTTTTGTCGAAACCCGACTCCTTAAGGGCCTGCATTGTTTTGCCGAAGGTGTCATCGAGGCGGCGGACGGAATTCAGGTAGTAGCTGAGCTCTTTGCGGACGCCCGGCAGGTCGGGGACGAAACCAGGAACGGAGACGTCGTCGGGGTCATATGTCTTTGAGGGCTCTTTCGCTCCTCTGATGGGTTTTCCGGGAATATGATATGGGCGATGTGGGTCGTGGGAGTTGACCATGAAGTAGAATGGTTTGTCTTCGCGGCGAGACCTTGTGAAAAATTCTTTGCAATAATTGTAGTAGAGGTCCGGGTCACGGCCACTACCCAGTTCGTTCCGGTCATGAACGAAGTCCCACTTGTAGTCGGCTTTTGGCGTTGAATGATTTACTTTTCCAAGGACGCCGGTGAGGTAGCCTGCATTTCTTAGGGTTTCCATGATGGTTGGTATGTCACGGTCGGTGTGCATGAAGCCCAGGATTCCGCTGTTGTGCCCATAACGGCCTGTTCCGAGGACGCCTCGACTTGGCTGGCAAATGGCGACGGTGACGTGTGCGTTTTCAAATCGCATACTCTGGGAGGCAAAGAAATCAAGCTTCGGGGTCAGGCCGGGCACTTTACCGCCGAAACACCCAAGGGAGTCGCAATGGAGGTCGTCAGCAGTGAAGAACAGGATATTGAGGTTTTGTTTTTTCGAGCCGGCGGCTCCAACGAATGGAGTTACGGTCAAAGCTGAAGCAGCGCCTAATCCTAAAGCTTTGAGGAAATCGCGTCTTTTCATTTTTCATCTCCATAATCTATTTTTTGTTTTTCGTGCGTCTGGTTTTGCGTTCCTTTGTATTCCGTGTTTTTTTGTCAGTACGTGGTTTCTTAGCTATCACGGCTGGAACGTATTTGTCAGTGCCTTCAGCGGCCCAGGCAAGATCGGATTTGATCTTGGGGTCGTTGCTGTAATGGTCGTTGTATGTGCGGCAATACGCAATCAGGTCTTTAGCAAGAAAGCGAACGGTCCGGCGATAAGCCGGGTACTCGAAGAAGTTGGTCAATTCGTCGGGGTCCTTTTCGAGATCGAAGAGCCAGGGATTGTCCTCTGGTGAGAATACGAGCTTGTAGCGGGCTGTGACGGCGGCGAGCCAATTTACGCTGCCGCCGCTACCGGTTCCACGCATGAAGGTAATGTCTTTCCATCCTTTTGCTGCGCCTGCTTTGGTGAAGAGTTCGGAGGCGTCGCGGCCCTGCTCTTTGCCTGCTGTCCGGAATCCCATCAGGCTGATTATGGTGGGGAGGAAATCGACGCAGCCAAGCGAGCGAGTGATAACGGTTCCTGCTTTGACTTTGTTCGGATAGTAAAGAACAAAGGGAATCTTCGCTGAGCTTTCGTAAGGGACACCCTTATTGTCGCGGGCATGTTCGCCGCACATATCACCGTGGTCGGCTGTAAAGATGACGATAGTGTTATCAATCAGTTTGTGGGTACGCAAGACGTCGAGAATCTTTCCGACGTTGTCATCGATGCACTTTATCATACCGAAATACTTGGCTATGTATGCACCGGCAAAGCTCTTCTTCTGCTTTTGGCCCCAGCCTGGAACGCTTTCATCGCCCTTGGAGAAGGTTGCCGGTGCGCTAATCTCTAAATCATCGAACATTGTATCGTATGGCGGGCGGACGGTGTTTGGGCCATGGGGGTCGGGGATGCTGACCATGAAACAGAAGGGCTCGTTCTTGTGGCTCTTTATGAAGTCAACGGTCTTGTCCGCCAGGAAGTCAGTGGTGAAACACTTCTCGTCGGCGCCTTTAACATTATAGGAGGGCGAGCCCTTTTCATTTCGTGCTTTGACTCTGGGGCCGGAGGGTGTATCCTCAAGCTGTTTCCAGTGTCCTCGGTTGAACATATAGCGGTTGTCGGCGAAACCGAAATTACGCTTCGGGGCCCATTGTGGTTTGCCTTGGCCATCCAGATGCCATTTCCCTGCGTAGCCGGTAGCGTAGCCCTGCCTCCGAAGAATTTCCGAGAAGGTAACAACCTCGTCATTCAGTGGAATCCCGTTGGTCGTTACCGGCGTGTTCTGAGGGTAGCGGCCTGAAACAAACGCCGAGCGTGAGGGGGAGCAAACCGGAGTTGTAGCGTAGAACTTTGTGCACATAGCACCGTTATCGGCAAGCCAGTCGATGTTGGGCGTGGCGACGACGGCGTTTTTACCCCAAACGTAGGCTTGGGCTTCGGGGAGGTTCTTGCGATAGCAGCCAAGTGTACGAAAATTATGTTCATCAGTGTGAATTATTAGAAGGTTGGGCTTGCTTTGCCTCTTTGAGAAAGCCGGCGTAGCTACAGCGATGGCAACTGTTGAGCTAATGAGTCTTAGAAAAGTGCGTCTGTTCAACATTTCATTTCCCTCGAAACCAAGATTGAATTGAATTCTGCTATTTCTGTTTCACCTTCCCATCAGGTGCATTTGTCTCTACGGATTTCAGACCTTTTGAAATCGTTTTAGCCAAACACTTGGCAAATCAAGAACTTATACTGCTCTTGATTGAAAAATACGGGATTTTTCAATCAGAAAGCACCTTGTGTCCGATAAACAGTGTATATGAAGGATTATACGTTGTCAAAAGAAATAGCTGAACTTGAAAAATTTCATCGTTCCTTGCGCGATAAGCGTCACGCCGACCGCGTCAAAGCGGTCAT
>JAUWPZ010000026.1 GCA_030611315.1 Sedimentisphaerales bacterium
GAAAAAAGCCGTAAAAAAGGCCGAAAGCGGCATTTTCCGCGTCTTTCGGCCAAAGCATTGTCCGCCAGTGAGGTTCAAAACCTGCTTCGTTTTTCTCGCAAATTTCAAAAGCAGAGATGGAAAAAGTTTTATATTAAAGAAGGCGAAAAAGGTCCTGTGGTCTGGGAAGTGAAATGGTCGAAGTTTTATCGCAAACAAGGCCAGGATTCTTTGCCGGGTTCTGCTCATTGCCTTATTGTGGCCCGCAATGTTCTGAACCCGGATGAGATTAAGTATTTTGTCTCGAACATGCTGCCGGGCTCGAATGATATCACTCTGGAAAAATTGCTTAGAACAGCCTTTTCCCGCTGGCCGATAGAGCAATGCTTCGAACTGGCCAAAAACGAGATCGGTATGGACCATTTTGAGATACGCAGTTGGCGTGGCATTCATCGCCATCTGTATATCAGCCAATTGAGTCAGTTGTTCTGTTCTCGCGTACATCAGGACCTTAGAGAAAAAAACTCCGGACAGTTTCTATTTGACCGTCGAACAAGTTCGCTACGCAGCGTCCGTGTGGGTAGCCGTTCAGAGCTTTCCGCCGTCGGTTCAGAAACAGGTTTATTATCAAGCAGGCGAGATGATCCAATACCATCAAAGACGCAATCAACAGGCAAGAGAACATCATGCCCGGCGAAAGCGGCAGAAATTGCGAGCTTTGGGTGTCGAAGTCGAGGAGTTACGTTGTTGTATTCAGGATAATTCGTAATCATGTGGCGCTGTAGTATTAGATGTCGTTGTTTTAGATATTGAAATATCAGTAGATACCCACGGGCAAGCCCGTGGCACTTGCTTCCACTTTACGAGCTTCGCTCGACGCCCTTCGGGCGAGTTCCCATTCACCCACGGGCAAGCCCGTGGAACTCTGCCCTTCGGGTTATTAGAAGCAAAATCAGAAGGAAGGACTCAGGATCGTATCGACATTTTACTTTTGAATAAGAAGACTCAGGAACTCAGATTTTATGAAGCCAAGCATTACTCTAATTCTGAACTCTGGTCAATGGAAAACAGACTGCCCAAAGTAGTGTCTCAAATTAGGAGGTATGAAGAACAAATCGAAAAGCAAGAACCTATTATTATTTGAGATATTGTAAAGGGCTAAAAAAACTCGCTTGTTTTGGGTATAGTAAGACAAACGCCGTTTATCCGGTTGAATATCTGCGCGATTTAGAAATAATATCTTGCCCTCAATCCTATCAAGAAATCGTTCTGCTTTTCTCCGTATTCAGTATATGAGTCGCCGACGAGAAAGGTTGTTCTGAGTCGCAGTTCCAAATTCTTGACTCCAGTGTATAATAACTCGGGGCCAATGGAAAAGCTTTTGTCATTAATGTTAAATATTCCTGTTAGCGAGGGCGTAAAATATAGAATATCAAACGGCTCTTTCTGACTGACGCGCAAGTAGAGATAGTCCCTCATCGGATTTTTTCTGTTGTAGTTTCCTCCAGCTGCGTTTGCTGCTTTTCTCAAAAGAGAGTCGTCGCCCGAGGAACGATATGTGTCATAACCCCTATCTATGAATGAGAAGTAATCCCCCATTTCTCCCTTAGTGAATCCTGTCGCATCGTGAAAATATTCAAAGATATATGTTGTATCTGATTTGGTCAGATATCTGAGGCCAAGCAGATAGCTTGTTGCATCATATTCTTTATTAAAGACTGTTCCATGACTGTTGATAAATCTTTTTTTGTAGTCATTGATGAACGCAAGCTCTCCGTGAATCTCAAAATTAGAGGTGATGTTCCTTGAAAAATCCATACCGTATCGGCTTGTCTTACTCCCTCCAGTAAGAAAAATAAGGTCGATATCCGTATCATATAGTAGAAAATACGTCTTTCCTGCGAAATTAAAGCTGTTAATTTTTCCGAAATCATCATTTATACGGTTATAAACGGGCATCAAGACCGGTGTGAAAGAAAACGTTTTTAATGGACCGTCAAAACTCTTAATGTAATCCGCGGATGCCACTACAAACCCTTCACGAGCCAGTTCGGGGTCGTAGGGGTCTTTGGGTCTGTCCAAAAATGCTACAGGGTTCCACGCATATCCTTTGCCCCATTTTAAGGTTTTTTTACCTATATTAAAATTAAACGTCGATGATGGTCTTAATGACATATAGCCTTCGTAAAGTGTTGTTTCTTCCGACCATCCGAGATAGGATTTTCTAAAGTCCGTGTTGACTATAGTACGAAATTCTGCGGTTCCCTTCTTATAGCTGCCATCAAACAACGCCTTAAAGTTATGTTCTTCACGGATATTTCTTTTATCACGGTTATACATTTTGAGCTTGTGTAATGCAGAGCCTTTATCCACGCCAAAAAGAACTGGATTATATTCAAGATATCCCCCGATATGTAACGGCTTTTTCTCTATTTCTGACAGGTCAAAAGAATATTCTTCATCGGCTAAGGCCATTCCATAAGAAAATGTTAACAAAATCGCAAATGCCGCCCATAATCTCATTGTCTCAAGGATTCCAGATTTGGCATAAATGTGAGTGTAAAGACTTCATCTTCGAATGTTCTCTTTTTTATCTTTGCGAATATCATCACAGATTTATAGCCTTTATACAAAGGGCTGTCCGTCTCAATAACCGATGGCCTTACTATTTTGCCCCCAAAGTCCTTGGTTTGTTTGAAATAAATTGTTTTTATGAGCATGGAAGCTTCGGTGAGACATTCGACCTTGATAGGCAGAATTTTGTTTTTATCTACCCACATTTTCAATTTGTCGTATGCTACAGTTTTTGTTTTTGCCTTAAGGTGCAAAACATACTTATCGCTCAACTCTTCCATTTGCTCGACAAAATATTCCGCTGCATAATCGAGGCGTAATATATCGGAGTTATTAAATACACCGCCTACCACTGACTGAAGGCTTGTTATGCGAATGGGTTTGCCTACATTAGGAATGTAAAGCCACATATTTTCGACAAGTCTTAAGGTGCTTCTGCCTTTTTCGCTTGCAGGTGAAAGAAATAGCGCTGCAACTTTGTCCCTTCCCTTCTTGGCGGTAAAAAGCACGTACTCCCTTTTTCTGCCGTTAGGCTCGATGTTTATCAGTTTTCTATACGACTCATAGGACTCCGGGCTGAGATTCCTATCCAACTTCATTAGAATCTGATTGCCGGGACTCAGAACTTTCTTGACGGCATCCTGAACAATGCCACGGAGTTGGAAATAATCCGTACTGTTGCTCCTCATGGCCCCAATCATTTTGTCGCCAAAGGTTTCGGCAATTACTATGGTCACGCCTTTGTCGGCAAGAAAATCCGCCGTTTGTTGCCCTGCTCCGCGTTGTGCATCTTTGTAAGGGTTGCCAACAACCTCCATTAGCTCGCCCGTACTGTTGAATATAAGATAGTAGGGGCATTTGCCTGCCTTGCTGCTTATAGAGGATGTGGCATCTTTGCTATTTGACGCGACCGCAATTTTCGCCGCATTCTTCTGAGCAGCGTAAGCCACAACCTGTACCAGAAACAGAACGACCAGAGTTGAGAAAAGTGTCTTCTTCATATCGAATTACCTCCTAAACATGTCTCAGCGCGTCAATCGGGTTCATCTTTGATGCTTTATAGGCCGGCTGAAGACTTGCCAATACTGAAATGGTTATTACCATTATTGATATCAGGAGAATATCCTGTATATTTATGCCTGGAGAAAGCAAAAGCCCCTTTTGCCTGCCAAAATTAAAGGTGAGTTTAGCCATACTAAGTATGGAGATAGTTGCAACTCCAAGAACATTTCCAACTACGGCGCCAAAGAATCCCAGGGAGAAACCTTCTATAAGAAACATTGCCAGTATTTTTCCAGGCAGCGTACCTATGGCGGCAATAGTACCGATTTCCCTTATTCGCTCGTAAACCGCCATGACCATAACATTCATTATGCTTATAAGTACAATGGCTATGAGCATCAGCTTTACAAAGAAAGTCATAATGTCTATCATCCTGGCGATATTATAGAATGGAGAAAGCTTTTCCCACATGTGTACCTCAAACGCGGGGCCACCTTGCTTGTTTACTTCGTTCGAGAGTTTATCCTTCAATCTGTCGAACACCTCGTGAAGTTTGTCAAAGTCTTTTAGCCTTATGGCAATTTCGCTTATCTGCGTCGTGTCCATTCTCAGGATTTCCGCAGCATCATCTATGTGGATATATCCATCTCTGCCCCCGGGGCCTGTCGCACTTTCAAGTATTCCCCCGACTTGAAATTGTTTCCCGTTAACAGAGCCGTCCCTATTAGTTGCAATGACAACAACTGTGTCGCCAACCTTGACCTTCATTCCCTTTGCAAGGAGCTCAGGCACAAGAATTTCCCCTGTTCTTATGGTTCTTTCTCCTTCTCTTACCCTTGAGAGAAGTAGTGGAACAGTCCTGGCTTCATCTTCAGGATAAACGCCGTTGAGTCTTACGTTGGTTGTTTCAACAAAGTTACTGAACATGCCGCCGAACTTTATTCTCTTTGAATATGCCTCTATATCAGGAATCTCATTTATTGCCTTCTCGACTTTTTCCAAGGTGTTCGAACCCAAGTTCAATGTAAGGGGCAGGCTGTCTATGGACGCCACATAACCCTTTTTGTGTATCTGGATATGCCCGAGAAAGGAGTCTGTTATCTGCCCAATCATCATATTCTTAAATGAACCTGATGCCGAGACAAACACCAGCACAGATACAACTCCAATGCTGACTAATGAAACTGTCAGAAGTGTCCTTCTTCTATATCTCAGTAGGTTTCTTATTGCTATCTTGAATAAGTCAAACATTGTTCTTAAACCTCTCTACCGGCCAGCTCTCCATCTTCCAGCGTATATATAATTTCGGCTTCTCCGACGATTTTCTGGTCATGAGTTGAAAAGATAAAAGTTGTGCCGAGCTCACTCTTCATCTTTTTCATGATATTGATAACCATATATGCTGTTTTGTGGTCAAGATTGGCAGTTGGTTCATCGGCCAAAACGAGCTTTGGTTTGGTCACTAAGGCCCTTGCCACAGCTACCCTCTGTTTCTGCCCACCTGATATCTGGTCAGGATATTTGTCTTTCTGTTCGGCCATTCCCACTGCATCAAGGAGCGCGAGAATACGCTGCTTCCTTTCACTGGAAGGGGTATTCTGTACCAGAACAAGTGGATAGCCCACATTTTCATATACAGTGAGCACAGGAATGAGATTGAAATCCTGGAATATGAAGCCAATCTTCTTGCCTCGAAAAGCTGCTGCCATACGCGTATCAAGACCTGAGACGTCTGTGTCATCTACGCGCAAGATACCTGAGGTTGGCTTATCCAGACACCCAATAAGGTTCAAGAGTGTAGTCTTTCCGCTGCCGGAAGGCCCAACAAAAGAAACAAAAGAGGCTGGTTCAATCTCGAAATTCAAACCCTTTAGCGCCTCGACCTTTGTCTCTCCCTTTAGGTACGTTTTGGATAAATCGTGCGCTGTTATCAAGTTCATAGACCTATTCCTTCAAGGAATTCACTGTTTGAAAACGATATCGCCGTTTTCATTCCAGCGATCTTTCAGTAAATTATATGTGAACCCCTCCCCAATGTCTATACCAAAATCAGAGATTTCTCAGGTGGATTCGTTACCGTCTTTGACGCTGCCGGCTCGGAGTATAATACTCCCTGTTTTTCGGACCAGTGGATAAGATAGTATTGCTGTGGTATGGTAGCGGCAATCATGGATGCTATTATGGCACAGCGAAAACGTTATGGAGGTCAGTTCAGACGTGCTTTCAATCCGGACCTCTCGATGAGATGCGTAGAGACAGGATTGTCGAACGCTCTAACAAACATTTGCGAGTACAGTCCTTTACCGCCCTTCGTCAGCAATTCGAGGACATATCGACCAAGGCCGTCGTGCTGAAGGTGCGCGGCGGACCCAAAACACGCGTCAAAGTTGCTCTAAAGCAGCCCACGAATGTGTCTCTGTCCCAAACATTCAAGCAGCTGGCACAGAGCGGAGAAATGCTGTTCACAGGTGATTTTCCAAAGGAATCCGCGATGCTGCACCGTCTGGTATTTCACGACCATTACCACACATCGTACAAAGTATCGGATACAGACGACGGCAAAGAGGTGAGCTGGTATTATCTGCGTGCGGTGCAGGCCAACGAACAACTCGCCTGGTCCAGCCCCATCTGGGTCGAATCCCGCACAGGGAAATCGCTCGGGTAAGATAAATCAGATTTGTGTTGGAACTATTTTAATGCAAAGCGTTTTCCGGCAGGAAAAAGATTCCCGGTCCCACTCCGCTCGGGTACGGCTCAGACGTAGCTCGTTTCATTATCACTTTCATCGGTACCGTTTCCGAGGGTGAATAACTCTCCACATGTCCGTCTGTGTAGCCGGCCTGCAGTCGGATTTGTGGCACGGCCGGATTCGGGTCGGCATCGCCCGACCAATACGAAGATAGAAGCCACGTTTCAGGTGTGATATCCGCCCCCTCGAATTTCTCACAGCTTCCGTACGCGTCCGGGCTCCGCCAATGGTCGTAACCGAAGTAATCCGTTACCAGCAACTTACTCTGTCTTCGGCCGGCAGCAGGACCGTCAGGACCGAAGAAAAGCCCCCTGCTGCCGCCTAAGTAGCCGTCATAGTTCCAGTAGAAACAATACGTGCCGCCGACAGGGTCGGATGGAAAGGATGTCTCCGGGTTGTCCCAGTCGTCGCCGGCGTCCCAGGCCTGCTGGAGATACTTGTATTTCCGGGGCGCATTCGGGCAGTACATCGTATCCGCCTCGGCAAGATAGGCGTGCAGATAGGTGCCCATCGAGCGATGTATTCCGGGGTTTCGCATCCGGGTGCCGGTCAGCTTCGTCGGGTCGGACCAGTTCCACCAGCTGCCGAATCCGACAGTAGCCACAGAATCCGGGTATTTGTCGTCGTGGTCCAGTGCAAACAGATTCACCCCGCCGGAAATCTGCTTTTGGTTGTTCATCCCCAGCATCGCTCGGGCCTGGCGCTTGGCTTTACCTAATGCCGGCACCATAATCGCCATCAACACCGAAACGATGGATATTACAACCAAAAGTTCAACCAGAGTAAAGCCTCCGGCCCGGTTGTCCCTCACAGCAGCATTTTGATATGGAGAACTAATCAGTTCATCCTCCGAACCTGCGAAAACTCATTTTTCTACCACTTAATCACTTATTAATCTATAAGCGCCCTATAAACGCTAATATTATAACCTTTTATCAGCTTTTCTGCAAGCAAAAACTTCGGCTATTGCCGCGCAGAACAAAACCGAAGCTGTGAGAACGCCTCTCACGGCCTCGCTGAGACCTTCATTCAGCGATTTTTTATCTCGGTTCCGGCTCAATGCCGGCATCCGGTCCTTCTATATCCTGCCTGCTCCGGTTTAATCCTGATTACCGGTCAGGCCTCAATATCTGTATTTATGTTTCTTCTCGGTGGGTGTTCCGTTCATTGGGAACGTGATATCATCAATTTCCCATAGCTCTTTTGGCGCCCACGGCAAAAACGTCAGCCAACTCTTAGCTAACCTTTCAAAGTCCTTCATGTTGGCAAGGCCGTCGAGATTCACGTCGCTGCTCGGGTGCCGCTTCTGGGCTACTATTGCAAAATCCTTCATGTTGACAAGGCCGTCGAAGTTCACGTCGCACCTCAGTAACCATCTGCTCTTGCTGGCATGAGCGGTTCCACCGTAAGCGCCCATATTGAGCCTGCCGCCGTTGGACATTGGCTCGGCTTTCGGATGCACGTTTGGGTCGCCGGCATCGATACAGGAACTGCTCAACTCATCAATCACCCACATATTTTGCCCCGGCCAATATCGACCATACTCCGAGAGCAAGTGATAGTCGCCGTTATTGGCCTCGGCGAACAAAGGCTTGCCGCTGATATTGCCCCGCGCTTCGGCATCGAACGAATTAGGCGTTTCAATGCAGCTATAACGGGCCCGGCACAGGGACAAATCACCGTAGGTATTGTTCCACAAAATACAGTTGGCGATGTTGGGTGCGGCGCCGTTCACGGCGTTGACGCCGAAGTAGTTATCCACTATTGTCATATTGCTGATGGTAGGCGAAACGCCGCCGCCATCGCAAAAAATTCCCCCTTGTCCGCAGTTTCTGAGAATAAAGTTCCGCAGCACGCTTCCGGAACGTTCGCCCCCGTAAAACGAAAAGGCATAACCACCCGGGGCTGTAACAACCGCCGCCTCGGCGGCGCTCTGTACCGTTATCGCCTTGCTGACAAAAACGACCTGTTCTACGTAAACACCCGGCCAAACCAGCACTACGTCGCCATCCTTGGTTGCCTCAACGCCTCTCTGGATGGTGGCGAAAGCGTCCGCTCTGCTTAAGCCGTTGTTCGTGTCGTAACCTCTGGTTACGTCAACATGGTAAACCACTCGGCATGTGCTCTTGCTTGCCTGCCTGGTCCCGCCGTAGGCGCCCATGTTAATCCGCCTGCCGTTGGGCTGCGGTTCATGCCCGACAGGGTCCTTCGGATTGCCGGCGTCAATGCACGGACTGTGCATCGTATCAATATCCCAATCGCCGGTTCGCGGATTATAACGACCGTGAACAGACTGCAAGTGGTAATCCGGAACTCCGGTCGGTGCAAATAGCGGGTCCTTATGAATATTGCTTATTGAACTGGGATAGCCCTCCTCATCCTCGACGTCACAATAGACCACAGGGCTGTTACACGCAGGGTCAATCAGCATTATCTCAAGGCCATCATTGTACCAGACAATGCTGTTCTTTACTCTGATATCACTGCCGGCCGATTGTATTGCTCCATCGGCTAAAGGATTCATCAAGGGGCTGGGTATGAGTCTGTTGTGAGCGACGGTGCAGTTCGTAACCTTAACAAAGCAGCGAGGGCAATCCGCCTCTGGGCAATCCGGAATATTCGCCCCTCGTTGTGTGTATATCCCGCTGCCTGAAATCGCCGAGTTATGCGAAATAACACAATTTCGCAGCACCACGTTTGTTTGTGGGCCGGTACAATATACACCACCGCCGGTCATAAAACCGTTCTCTGAGCGAGGTCCGTTGAAGGAAATCTCACAATCGGTCACCACCGCGCTGCTCCGATGCCAGTATATTCCGCCCCCCAAACCATTATGATAAACCGTATTATTCCTTATGATGCAGTTGCTTATCTCTGCGTTGGCGCCTCGAATCAGACCGATACCTCCGCCGCGTCCGCCGGATTCGGCGGCCCCAAAACCCCCTGCTTTGCAATCTTCAACGAGGCAATCAATAATCAGCGGTTCGCCGCCCACACAGCCGATGCCGCCGCCTATTTCGGTGCCGCAATTTCTAATCACGCAATCAACGATGGTAGGACTGCTGAACTCGCAGTAAATCCCACCGCCGATAGGGTGTGCGGGGTTGAGGTTCCATCGCATGTGGTCGGCCGGGATATTCGAGTCGTGAATTCTCCCCGCTCGGATAGTAAAGCCGCGCAATACCGAATCGGCCTTCTCCGCCTCGTGGAAATAAAACCCTCTATGCCCTTTGCCCCCGTTATCACCGGTCCCGCCGTTACCGCCGTGACCGCTCTGCTCTGTGCAGTCGATTATGGTCTGCTCAGGTCCATTGGTACTGCGAACGGTAATCGCCTTGCCGCGAAACTCAATATCACGATTGCGGTCTCCCGTATAGACTCCCGGCCCGACTTCAATAACATCACCGTCGTTTGCGGCGTCAATGGCATCCTGGATAAATTCATAGTCCCCGTTCCCGTCCCCGGACACATAGATAGTTCCCGAAGGCCGGTGCAGGTGCGCCGACAGGTTATCAATCATGACCCTGGTCCCGAGAAGGATGATGTAGCAGGTACCTTGTAGAGACCTCAGGCCGATTTCATTGTATCCTATGCCCAGCTCTTCGGGGATAGACCAGTTCTGGCCGTCCGACGAAACAGAATAAAGCAAATAACCGGGCGGCGATTGCACAATATCGGCATTGGACGGGAAGAGCACGTTGAGTTTCAAAATCCCCTTTACAGTTTTGCGCACTTGTCCCGGACCACCAATAGGGAAACAGTAACCCAAGTGTGCCGGTTGACCTTCGTACCCAGTGAAACCCAAAGCTCTTTTGTCTCCGCTGCCGGAGTAATAAAGGAAAGGCTCGGGTGGCGGAAAAGCGTTTTTCGGCCAGAAAATAGAATGGTTGTTACTATCCTTTTTTGCCTTGTCGGTGCTGAAATCGTCGAAGTAATTATACGTCCAGCCGGGCGATACTTTCGATGCAACGGCATCCAGGGAGTATTCGAAGAAATCGCAACAAGGAAAGTTGATTTCGCCCGTTAGATGAACCGAACCGGCTGTCAGGGTCAATCTGAGATGTATATCGCCGCCAGGCAAATCTGTGGTCGTGCCCTCGAATTCAATTGCCGTAGGTGTAACAACCGTGGCGGTCAATTCGGTCATGTTAAACAGCAAACCGAGGCTCGTAGTATGCCCAAAGGGGTCGTCGCTTAACGTTGCATCGACCCAGTCGAAGGAGGCGGTACCTCCGCCAATATCGACCGTAAGCTGGAACTGTCCCGTGATGTAGTAGGTCTCGTGGACACCGGCAAAGCCGCCGGTTTGAAGCACGGTACTTTGGTTCGGGACAAACCTGTAGGTGTTCGTCTCGGCCCCTGCCGATACGCTTGCAATAATGCAGACGACCATAGAAGCTATTAACGTTCTGTTTTTCATCCTACACCGTATTGCCCACACTTATTGAATTTTTGAAAAAAAGGGCTGGGCCGGCTTTGTCCTGCGACATTTGGTGCCTGTGCCAGCCCTTTAATTCAAACTTCGACAAAATTACTACAGTTCTTCACTATTCATCGTCGGTAAACGGCATCTCATATTCTCTGCCCCATCGCTGGGTTAGAATCGCAAGGTCGATTAAATTGATGACATCATCTCCGTTCAGGTCGCCATCGAGCGGCTCCGGCTCATTCGGGTCAAAATCCTTTGGAATCGGCCTGACGTGAATAACGTCCGGGTCATCCACCATTTCGTCGTTTGGTTCTACATCGATAATCGGCCTGTCAACTACGTGCACCCTGACATAAACCACATCCTTGTCCGCCGCCGCCGGTATTGGAGGCAGTATCTTGTCCGGGGCGCTTGGGTCCAAAAGTCGGTCTTCCCACTCTTCAATTGGAAGAGGATACGCCGGATGTGCAAAGGTATGAACGATGCCTCGCAAATAATAAATGCCCGGTCTCCTGAAGCGGATGGGCACTCCGACTTTTGCCCTGCCGATGCTTGGACCTTTACGGCAGTCTTTGGCTCCGTCACGACCAATGGTAACCCAGGGACAGGGTAGTATTTCTGTATCGGTGGGTTCCGGGCATCTGACGCCGAGATTCCTGCATTCCTCGCAGCAGCAACGCATCTCCTCCAGGCACTCCTTCAAATTGGCGGCATCGACGCATTTGCATCCCTTGCACATCTGTAGGACCAGCGATGTACCCAAACACCCGTAAGAGTGCTGATACCATACACCTTCCAGCTCTCGACTCAGACAAAAGATGACCCTTGTTCCCACGGGCACCCGGAGACCCCCGTTTGCCCTGGGAAAGTTCTCCGCCGCCCCGGTCGGCAGATAGTAAGCATTGGTGCTCCATATAGGAGGTCCAATCAGACATGCCCGCGGCGAAGCCATAGTATATTTCATTACCGGTATAGGTCGCCAGCGTGTAACATTTGGCTCGTTGGGACCCACGTTCGGCTCGCCGGAACCTCCACCGGAGCCTTGGTACTCGGCGGGGACCACCCCACAAACCAGGGCCAGGGCCAAAGATGCCAACAGACAGCCGCTAACAATAACTCTTCTTGACATAGTACACCTCCATAACAAAAAACATCCTTACTCAAAAACGTTTACCTGCGCGCAAGTTAAGGCAAAACGCCTTTTTACAATCATCGTTATAAAACCGTAGAAAATTCATCAAACTATTGCCCTTCTATTTTCCCAAGGCCCCTTCGGCCAACTGCACAAGCCACAACAGCCCTTCCTCGTACTGTTGTGGCGTTTGGTAACTTCTTTTCCTCGGCTTGGCAAATTCATTACCTGCATCGACCTCATCGATGTTTTGCAGGTAAGAGAATCTCAGCTCGCCGGCGATGCCGTTGGTTCCCGAAAATTCTATCCTGTCGATAACGTCCGTTTTTAGGTCGATGGTATAGATAAGCTTGACTTGTCCGTGGTCCATTTCGACCCGGGCTTTATCGTTGCCCGGTATGTGTTTCGTTGCAAACCAGAGACGCTGTTCGGCGGCGTCTCGCCTGACCGTATCAATTGAGTGCAGTCCCATCCAGGGCCTTGCCAGCCCCCGAAAGAAACTGCCCGCTTTATACGTCGCCTTCACTGCTCCGCCGGCCCCGTACACACGTGCCCCTTCGTCGCTGTCCGTGATTTTTAAGCCGCCGGCGACCTGCAGTTTAAGCCACGCGCCGTATCGCCTGCTTGTCGCGTACACAAACGGTAACCGTCCCGCCCCGGAAACCTTTTCCCCGTTCACCTGCCCCGTTATCCTGAAATAAGTCCAGCCGCGCTTGTGCATCTCGTCGCGATTGTCGATAGTTCCGGCGCCGATGGGCCAATCGGATTGAAAATAGTCCTCGTCCAGTACGTTGTCGTGCCGAATTGCCCAGAAACGATTGCCGTTTCGGTTTCTATCGACAGTGGCGATAACCAGCAATCCTCTCTCCCTGCCGGGAACATATTCCATCTGTTCACCGCTGCCTTCGACCTGCGAAAGGAACTTGCTTAATTGCGGATTGTCCGTGGGCAGACGAGCGACGCTCAGGTCGTCGGCCCATGTCCGATAGTTGTTAATATAAATGGTATTCTTGTGATAGTAGTAATTGGCCTGGTCGTTTTGCAGCAATTGAGAGTAAGATTCTTTACCGTTTGCATTGGATTTGCGACGCATCATCATTGGATTGCCCGCGCCTTCGGGGAAAAAGTACCAGTACTCCTCGCCGCTGTTGTTTGCTTGTCCCGATGTACTGAAAATGTGTGGATTTCCTCCCGGCTGTTGACCGATGATGTTTTTCTCAGGCCCGGAAGTTACCGCGATAGTACCGACAGCCAAAACCCCCGCCGTCGTTAGCGAAACAAGGGTCGTTTTGCTTATTGCCGTTCCTACCAGAGTCGCCGCCAAACCGACCTTGGTCGTGGCCGCCGTTACCGACACTCCCGCCGCCGCAGCTTCACTTGGAGCCGTCATCTTGCCGAACAAAATCAGAGCTGCCAGCAGCGACCCTCTTCCGAAGCCGTTCCTGGAGAGTTCTTTCTGCAGCGACCTTTTTGCTCGCAAGAATAACATCCGTGTGCTGAACTCGCTGCATCCCATCGACTCGGCGATATCAGCGTACGACATTTCATCGAAGCAGCGCATAATAAGAACAGCCCGGTGCCGGGTCCTCAGCTTTCGCATCGCAGTCGAGACAATTTGTTTCAATTCCTGGCTTACCAGATTCTCCAGGCCTTCCCGGCGGCTGCCGCTGCCGCGATTTGCTGCGGATTTGGCCGCCCTGGCCTGGGTGCGCTCTGTCCTCTGGTGACGGTGGAACTTGTTGGTAGCTATCCCGTACAGCCAGGGCCAGAATCTATCGGGTCTTTTCAATTTGCCTAATATCTTGCACATTTCCAACATACTCTCCTGTACTATTTCATCTGTCAGGTCTTCGGCCAGCGTAAGGCGGTAAACATACACGCCCAAACGCCCTCTCGCCTCTTCAGCCAGGCGCTCCAAACACTGCTTATCGCCATACCGGGCCTTTTCGACCAATTGAATGTATTTCAAATCTTCACTCATACAGGGCCATTTTCACCCTTGCTGCCATATATCACTATTAAGTATGTGCCACCAAGCGCCCTAAACGTAACGCCTTTTCTCACTATTTTACCATTTTTCCGCCAATTATTCTGAAAAACTCGTTTTATCCGGTATTTGTGAAATCAGGCTTGAAAAGAGACGGTGTGCCTGTAAAATCGTGAAAACCGCCGGAAAGTAATTGACCGGCGAAAGAGAATAGAAGACAGATACCAGATAACAAATCTGTCTTCTGCTATTAGGAAAGGGAATAAATGACTTTAGGCACTTTGGACTGGGTAATAATTGGATTGTATTTTGCCGTCGTGTTCGGAATCGCCTTGTGGGTCATCAAGCAGGGACAGAAGTCCTCGGCGGATTACTTCCTCGCAAGCCGAAATATGGGCTGGTTCGTTATTGGAGCTTCTCTGTTTGCCTCCAATATCGGCTCGGAACACTTAGTCGGCCTGGCCGGCGCCGGCGCAGACAGCGGAGTGGCGATGGCTCACTATGAGCTGCACGCCTGGTGTTTGTTGGTCCTCGGCTGGGTGCTCGTGCCGTTCTATTCCAGAAGCAGTGTCTTTACAATGCCCGAATTTCTTGAAAGGCGTTATTCTCCGGCGGCAAGATGGTTCCTCTCTTTAGTCAGCCTCATCGCTTACATCTTCACAAAGGTTTCGGTGGCGCTCTTCGCAGGCGGTATCGTCTTCAAAGTCCTCTTCCCGACCGACCTGTTTACCTGGGTCAGCAATTTCTGGCTCGGCGCGATACTCATCGTGGTCTTTACCGGCATATACACAATCCTCGGCGGCCTCAAGGCCGTTGTCTATACCGACGCCATGCAAACCGTCGTCCTCATCGCCGGCTCGGCCGTGGTTACCATCATCGGCCTGCAAAAACTCGGCGGCTGGGGAGAGTTAAAGGCTACCTGCGGCAGCGAAATGTTCAACCTCTGGAAACCGATAAACGACCCGAATTTCCCCTGGTTCGGGATGCTCTTTGCAGCTCCGATTGTCGGGATGTGGTACTGGTGTACCGACCAGTACATCGTCCAGCGGACCCTCGCGGCCCCGGACGAAAAGACCGCTCGACGTGGAACAATCTTTGCCAGCTACCTGAAGCTTACTCCGGTGTTCCTTTTCATCATACCCGGAATGATTGCTTTTGCCCTGGCCAAGAGCGGCAAGGTCGAGGGAATGGCTGCCGTGTTGAAGGAAGGGCAATCCAACCAGGCATTTCCACTGTTGGTTACGCAATTGTTGCCCATGGGCCTTCGGGGACTTGTCGTAGGCGGTTTGCTGGCTGCGCTGATGAGCTCGCTCTCGTCGGTGTTTAATTCGTGTTCTACGCTGTTCACCGTCGATATCTATAAAAAAATCAAACCGAATACCTCGGAGCAGGCACTCGTTCACGTCGGGCGGCTTGCGACGGCGGCGATGGTGGTGCTCGGGCTGCTTTGGATACCGTTTATGAAGTATATTTCGGGCGCCTTGTACGTGTACCTGCAAAGCGTACAGGCGTACATCGCACCGCCCATCTTTGCGGTATTCTTTCTGGGTGTGTTTAGTAAGCGAATTAATAGTGCCGGATGTATGGCGGGCCTGGTCGGAGGCTTTATTGTAGGTATGGCACGCCTTGCAGCAGAGGTATGCAAAGGTTCTTTGGAAGGTACTATCCTGCATACCTTTGCCGAAATCAATTTCCTGTATTTCTGCCTGTATCTCTGTGCGTTCTCTGTACTGCTTATAGTCGGAGTCAGCCTGTTGACGCCCAAACCCTCTGAGGAACAGATAAAAGGCCTTACGTACGCAACAACCGCTTTAATGGACAAGAAAAAGTCAAGGGCCAGTTGGAACAAGTGGGACGTCATACATACCGTGATTGTCCTTCTGCTTATTCTGGCGGCCTATCTGTATTTCACGGGCTAATGCGCCCTGTGCACGAAGGATGAGAGACGAAAGACGATGGATGAGAGACGATTCACGAGATACGCAATCGGCCTGGATTACGGAACCAACTCCGTAAGATGCGTGCTCGTAGATGTTGCCGGCGGCAATGAGCTTGGCACAGCCGTGTATGAATACGAAACCGGTGATGCCGGCATCATTCTCGACTCCGCCGACCATAACCTTGCAAGGCAGAATCCCGCCGATTACATAAAAGGTATCGAGGCGACCATAACCGCGGCGATTGCCGAGGCAAAAAAAGCCGACAAGAATTTTGTTCCCGGCAGCATTATAGGCATTGGCGTCGATACAACCGGCTCAACGCCGCTCCCGGTCGATGAAAACGGCACGCCCTTGAGCATGCTCGATGAGTTTAAGGATAATCCGAATGCCTGCGCGTGGCTCTGGAAGGACCACACCGGCCACACCGAAGCCGCCGAGATTACAGAGCTGGCCGAAAAGGAGCATCCCGAATATCTTGCCAGGTGCGGCCGGACCTATTCGGCCGAATGGTTCTTCAGCAAAGTCCTCCATTGCCTGCGGACGGACCCGAAGGTCTTTGACGCCGCTTATAGCTGGGTCGAATGCTGCGACTATATCCCCGCCGTCCTGACCGGCACTAAAAAACCTGAGAAAATCAAGCGAAGCCGATGTGCCGCGGGTCATAAGGCTATGTTTAACGACAAGCTGGAAGGACTGCCGGCGAAAGATTTTCTCGCAAAGCTCCACCCAAAGCTTGGCGAGCTTCGCGAGAGACTTTACGATGAAACTTATACCATAAAAACCCGGGCCGGAAAGCTGACCGAGCAATGGGCCCAAAAACTCGGACTCCCTGCCGGCATTCCCGTAGCGGTCGGGGCCTTCGATGCTCATTTGGGCGCTGTCGGCTCCGGTATCGCTCCGGGCAGGCTCGTTAAAATCATCGGAACCAGCTCGTGTGATATGCTCGTCTGTGAATCCGGCCGTGACCTGGCCGACATCCCCGGGATATGCGGCATCGTGGATGGCTCCATTCTGCCCGGATTCTTCGGGCTCGAGGCCGGACAATCGGCCGTGGGCGATATCTTCAACTGGTTCGTTAATTACATTCAGCCCGGCGGCGAATCAGCCGGTTCTCATGAGGCACTCACCGAAAAGGCGGCGAACTTGAAACCGGGCCAATCCGGTTTATTGGCCCTCGATTGGAATAACGGCAACAGAACAATACTCGTTGACCAGAGGTTAACCGGCCTCTTAATAGGCCAGACCCTTCACACCGGCCCGCAGGAGATTTACCGTGCGCTCATCGAGGCGACCGCTTTCGGTGCTCTGACTATCATCAACCGGTTTGAGGAATATGGCGTCAAGGTAACAGAAGTGATAAATTGCGGCGGAATTGCCGAGAAGAATCCGCTGCTTATGCAAATTTATGCGGATGTAACGGGCAGGGAGATGAAGATATCCCGCTCCGCGCAAAGCTGTGCCCTCGGCGCAGCTATCGCAGGGGCCGTCGTAGCGGGCGCAGAAGCCGGCGGCTTTGACAGTTTCGCCGATGCCCAGGCAGCCATGTGCGGCATCAAAGATATCACCTACAAGCCTGTCGCCGAAAATAATCAGATTTACCAACGGCTGTATGTCTTGTATAAGCTGCTGCACGATGCCTTTGGCCTGACCGATTGCCTCTGCAACCTGGGCGATGTTATGAAGGAGCTGCTGGCCATCAAGGACAGCGTCAATCGCTGAAAGTCTAATATATTATGCACGAAGAACTCAGAAAAGCCGTCTGTGACGCCAACCGCGAACTAAAGCAGCAAAACCTCGTTATCTATAGTTGGGGCAATGTAAGCGGCATAGACCGCTCTGCCGGCATCGTTGCCATCAAGCCCAGCGGCGTTGCCTATGACGACCTGACTCCCGAAAAAATCGTCCTGCTCGATTTGGACGGCGGCATTGTCGAAGGCAACCTCAAGCCCTCATCGGATACGCCGACCCATCTCGAGCTTTATAAAAACTTCCAGGCCGTCGGCGGTATATGCCACACGCATTCACCCTCCGCGACCGCCTGGGCGCAGGCCTGCCGCGAAATTCCCTGCTTTGGCACAACCCACGCCGACTATTTCTACGGCCCCGTACCCGTCACTGATGCCTTGACGCGGGACGAAATAGAAAACGACTACGAGCTGAACACCGGCAGGGTCATTGTAAGACGATTCGCCGATATAGACCCAATGCAGGTCCCTGCGGTTCTGGTGGCCAACCATGGCCCTTTTACCTGGGGCCGGACCGCCGCCGAGGCCGTTGATTCTACCGTTGTCCTCGAACAGACAGCGGCTATGGCCCTGGGCACCATGACGATAAATCCGAAGCAGGAACAAATCGACAAGGCGCTTTTGGACAAGCACTATTTACGCAAGCACGGCAAAAATGCTTATTACGGCCAGGATCTCTCGAACGCAGAGTAGCCGGCTGGAAACCGAACGAGCAGGAGAAACGAAGATGAAAAAAAACACGTTTGGAGTGATTGTTGGAAACCGGGGCTTCTTTCCCGATGCGTTGGCCAAAAAGGGGCGAAAGAACATACTCGACGTTCTCAAAAAAAATGGGTTCAACTCGATTGCCCTGTCGATGCGGGACACAAAATACGGCGCCGTTGAGACTTTTGCCGACGCTAAAAAATGTGCCGCGCTTTTTGCTCAAAACAGCTCTAAGATTGACGGCATAATCGTAACGCTGCCGAACTTCGGCGATGAAAAGGGAGTCGCCGAGACTGTCAAACGCTCCGGACTTGATGTCCCGATTTTCATTCACGCCGAGCCGGACACGCAGGCCAAAATGACCATCGCCGACAGACGCGACTCTTTCTGTGGTAAAATCAGCGTTTGCAACAACCTCAGACAGGCGGGTATCCCCTACACCCTGACGGATTCACACACGGTTGGTGTTAACTCGGCCCAATTCAAGAGGGAATTGGATGATTTCGCTTCGGTGTGCAGCATTGTCAGGGGCCTTGAAAATGTCAGGTTCGGCGCTATCGGCGCTCGCACAGGAGCATTTAACACCGTCCGCTACAGCGAAAAAATCCTCGAACTCTCCGGCATAGCCGTCGAGACGATAGACCTCTCCGAAATCCTCGGCCAGGTGGCGATGCTTGCCGCTCACGACAAGGCGGTTAAGAGAAAATTGAACGCCATTAAGAAATATACTCCCACCAAATCGGTTCCCGCCGATAGCCTTTTGAAAATGGCCAAATTCGGTTATGTGATTGACAGGTGGGTCGAGGAAACCGAGCTTAACGGCACCGCAATTCAGTGCTGGACGAGTCTTGAGGAATTCTTCGGAATAGTGCCCTGTACGCTTATGAGTATGATGAGCGAGTCTTTGATGCCCAGCGCCTGCGAGGTCGATATTACCGGCCTGCTGGCGATGTACGTTCTCCAGTTGGCTTCCGGCTCGCCCAGCGCTATTCTGGACTGGAACAATAACTACGGCTCCGACCCGGACAAAGCGGTACTTTTCCATTGCAGCAACCTGCCGAGGTCGTTCTTCAAAAGTGCGAAGATGGACTACCAGGAGATAATCGCAGGGGCCGTCGGCAAAGACAACACCTACGGCACCGTTGTCGGCAGGATAGCCCCCAATAAGGCCACTTTCTGCAGAACCACTACCGACGATGCCTCCGGTGTTATCAGCGCTTATGTGGGCCAGGGTCAGTTCACCAACGACAAGCTCGACACCTTCGGCGGCTACGGCGTAATGAAAATCCCCAATCTCCAGGAGCTTATGCAGTACGTATGCAGAATGGGCTTCGAACACCACGTCGCTGTCGGCATATCGCAAAAGGCAGACGCAATCACCGAGGCCCTCGGCAACTACATGGGCTGGGAAGTCTATCGCCACGAATAAAGATTCGGGTCCTTTCAGGCCTTTCGGCAATAAGCCTGCTCGCAATGGTCTTGCGAACCATTATGATAGACATTTGCATTGACCGGGGCTCTCCTTTTGTTTATAATATGGCCGGAATATACAGGATACTTGAGCGAAAAAGATATCTGCGCTCGTGAAAATTATGGTGTCGCGAAATGACCGACGATAAATGCAATATCCTATATACGATAGGGCACTCCAACCACCAGATGGACGATTTCATACGTTTACTGAGACAAAATGGAGTTACCTGTGTTATAGATGTACGTTCGACTCCTTACAGTCGATACTGTACTCAATTCAACCGTGAATCTCTCGCACTTGACCTTCGAACTGCCAATATCGAGTATATGTATTTGGGCAAACAACTTGGCGCTCGACCGAATGATGCTCGTGGTTACGATGGAGACCCTGCGAATTTCGAGCACATTGCACAGACCGAAGAGTTCAAATTGGGGATTCAGAGTCTAATCGAGGCTGCATCGAAGTATCAGATTGCCCTGATGTGTGCGGAAAAAGACCCGCTTGAATGTCACAGGTTCATTCTTATATGCAGACACCTCAGACAGTACAATCTCTGCATTAAGCATATTTTGCAAGATGGCAGCATCGAGGAGCATGCCGACACAGAACGCAGACTGGTTAAGATGCTCAAAATCGAGGCAACTCTTTTTGAACCTCAACAAACGGAAGCTGATTTCGTCGAGCAGGCATATGACCGGCAGGCTCAGAAGATATCCTATGGCTCAGATGAGTTGAGAAAAACCCACGAAAAAGTGGAACACTGAACCGAAAATGAAAACAGTCATTTTTACCATTGGCTTTGCAAAAAAAAACGCACGCGAGTTCTTCACAAAAATAAAAGTAGCTGGTGTAAGAACTGTGATTGACGTACGTCTGAACAACGTCTCGCAGTTAGCCGGCTTCACAAAAAAACAGGACATTGAATATTTTCTGCAGGAGATTACGAATATCGAGTATGTCCACAGACCAGAGTTGGCCCCGACGAAAGACATTCTTGATGCCTACAAGAAGAAAGACATTGACTGGAGTGAGTATGAGACGCGATTTCGTCAGTTGTTAATTGAACGTCGCGTTGAGGATGTTGTAACGCCACAACTTGTGGAAAGAGCTTGCTTCTTGTGCAGCGAGCCCAAACCCGACAATTGCCATCGGAGACTCGTGGCTGAATACCTCCGTGAGTGTTGGGAGAATGTGGAGATAATTCATTTGTGAGGGGAGAATATGGCGAGGATAATATGTCTGGCAAACTCCTATAAACACGGCGGGCGTTGTATAGCAGGTATTGACCCAAAATCCGGTAACTGGATACGTCCTGTCCCGGACACCAAAGACAGAGCAATCACTCCAACTATGAGACTGATTAATGGGAGGGAACCCCAAATCTTGGATGTCATAGAGATTCCACTTGAGGATTATGGGCCTGACGAAGGATGTCAGCCGGAAAATAGACTATTGAAACCCGGTATCTGGAAGAAAGTTGGCCGTGTCGCCGGGCCCGACCTGCTGAAATATTGTGTAGATGATAATGTCATTTTGCACAATCATCGACATTACGTCTTACCGGAGTTTTTTACCCGGATTCGCAAGAGTGAATGGAGATCTCTTCAACTTGTTCGCAATTCAAATGTAAGCTTCAATCGGGCATATAAAATAAATCAGTGGAGAGTGTCCTTTCAGGATGGAAGGAGGCACATCTTGAATCTGAAACTTACCGACCCTGACGTTTCAGATAGATTGAAAAATGATGAGAAGATTAGCCATGATTGTATTTTAGCCGTCAGCTTGGCTACACCTTGGAGTCCTCCTGGAAAACCGCAGCCTGAACGATGTTACAAAATGGTAGCGGGTGTGATTGAACTTTAGGTCGGCAAACCTTTCTGCCCGATGATAACGAATTCGCAATATGCGAATGTTTCTTTGCAGTTCGGATCGGGCGGGTGAATGCGGGATAAACTGTCGAGGCAGGGAGTCACTGCCAAATTGGCACAAAGGGAAAATTCCGGTAAAATCGTAACTGCTTGTATTTACGGTGATTACGATTTTTGTCGCGTTTGGGCACGCTGTTTGCACTTGTTGAATCTTAGAGTATGTCTGCATTTGGATTGTGCTCATATTAAGAATGTACGAGAATAGGATTCAGCCATGAAGTTCGACAAATTCACATTAAAGGCCCAGGAGGCGTTGGCCACCGCGCAGCAGATTGTGATGGCCAAATCGCATACTGTTCTTTCGCCTTTGCACCTGTTAAACGCCCTTCTCGATGATGATACCGGCGTTGCGGTTATGATTTTGAAAAAAATCGGAGCTAATATCTCGCGAATCAAGGAGATGACCGAAAGCGAGCTTGGCCGCATCCCGCAGGGCAGCAGCGATAATGTCCTTATGCCCGACCCCGCCCTCAGCCAGGTCGTTCTCGATGCCCAGAACCGCGCAGATAAGATGGGAGACGAATACCTCAGCGTCGAGCATCTTCTGCTTTCACTCTCTTCCGTACAAAGCGACGCCAAGGAGATTTTGCAGCTCAACTCGGTTACTCCCGAGCAGGTAGAAAGCGCTCTAAAGGAGATTAGAGGAACGGACAAGGTTACCGACCAGAACCCGGAGGATAAATACAAAGCGCTGCAGCGATATGGGATTGACCTTCTGGAGATGGCGACAAAGGGCAAGCTCGACCCGGTTATCGGCAGAGACGAGGAGATTCGCAGGTGTATGCAGGTCCTCAACCGCCGAACCAAGAATAATCCCGTCCTCATCGGCGAGCCGGGCGTGGGCAAAACCGCAATCGCCGAGGGCCTTGCTCTGCGGATAGTCGCCGGTGACGTCCCGACCTGCTTGAAAAATAAAAGGATTATCGCACTCGATATGGGCGCATTGATAGCGGGCACGAAATTCAGGGGCGAATTTGAGGACCGGCTCAAAGCCGTGCTCAAGGAGGTTGTCGCCGCCGAAGGACAAATCATACTCTTTATCGACGAGTTGCATACCGTAGTCGGCGCAGGCAGGGCCGAAGGCGCCGTTGACGCCGGCAATTTATTAAAGCCGTCCCTCGCCCGCGGCCAGTTACGCTGTATCGGCGCGACCACGATTGACGATTATCGAAAGTACGTCGAAAAAGATGCGGCCCTCGAAAGGCGATTTCAGCCCATTCTGGTTGACCCGCCGAGCGTCGAGGAGACTATCGCCATCCTTCGCGGACTCAAGGACCGCTACGACACCCACCACGGAGTTCGGATTACCGATTCCGCCCTCGTCGCCGCGGCAACCCTGTCCAACCGCTACATAACGGACCGCTGGCTGCCGGACAAGGCGATAGATTTGATCGACGAATCCGCTTCGAAGCTGAGGATTGAAAATGATTCGCTGCCCGCCGAGCTGGATACCATTCGCAGAAAAATCGTCCAGCTTCAAATCGAGCGAGAGGCCCTGAAAAAGGAAAGCGACGAGGCGAGTAAAGAGCGATTGAAAAATACCGAAAAGCAGTTGACCGGGCTGCAGCAGAAGGATAAAGACCTTACAGCGCAGTGGGAAGGCGAGAAGGGCGACATCGACCAGATAAAACAGATCAAGGAAAAACTCGAAGATGCCCAGAACCAGTTCGAAGATGCCCAGCGCAAAGGCCGGCTCGAAGACGCTGCAAGGTTGAAATACGAAACGATTGCGAACCTGAAAAAAGAGGTCGAAGAAAAAGAGGCCCAGCTTGCCGAATCCGGCAGGGGCAAAATGATTCGCAACGAAGTAACCGAGGAGCACATTGCCTCGGTCGTTTCCAAGTGGACGGGCATACCCATTGTCAAATTGCTCAGCGGCGAGCGTGACCGCCTGATGAAGATGGAAGAGGCGATAGCCGAGCGCGTGGTGGGGCAAAATGAGGCCGTTGCGGCCCTTTGCAACGCGGTCCGCAGGAGCCGCTCGGGACTGGGCGACCCGAATCGCCCGATTGGGACGCTTCTCTTCCTCGGGCCGACCGGCGTGGGCAAGACCGAGCTTTCCAAGGCCCTTGCAGATTTTCTCTTTAACGACCCACACGCAATGGTGCGAGTTGATATGAGCGAGTTTATGGAGCAGCACTCCGTTGCCCGGCTCATCGGCGCACCGCCCGGCTATGTCGGTTACGACGAAGGCGGCCGATTGACGGAAGCCGTCCGCCGCAAGCCCTATTCGGTCATTCTGCTCGATGAGGTTGAAAAGGCCCACCCCGATGTTTTCAACGTCCTGCTGCAGGTCTTCGACGACGGCCGACTGACCGACGGCAAAGGACGAACCGTCGATTTCAAGAACACCGTTATCATTATGACCAGCAATATCGCCAGCCAGCAGATTCAGCAGCTAACCGAAGAATCCGGCGCCGACTGGGAAATCGAGGCCCACGTCAAGGACGCCCTCAAGCAGCTCTTCAAGCCGGAGTTTTTGAACCGCATCGATGAAATAATCGTCTTCCACATGCTTAGCAAGGAGGATTTGCGAAAGATTGTCGATATCCAACTCGGCTACCTTTGCGACCGGCTCAAGGCCCGCAACCTGACAATCGAATTCACCGACGATGCCCGCGCACAGATAATGGATGAGGCTTACGACCCCGCCTTTGGCGCCCGCCCCTTAAAGCGGACGATTCAGCAGCGACTGGAGAACCCGCTTGCAGCCGAGCTGCTGGCCGGAAAATTCACCGACGGCGACACGATAAAAATCGACGCAAACCAGCACAAATTCACATTCGAAAAAATATAGCTGCCGCAATTCCCCGCGACAATCTCTGCCTGCCCCGTCCGAAATAGGCACTGCCGTAATGTGGTGCGGGATTCGCCCTTCGCTCTACCCTATAAGTTTATCCTGAGCCTGCCGAAGGGCTGTACGCTATCTTTTATCCGCAATACGAGCTACGGTTCCCATATCAGCTCATCCAGCCTCTCCTGTCGAACGCATTCTACATGGCCGTCCAAAAAGGCGATTTGGTAACCCCTTCTTGACCTGGGCTCCTCCGGCAGCAGCTCGCGCCCGCCTCCGGCCGGACTGCCGAACCGACACTCGAAGAAAAGCACAACATACGCAGGCTTCTCAATATCGCTCAATTTCAGACCATCCAGATTGGCGTTCATTGCATAGGCCCAGCCGGCATCCGGGTCGAACGGCGATTTGAGGAGTGCATCCATGTTACTACAATAAGGCCGCAGCACTTCAGGCCAGCTCTCAGAAGGCGGAAGCTTGTAGTCATTTTCTTCACTGTATATCATCGCCGCCATCGACAACTGCCTCAGGTTGTTTGATGACACTATTGTCTTTGCCTGGGTCTTAACCCTGAAAAGCGCCGGCATAAGAATGGCCATTAACTGAGCTATCACAAACAAAAAGCTCACACACGAGACGATGATCCCCGCTATGGCCAAACCATTGCCCTTCAGTCTGCCCGGTTGCTTTCTGATGGCGCTAAGGGCACAAATCCCGAGGACAAGGCCGATTACGCCCCCAATCCCCAGAGTACAAAAACTGCAAATACCCAGGATAAGACTCGCTATGGCCAGGCCGCTCGTCTTGGCCGGCAACTGCTGCTGTGCTGTGTTTTCCATATTATCCATTTTCGAACTCCTAAATTAATTCTCCATCTTTATCAACAGGCCACGCCGCTGCCTCACCGGTGGTTTTTCCCGTCATTCCATAATTTCTTGCATTATTTATCCACCAAAGATACCATAAGTCCTTGAACTCACAAGAATAAATAAAGTACCGAAGAAAGCTTAAAAATGGACAAAATTGAAAAAAAGCCCAGCCGTCCCTGGCGCAGGATTATGTTCGAAATCATTTTCGAGGCCGACACTCCTGCCGGCAAATGGTTCGACATAATTCTGATTATTTGCATCCTGCTCAGCGTAACCGCCGTAATGCTCAACAGCGTCGCCTCCATCAACACCAAATACCACCGCCAGCTCCTTGCCGCAGAATGGTTCTTCACCGTCCTTTTCACTGTCGAATACATCTTCCGATTGATTTGCGTCGGCAGACCAGTCCGATACGCCCGCAGTTTCTTCGGCATCGTGGACTTATTGGCCATACTTCCGACGTACTTGAGTTTATTCTCCTTCGCCAGTCAACCCCTCGCCGTCATCAGGGTCCTGCGAGTACTGCGTATCTTTCGGGTCCTCAAGCTCGGCCATCACACCAAGGAAGCCGCCCTCTTAAAGAACGCCCTGTACGCAAGTCGCCGAAAAATCATCGTCTTCCTTTCCGCGGTCCTGACCCTGGTCGTCATCATAGGCTCTCTTATCTACATCCTCGAGGGCAGGGAGAACGGATTTACGAGCATACCCCGCGGCGTCTATTGGGCCATTGTCACTCTCACCACCGTCGGTTATGGTGACATCTCCCCGAGCACCGGCCCGGGCCAATTCCTCGCCGCCCTCGTGATGATTCTCGGTTACTCGATTATAGCCGTCCCCACCGGCATCGTCACAGTGGAACTCTCGCGCGTACAAACCGATAAACCCACTTCCCAGGTCTGCCCCGAATGCTGCGCCGAAGGTCACGACAAAGACGCCAAATACTGCAAATACTGTGGAGCAAAGCTGTAGTCTTGCAGCGCCCACGGTCGGCAGCCGATTACAGGAGACAATTGAAAAATGATATTCATAAAAATCGCAGCAGCAGTCGTCGCCCTGACAGCACTCTTTTTTCTCATAAAACGCCTCCGTCGAAATGCAAACCGAAAGCGCTTCTCGGCCGCGCCCTTCCCCGAACAGTTCGAGCAAATCATTAAAAAAAATGTCCCCCTCTACAATCGCCTGCCGGATTCATTGAAGCGGCAACTCCACGGCCACGTCAACATCTTCCTCGCCGAGAAGTCTTTCGAGCCCTGCGGCGGCCTGGAAATAACCGACGAGATTAAAGTTACCATCGCGGCCCAGGCCTGTATGCTCCTCTTAAACCGAAAAGCCACCTACTTCCCCAAACTCCGCAATATCCTGGTTTACCCTCACACTTATGTTGCTAAGACCGTCTCTTCGAACGGCACAGTAACAATCAACGGACAAAGCGTCCGTCTCGGAGAATCATGGCAAAGCGGCCCCGTTGTTCTTGCCTGGAACAGCGTAACCGGAGGAACCACCAATATCACCGATGCCAAAAACGTCGTCCTTCACGAGTTCGCCCATCAATTAGACCAGGAAGACGGCTCCGCCGATGGGGCGCCCATTCTCGAACACCGCTCCAAATACGTCACCTGGGCCCGCATCCTGAGCGCCGAATACGAAGCCCTCCAAAACAAAAAGAAAAAACGAAGACGGTCGGTTATGAATAAATATGGCGCAACAAATCCCGCCGAGTTCTTTGCCGTAGCCACCGAAACCTTCTTCGAAAAGCCGAAACAAATGAAAAAAAGGCACCCCGAGCTTTACGATGAACTAAAGGATTACTACAAACTGGACCCCGTCCTCTGGCTGCAACAAAAGCCCGTATGAAATACCCCCAGGTATGGCCGGATTTTCTGGTAGGGCAATCAACTCCTGTCATGCTGAGCGCAGCAAAGCATCTGGCCAGAGAATTATAGTAGTCTGGCCAACTTTTGAGCACGCCTTCTAAAGTGAGCTAAAGTAGAGAAATAATTCTTGACTTTAGGCACTCCAAACTTTAGACACTTTCAACTTGTGGCGGTCCACCCTACTCATGCCGCAGGGCAATAATCGGGTCAACGTTGGCGGCACGCACCGCCGGATAAAGCCCGAAGACAATACCTATGGATATACTGATTCCCACGCTCAGGATAACGCTCTTTATCGTTACAACCGTCGGCATCCCGGCGAATATCGTAATCATCCACGGTATTAACAATCCCAGCCCGATACCGATCAGCCCCCCCGCAGTCGAGAGAACCACCGTCTCCACCAGAAACTGACCCGTGATCTGTCTGCGTTTGGCGCCGATTGCACGGCGAATCCCGATTTCCCTCGTCCGCTCCGTCACCGAAGCAAGCATAATATTCATAATTCCGATACCACCCACTAAAAGGCTGATGCACGCAATCGAGCCTAAAACTACATTAAATGTTCGCTTTGTCGCCTCGGCCTGGCGAAGAAGCGCCAACGGAACAGATATTCGATAGTCCACCTTCTTATGAAATCGCTTGAGCATCACCTCGATGCCTTTGGCAACCGACTCGACGTTATCCATATGGTCAACTTCGACTATCATCTGATGAAGTTCCACCAGCTCACGCTCTCGCGAGCCGCTCGTATAACGCGTCGTGATATCACCGTATCGTTCCTTCGCCGCCTCTATCGGAATATACGCGTCTATCTGCTCGTCGGGCATCTGGATATTCCCCGCCATTCCACCCTCGCTCTTTACTATCCCGACTATCTCGTAATAACTGCCCCCGACACGCACCCTCTGCCCGATTGTATTTTCCGTCGCCAGCAGTCTCCTCGCCCCGAATTCCGTCAGCACCACTATCCCCGACCGATTCTTCGAATCAATCTCCAGCAGTTCGCGCCCGGCTACCATCTCACGCTTCAGCAGCTCAAACCAGCTCGGAGTTGTCCCCACCACGCGCAGTTCCAGGTTCCGCTCTGCCAGACGGGCACTCTTCCGGATAAGTTTCACCGGCACCGCTTGTAAGACATGGCTGAACGTCTCCTCGATACGAAGCCGGTCATCGTACGTCAGACCGTAAATACTCATATACGAGCGAGTCGTGCTCTGCGATTCCTCTTCCACCGACTTAATCGAGCTGATAATGATATTTCTAATGCCTATCTTATCGATTTGCTGGAGTGCTTCTTTGCTTGCCCCCTCCCCGACCGAAAGCATCGCCACCACGGAACCCACCCCAAAGACAACACCCAGCATCGTCAGAAAAGTACGAAGCTTGTGGAGAAGCAGGTTCTCTATGCCAAGCCATATATTTCGAGCAACTTTAAGCCTTCGCATTAGTCTTCCTCGACAGTTTCGATTAGACCGTCCCGCATATGCAGCCGTTTGTTCGCCAACCGGGCAATATCGCTCTCGTGTGTAACCATGATGATTGTCTTGCCCTGTTCGTTAAGCTCACGCAGCAACTCCAGAATCTGCTGTCCCGTCGCCGAATCAAGGTTCCCCGTCGGCTCATCAGCCAGCAGTATTCGCGGGTCGTTAGCAAGGGCACGCGCTATCGCAACTCGCTGCATCTGTCCGCCCGATAGTTCCATGGGACGATGCCCAAGCCTTTCTTCAAGGCCTACCCTCCGGGCAAGTTCTACGGCTCGCGCGGCGCTTTCCTCGGCGTCCCAGCCAAGGTAATAAAGCGGCAGCTCTATGTTCCGCTGGACAGTCAACTGAGGAATCAGGTTAAAGCTCTGAAAAATAAATCCCAGATGCCTCAGGCGAAGCTCGCTGACCGCATCATCATTCATCATACTGACATCATTATTCTCGAGCGTGTACCGGCCGCTTGTTACCCTGTCAAGGCAGCCCAAGATATTCAGCATCGTGCTCTTGCCCGAACCGCTCGGACCGATGATTGCCCAGAAACTGCCCGCGGCAAAAGATACACTTACACCTGCCAGGGCTTTTACCTGCTCCTGGCCCATCTGGTAAATCTTGTACACATCCTCAAGCTCGATGAGCAAGTCGCCGTTTGTTCCGCTCTGTTCGTTCACGCCCACTGCATACGCCTCGTATTCTCAGCAAAGATAAGCTCTTTGTCTTTAACTGCCGCCTTTTTCTCCGTCGCCTCTTTGCCCCCCGCTCGGCCTTGTTCCGCCAGGTCTTTGTCCTGCTCCCATCCCCGGCGGCCCGCCGCCTCCGGGTCTCTGCCCTGCTCCCGGCCCCGGCCTGCGACCTGCGCCGCCTCTGTCCATTCCGGGCCTTTGCCCGCCGCCGATTCCGGGACCTTGCTCACCCTGGCCGAGATCTTCCGGTCTTGCCTCGTTAATCCTCCTCAAAGCATCTCGCACCTTTGAATCCCGGGCTTCCGCCGGTGCAAGAGGCGGCGCCAGAACAACCTTTTCACCAACTTCAAGGCCGCTTATGATATTCACCATACGATTATTGTCCAGCCCTATCTCCACTTTTCGGGGCTCTGTCCTTTTGTCTTTAAGAACATAAACTGTCGGCTGGTCGCCGACACGCACAACCGCCTGCACCGGAATATAAACCACGTCCTCGTACTGCTCCACGACAATGCTCGCCCGGCAGCTCATTCCTGTCCGCAGACCATTGCCGTCTCCGTCAAGATGAATCTCCGTCGTATAGACCTTCAGGTCGGGATTTAGCCAAACCATCTGAGCATCAGGCAGCATCGCTATCTTGGCCACCCTGCCGGTAAACGTCTTGTCCGGTACCGCATCAACGCTTATAATCACCGGCAGATTCACATCCACCTTTTCCATGCTCGACTCGTGCACCTTGACTTCCGCCTTGACCTTGTCACTCGTCGGAAGATGAATCAGCTCCTGCCGTTCATGAGCCTGCTGGCCTTCTTCAAGCGGCTCCCTGCTGCTGCCAAACCTTCCGCTCTGCGTGCTTGCATATACAACCATACCATCCGACGGCGCATATATCATCGTGTTCACAATATTCCTGTCTAACTTCTTAAGAATGTCCGTCTCCTGTGAAAGTACACTTTCAGCCGCAAGAAGGGCCGCTTCGAGAAGAACAACGTCAGCAGTGGCCTTTCGCTTGGTCCGCTCCAGCGCCATCTCCGCCTGCTTTACATCGCTGGTCAACTGTTTCATCGTACGGTGATATGTAAAATCCGTAAGAAGTTGCAGCTTGCTCTCGGCAAGCTTCAAGTCCAGTCTCGCCCTGCTCAACGCCAATTCATCGCGTTTCTTTTCCGTCTCTGAGATATACTTCTCCGCAAATAACTTCTTCGACCACTCGAAATTGTCCTCGGCCTGGGTCTCCGCTTCCTTCTTCACTTCAATCTGTGCGTTCGCGTCGGTCAGCTCGTTCTGATAATCGCCCTTCTCGTACTTCTCAAGGTCCTGTTTGGCAAAATCCAGCGTCAACATGGCCAGCTCCAAATCGGCCTCGGCCTGGTTCTTGCCGACCGCAAGGTTCTCCTTCGTACTAAGGAGGGTGGTCTCGGCGTTTTTCACGATTATCTGTTGTGTAACACGTAGGTCTCTGAAATCGCTCGAATCCAGCTCTACCAGCAAATCCCCCTTCTTTACGCGCGTTCCTTCGGGAATCAGCGTCAGAATAGTCGTAATCCCCTCCACCATGCACTTGATTACCTCCTGGTCCAAAGCCTTGATAGTACCCGAGGCATCGATACTGATTATCAAAGGCCCGCGCTTCACGTCAAACGTCGGAATGTCACCGGCCGAGCCCTCATCGCTGCTGAACATCTTCGTCGCTGCCACTACCACCGCAACAACTACTACCAGCAAAATAATAATCACCGCCGGGGCAAGTTTTCTTTTCTCGGTTTGGTTCATTTTTCAATTTCCTCAGGGTCAAACTCCTGCCAAAGCCCCTTCCGGCCCACCTTGAGCAGTCCCATGTCCCTTTGCAGCTCGAGTTCAGTAACTCGATAATTAATCACAGCCGACGTCAGCGAATTCTGAGCCGACAGAAGCGAATCCTGCGCCTCAAGACTGTCACGCATCAGCGCACGGCCCGCCTCCAGATTCATATCCGTGCTGCTAACCCGCCTCTCGGCAACTTTAACCGCGGCAGCCTGAATCTGCAGTGACTCACGCGTCGACCGCAAACTGCGAAGTCCGTCACGAATATCCAGCTTCACCTGGTCCTCGAGAAGCCCCACATCCCGCACCGCACGTTCCAGTAAAATCAGGCTGTCGCGATAATCATTTCGCTCAGCGGTTCGTTCTATGGGCAAATCCAAAGTCAGCAGGGCTGAATGGACCGCCTGATTGAGCCGAAGCCGAGCATCATCGCTCGTTGCCGAGCCTACGCTTCGCCTCGCGCCGACCGATGAGGAACCGAGCAAAGTCAGTTCCGCCCCCAATTGGTCCGCCTTGATAATCACATCACGCTGCGCATCAAATATATTCTCCTGCGCCACTCGAAGGTCGAGGCGATTGTCCAGCGCCATCCTCGCCGCCGTTTTCAATTCTAATTCATAAGGCCCCGCTCCCTCCTGACTCGGCTGCCTGATATGAATCGGCGCATCGGCCGGAGGTGCCTCCTCGTTCGGGTCCACATCGAACATACTCAAATCAATCATACTGCTTGATACTACCCCGGTAAGCTCTTCCAGCTCCCCCCCGTCAAGAACGATATTTGCATCAACGGGCAGTCCCAGCAGAACCTTGAAATCGTCCAGACTTCGTTCACAACTCTGCCTTGCCTGTATCCATTGGCTTCGTGCCCGCAGCTCTCTCTGTACCGCCTGGTCAACCTGTATCATGTCCATGTCCCCCGCTTCGGCCAGTCGCCGGGACCAGCGTACCAACCAAATCAAACGGCGATAGTTCGCCTCCTCGTTGCCCCTCCTGTCCAACAGACGTAATACATCCAGGTATTCGCTGGCGACACTTACTGCAAAAATCCGTTTGTATCGCTCGAATTCCCAGATAGCGTAAATTACATCCCGCTCAGCCTGCGTCAAAGGCTCGGTAACGATATGCGCCCCGGAGCCCCGCAGCAGCGGTATCGACACGGATGCATCGGCCTTGAGACCCAGCGAAGAGGCCCCGCCCAGCGTCAGAAGATTCGCCAAATCAACCGCAAGCTGCCCGGTGAACGTGGCTCCTTGTTCCAGCGTTCGGCTAATGCCGGTAATAGAACTGTGTCTGGTGCCAGATTCGGTCCGGTCTCCGCTGCCGTCCGTGCTTATCAAATTATCCACCTGCTGAGTAAAAATATTGCGAAATTCGTTTCGCTCGAGGTCGAGACCAAGGGCCTTACGAAAAATCTCCTCTTTCTGGGTCTGATAGCTAAAACTGTTCCTCGCTCCTATCTGCAGGGCTGCGAACAGCGTCAATGTGAGTTTTTCCTCGAGTTCCTCAAGCGGCACCAAGGCAATCATGTTCATATCGTCGGGGTAATCATCCTGCGGCCAATGCTCGGGGCGCTCAAGCTGAGCGGTTCCCAGCGACCAGGGCCCGGAATACTGCAATTTCTGCCCTTCCAGCAGCCGCCTGCGCAAGGTATCGCTCGGCTTTTCAATCGTAAAATCCTCCACCTCGCCGACCGCTTCAAGCTGCTTTTGCCTGATTATTTCGTAAGCTGTCTCGTCCGCGTTTTTTCGATACTCTTCAGGCGATTTGCACCCAGATAGGCCCAGAAGCATAAAAAATCCCCCAAACAACGCCAAAATAACCGTCAATCGCCGCCCAACCTCGCACACGGACAATCTGACATCTTTCATTACAACCGATAATCCGGTATGTTTCAATCCAGTTGTATTTCCCGGTCCAATCTGCACTAATACCTCCGTAAAACCTGATTTTTCACGTATAGAGCCTGAATTTTCACATAAGGATAAAAACATCAGTATATCATACCATTTTGCGGGCTCAAATTCAATCACCGCGTATAAAAGAGGCATCGAACAATATCGGCAGAGACTTCACATCATATTATCAATGCAGCTCAAAAAACAAGTTTCATCAGCACTGCCGCTGCTATAGTTAGACCTTTATCGTATAATTAGACGGTTGCGGCAGAGATTATATTGCCGGCAAGTAGGTTTCGAGAGTAAAAACCATCGAATTTTGTTGCAAAATATACGTATTCAATGTAAGCTGTGATTGATTTTGTATTTGGCGGCGTAGCCAAGAGGCCTAAGGCGACGGTTTGCAAAACCGTTATTCGCCGGTTCGAATCCGGCCGCCGCCTTTTGTTTTCATCGCAAAATGAGGAATAGAGTTGATTTGAGATTTTCGATTGCCGATTATCGATTTCAAAAATGAGTAAAGTCGATTTTTAGGCGAAAAATGGGGGGGATGAACATTTGCGATTGTCGATTTTCGATTTTGAGGGGCGCATGATGGAAAGAATTGAGAATGTCGAATTTTGAATTTTGAAATTGAGGGATGGCGGTTCTGTAAATTGCGTAAATTAACAGCAATGAAAATTTGAATGATTGGATTTTGGGGAAAATTGACGCCTGCGTCAAAAGTTTGCTCAGGCGGCTTTGCTGAGCTCCGGAGTATTGTCCAATTGTTGAAGATGCAATCTAATTTGCCTCTTCAGACTTATACGAATAGTTCCCAGCCTCTTTGGCCATCTCAAAAATACAA